>JBNJGM010000130.1:0-2578 GCA_051747685.1 Thermodesulfobacteriota bacterium | reverse complement strand
CGTGACGAGGGAACACCCTCGCCACCAGACAAAAGGGGCACCAGCCCGGGAGTGCTAGCCGTAGGCCTTGTCCACGGTCCAGACTTCCCAGACCTTGCCGACCAAATCCGGCCCCGGCTTCAGGGTTGGCTTGCCCGGACGCCAGCCCGAAGGCGTGGCCTCACCGCCCTTTGTTTCCCGCACCAATTGGAAGGCCCGGATCTGCCGCAGGCTTTCCTCGACATTGCGCCCCACCGGCGGGGTGAGCACTTCATAGCCCTGGACCACGCCATCGGGGTCGATCAAGAACCGGCCCCGGTTTTCCACCCCGGCGTCCTCGTCATAGACCCCGTAGGCCGCGCCGACCTTACCGCCGCCGTCGGAGAGCATGGGAAAGGGGATTCCGCCGCTGACCATCTTGGCCAGTTCCACATCATTCCACATTTTGTGCACAAACACACTATCCACGCTCATGGAGAGCACGTCCACACCCAGTTCTTGAAAACGGGAATAGGCATCGGCGACCGCCGATATTTCCGTTGCTCAGACGAATGTAAAATCGCCGGGGTAAAAACAGAGAACGACCCATCTCCCCAGGTAATCCGAGAGTTTTGCACTGGTAAATTGGCCGTTGTGATAGGCCGGAGCCGTAAAATCCGGCGCTGGCTTGCCGACTTGGATCATTGCCTTTTCCTCCTGTTTTGGTTCCGTTTGCTTCGCCTCCTCTTCCGGCGGGCTCGCACCGCCCACTGGTCCGCCTGTGGGACGCGCGCACCCGATTTCAGGCTCCTCAGCCATAAGCAACCTCCTGTTACAATGGTGTGGACATCAATAGCATCTCTGAACTGGAGCACAGGGCAACGGCTCTTGTAAAGAAAAGATTCGGCATTAAAGTCCTTTTTGGCGCACCATCTCCACCAAGTCGGCCACACGGCAGGAATATCCCCATTCGTTGTCGTACCAGGCCATGACTTTCACCCAATGCCCCTCGCGCACGGAATTAAACTCCGGGTCCACAATCGCGGAATGCGGGTCCATAATAAAGTCTGAAGAGACCAAGGGCTCGGAGGCGTAGCCCAAAATCCCCTGCAACTCGTTTTCCGAAGCCTGGTGCAGGACCTGGTTGAGTTCCTCGGTATCAGCGGAGGTGGCTACTTGGGCGGTGAAATCCACCACAGAGACGGTGGGCACGGGCACCCGCATGGCGTAGCCGTCGATCTTGCCCTCCAATTCCGGGATAACCTGCCCCACCAGCTTTGCCGCCCCGGTGGTCGTAGGGATAATATTCTGCCCCGCGGCCCGGGCCCGTCGCGGGTCCTTATGCGGCAGATCCAAAATGCGCTGGTCATTGGTGTAGGCGTGCACCGTACACATGGAGCCGATCTGGATCTCAAAGGCGCGGTGCACGGCCCAGGCCACCGGCGCCAGGCAATTCGTGGTGCAGGAGGCATTGGACAGGATATGGTCCGTATGCGGATCGTACTCCTGCCCGTTGACCCCCAGGACAATGGTCCGATCGACCTCCTTGCCCGGGGCGGTGATAATGACCTTTTTCGCCCCGGCCTCCAAATGGGCCCTGGCCTGCGGCCCGGTGCGGAAAATCCCCGTAGCCTCGATGACCACATCCACACCCATCTCCGCCCACGGGATCCGCGTAGGATCGGTGTAGGCGAAATTGCGCACACTCCAGTCCCCGACATGGATCATATCCCCGTCCACCCGAACCTGCTCCGGAAAGCGGCCGTAGGTGGAATCGTGCTGGAGCAGGTTGGCATTTTGGCCCGCGTCGAATAAATCATTGACCGCCACCACCTCGAGGGTGTGGGGGTAGTTCAGGCGCAAGGCCTTAAAGGCTTGCCGGCCGATGCGGCCGAAGCCGTTGATGCCGATCTTCAATGTCTGCATGCAGTTCTCCTCGTCTCAGTCTTCGAATAATTGGTAGGTGTATCGGTTCAACAGCTCATGTTCGTAGCGCATCTTGTCGTAAGTCAGGGAATTGTGGATAGCCAAGGCGCACAAATCCGCCATGGCGTTTAAAAATTCGATCTCGTCCTGACTGAATTCACGTCTGACACTGGCGTAGACCCGCAGCACACCGATGACCTCTTGGCCCTGCAGCTTCAAGGGCACGGCCATGACCGAGGTGATGCCCTCGGTCCGGGCGGCCTCGGAATACTGGAAGCGGTCGTCGTCGCAGGCGTCGGGCACATACACGTTCTGGCCTTGGAGCACATCCTGGTCCAGCTTGCTTTTGGCCACTTCCACCTTGCCCTTGCGCAGGTATTGCTGGCTCAATCCGGCAGTGGCCCCGGCCATAAGGTGCTTGCGGTCTTCGCTCAACAACCGGATGCTGCACGCCTTGACCTGCATGGCCCAACTCACCCGCTCCGCCACCTGTCCCAAAACCGTTTTGGGGTCCAAGCTGGAATTCACGGCCTTGACCACTTCATACAATGTCCGGAAATAATTCATCGAGGGTTCGTTCGCCATCACGCATTCTCCTTATCCCGCTTACAGGTTGGCCTCTGCCTGGTTGCCCCTTGCCAAAACCCAGGTGAACAAAAGCCCATTCTTCAGGCAAGGGGAAATCCAAACCCCA
>JBNJGM010000129.1:0-2600 GCA_051747685.1 Thermodesulfobacteriota bacterium | reverse complement strand
CCCGCGCATGGTGAACACCCGGTCCACCGGCAGTCGGAAAAGATCGGTCTCGCGCACGACCTGCAGGGACCCGCAAAATTCGGTCACCGCCTGCCGCAACGCGTCCACGCCCTCGCCAGTGTGTGCGGAAACCGGGAAAATCGGGGCCTGCTCCAAAAAAGTCCCCTGAAGATGGTCCCGAACATCCTCCTGGGCGAGTTCCAAGAGTTCCGGTTCGACCATATCCACCTTAGTCACGGCGACCAGGCCGTGTTCAATGCCCAAGATGGAGCAAATTTCCAGATGCTCTTGGGTTTGGGGCATGACCCCTTCGTCTGCGGCCACGACCAAGAGAACAAAATCGATCCCCGCAGCCCCGGCGACCATATTTTTGACGAATTTTTCATGCCCGGGCACATCCACGATGCCCAACCGCTGCCCGCCGGGAAGATCGACGTAGGCGAAGCCCAATTCAATGGTGATGCCCCGTTTTTTCTCTTCCTTGAGCCGGTCGCAGTCGATTCCGGAAAGGGCCTTGATAAGACTGGTTTTGCCGTGGTCGATATGCCCGGCCGTACCCATAATCACCGGCATGCGAGCTACTCCTTGCTGCCCAGGAAGGCCTGAAAGGCTTTACGCGTGGCGTAGAGATCCACCTTGGAACTCAATTCAAAGGGACTGTGCATTCCCAATACCCCGGGGCCAAAATCAATAATATCCATGCCGTACACAGCCAGATGTTTGGCCACGGTGCCCCCGCCGCCTTTGTCCACCTTCCCGATTTCAGCCATCTGCCACGGGATCCCAGCCTGATTGAGTAACCGCCGCCACCAGGCCACGTATTCCGCATGCGCGTCATTGGCGCCCACTTTGCCCCGGTGCCCGGTGAATTTACAGAACACCGGACCGTGTCCCAACCGCGAGGTATTGTGTTTGTCGTGCAGGTCCTGGAAATCTGGATCCAGGGCCCCGTGCACATCCCCGGACAAGGCCTTGGTGGCCCAAAAAAGGGTGGCCAAATCGGTTTCTGGCTCCCACGCCCGAAGCATCTCCTGCAGGCTGTATTCCATAAATAACGATTTCGCGCTGGTCGCGCCCTCTGAGCCGATCTCTTCCTTATCCCAAAAAATAACCACCTGCGTGAATTCGGGGTCCTGCTCTGCGAGCAAGGCTTTGAGCCCGCAAAAGACACAGATCCGGTCGTCTTGGCCGTAGCCCCCGATCAAGCCCTGATCCAAGCCCACGCTCCGGGCCGGGCCGGCCGGCACCGCCTGGAGTTCCGCGGAAAACAGATCCTCCTCGGTGATACCGTATTTGGAGTGCAACAGAGCCAACACCTGGGATTTGACCCGCTCGCGCTCCGCAGCAGCGCCCTCGGACAGTGTTTCACGCTTCTCCGGCCGATGGCCAAGAATAAGGTTCAATTTTTCCGCCTCAAAGGCCTCACTCACTTTGCGCTCGTTTTGCTCCTGAGCCAGGTGGGGCAATAGATCGGCAATGCTCAGCACCGGCTCGCTGGGGTCTTCGCCGAGGCAGATCTGCACTGTTTCGCCATTTTCCTTGACCACCACCCCGTGCAGGGCCAACGGCCGGGCCAGCCATTGGTATTTGCGGATCCCGCCATAATAATGGGTTTTCCCCAGGGCCATTCCGCCATCTTCGTACACCGGATGCTGCTTGCAATCCAACCGCGGGGTGTCCGCATGGGCGCCCACAAGCCGGATCCCCTCCCGCAAAGGGCGGCGGCCGCGACGGGCCAAGAGCACGGTTTTGCCCCGCAACACGCGGTACACAGCCCCAGAGGCCCAGTCCGTGGTGAAACCGGCAGCTGCGGCCTGCTCCACCACCCAGTCAACGGTTTCGCGCTCCGTTTTGCAACGGCTCAAAAAGGCAATATATTCTGCAGCTTCGGCTTCAATAGCGGCGTGTTCTTTTTGACTCGAAAACACATCCCAACAATTCGTGGACGAATGCGCCAATTCCACAGCAAACTCCTTTGGATAGGATCTCCAGTGAACCCGTAAAAATTTTCCCCCTCACCCGTTTTTCGGGGGTATATGAACAGAGCCTGTACCCACTCTTAGGGCCCAGGGGTTTCTCTTGAAAACGTCAGAGCACACGCTTTTCGGGCACTCTCGAGCAATTGCGGCACCAGCCGGAGTTCGTCGCTTTGCAGGGTCCGCGGGTCCAGGCAAAAGGCCCCGTCTTCAATACGGCCGACCAAAGGCGGGTCCGTGTGCAACAGCGCCTCCCGAAACGGCTCCAAGCGATCGCCCGGCAACTCAAGCTGTACCAGTGTGGTCGGCAAGTCCTTTTCCGGACTGGCTCCACCTCCCACTCGGGAGGCTCCGGCCCGGGTGCGCACCCCGATGCCGCCTGCCCATTGCCGGCGCAGCGTTTTGGCCAACCGGCTCGCCCGTCCCTGCACTGTTTCCGGGGCCATGGTAATCATGGCCAGGGTGGGGATTTCCCGCCGGGCCAGGGCCGGGTCGGTGTACAGCCGCAGGGTGGCCTCCAGCGCTGCCAGGGTCATCTTATCAATGCGCAAGGCGCGGTTCATGGGATTGCGCTTGATCTGCTCCACCACCTCGCGTTTGCCCAAGATAACGCCCGCCTGCGGC
>JBNJGM010000128.1:0-2616 GCA_051747685.1 Thermodesulfobacteriota bacterium | reverse complement strand
TCGAAATACAGCAGTCGCGGCTTGTGCACAATGGCCCGGGCGATGAGCAGCCGTTGACGCTGTCCACCGGAAAGTGTGCCACCGCCGGGAGTGATCATGGTGTGCATGCCCATGGGCATATTTTCGATATCTTGGGCCAATCCAGCCATCCGGGCCGCCTCCCAGGCGTCCTTTTGGCTCAAGTTGGCCGAGCCCACGATATTGGAAAAGACGTCCCCGGGCATGACCGCCCCGTTTTGCAGCACCACCCCGAGTTGGCGGCGCACCGCAACCACATCCAATGTTTCCAGGTCCTGGGAATCGTAATAAATGGTTCCGGATTCCGGGCGCTCAAAGCCCAGCAAAAGGCGCAAAAGAGTGGATTTGCCCGAGCCTGAGCCGCCGACAATGGCCGCGAATTCCCCGGGCCGCACCTCCATGCTCACATCCTGCAGAATCAACGGCCCTCCCGGCTCGTAGCGAAAGGAAATATTGTTCGCTTCTAAATTTCCGGTGAGCAGTCCCGGAGCGGCTTTATCCGTGTCCACTTCCGGTTCGGTCTTGAAAATGGGGCTGGCCCGTTCGTACAACGGCACGACCTGCAGTGAGGAAACCAGGGTCATGGCCAGTTGGGTGAGGGCGGTTTGGAACTGGGTGAAGGCGGAATTAAAGGCCACAATATTGCCCACACTGAGGTCCTTGATAAGAGCGGTGAAGGCGATCCAGCCGAAGACGATCAACAGGCTGAAGGCCGGCAGGGCGGCGGTGAAGGCGTGTAGGTGGTTGGTGATTTTGGTGGAGCGGAAGGTCAATTTGCGCATGGCGCTGAAGCGTTCGGCCCAGGCGGCAAAGGCCCGGTCTTCGGTGCCCGAGATGCGCAGTTTGGAAATCCCGGAGATAAATTGCAGTACCATGCCTTGCAGTTTGCCCTGCAGATGCGAGATGTCGCGCTGATAGCGGATTTGCGCATACCCGATGGAAATAACGATGCTCACCGAAATCAGGGTGATCCCCAGAGCCACTAGGGCGAGGCGCCAACTGTAATAAAAAAGCAGGGCCAGGCTGAAACTGGAGAATATTCCACCCATGATTGAGCTGAGGGTGGTCCCGGAGAGGATCTCCCGGATGGCATTGATCCCCATCGTCCTATTGGCCAGATCGCCGGCGGTGTAATTGCGGAAAAAGGGCATGGGCAGGGAAAGGAGTCGATCCATAACTCCTGATTGGAGCCAGAAGTCCATTTTCCCCACCAAGCGCATGGTGGAAAACATTTTGGTCACCTGGAATAGTCCGGTGGCAATGGCCGCGGAAATAAGGATGGAACCGATATACAAAAGGCCCATGCGGTCGGCCTCGGGAATGAGGGTGTCGAAGATGATTCCGGTGGCGATGGGCGGGAGCAGGCCCAAAAGCGCTGCAGCCACGGCCATGAGGATGAGCATACTCCGGTCCCGGCCCAGGCCGAATAGGGCGAAGCGTAAAAGATCCACAGGTCCCAAGGGGCGCTGGGGCAGGGGACGGTAGAAGACATATCCGAAAAAGGCGAGGTCTTCGTTGACCTTTTTGTCTAGTTTGCGCCGGGTGCTGGTGCGCGGGTCTTCCAGGACATAGGCGCCGGGGGAGGGTTGGAGCAGGGCCACCGGCCGTTTGTCGCCGGTTTCGGCGTCTTGGAGAAAGCCCAGCATGGGGCCGCCGTCGGATTCCCACCACTGGCCTTTCAAGGCCACCTGCCGCAAGCGGACATTGGATCCCTTGGCAATGGCTTGCAAGGGATCGGTGTTGATCCGGGCCTCTTGGGCGGGTTCTTGGATTTCAATCCCGATTTCGTGACCAACTCTGATGCACGCCGCCAACAGTTCGTCGTCGCTGCGGGTGGCTGCCGGCAGAACCTGTTCTCCGGCTTCCATGGCTTCGGCCAAAAGGGACATGGTCGAAGCGATACGTGCCTCGTCCTTGCGGTGCATTTGGGTTTGGCGCTGTTTTTCCTGGTTTTCTAACTCGGCCTGCTGATCGGCGAGGCAGCTCAGAAAAAGGGTGTGGAAGGCCTCCAGCCCTGTGTATTCGGGGTCCGCCTCCTGGTAGGCTTGGGGGGAGAGGCACTCCAAGGAGATGTCCTCCTGGGCGGTTAGCCAGGCCTGCTCAGACAGGGGAAGAAAGCCGTTTGTGCTGGACAGCGGCCAATGGGGTGCAGAATATAGATGGCTTTGCCCCGCCAGATGGCGCACCCACAAGTGGTTTTGCCCGTTTTGGGGCCGGGCATGACTGCCGGCGGACAAGCTTGTCTGGCCCGGGGTGAGCAGTTCGGTCTCCCGCGGGGGCATGCCCTGGCCCAGGGCGGTATGCAAATGAATGATCCAGCCGTGCACCAAGGGCCAGAGCTCACTGCCCGTGTCCCGGGCCACAGCACCTTGGCCCAAAAGCTTCTTGGGAACGGCAACGACCGAGGATCCCGGTTTGCCAGTGACGATAAGCCCCAATCCGTTTTCGCCTTCAGGGGCAGGCATCCCGAACAAGAGATCGTTTTGCTCCGCGCGAAACAGAAAATGGCGCACGCCCTGGGGATGTCCGTCGCGCAAGGGCACGGCAAACACGTCCACTTTGTCTGTTTCCACCAGATAGACGTGGTCCGCCTGGTTC
>JBNJGM010000127.1:0-2636 GCA_051747685.1 Thermodesulfobacteriota bacterium | reverse complement strand
TACGGACACGGCGCAGGAGATGAATGTCTCCAACGGGTCGCCACGGCCTTGAACACAGCCGTAGCCCGGACTTCGGATTTGGTGGCGCGCTATGGGGGGGAAGAATTCGTGGCCCTTTTGCCGGAAACCGATTCCGGCGGGGCGCACCGTGTGGCCCAAACCTTACAGGCAGCTGTACAGGATTTGGCCCTGCCGCACGAATATTCGCCCACCGCACCGGTAGTGACCCTAAGCCTTGGCGTGGCCACACACAGCCCCCAAACGCCGCAAGAAAACGCTGAGGCCCTCCAGGAAAAGGCGGACCAAGCCCTCTATCAGGCCAAGGCAAGCGGCCGGAACCAGATCCACGTCGCGTCAGCAGCGCCGACAGAGTAAGCGCCCTTGGCCCTCGACCACTGGAGCACGATCCGAGCCAAACCCCTCAAGGAGCCGGCATGCCTTCGAAACCCTCATTTTTTTCCATTCTCAGCTTAAGTTTACTCGTGGCAGGAAATCTGATCGGGGTGGGTATTCTGGCCTTGCCGGTGAATACCGGACTGGCCGGTTTGTATCCCGCCTTGTTGGCGATGCTTGTTCTTGGCGGGGCCATGTTTTTTTCCGCCCTCGTATTGGGCCGGGAAGCCGTGGCTTCGCGCAAGGAAAATTTCAACTATCCCAGCTTGTTCAATACGTATCTCGGGGCCGCCGGGAAATGGGTGGCCATCCTGGCGAACCTGTTGATCCTGTATGGTTTGCTGGTGGCCTACATCACCGGGGGAACCACGATTTTGGGCAATCTTATCAATGCCCCGGAGCAGTGGCAGTGGGTGATCACCCTGGGATTCTTCGCGCTGTTGACTACAATAGCGCTTGCAAACACCTCATTGCTTGTCAAATACAATTCGTTAATCATGACCGCCCTCGTGGTGCTTTTTCTGGTCATGACCGGCATCGGGGAGACCCACACCACAGCGAGTAATTACAGCTTTGCGGATTGGGGGTTTTTGCCCGTAGCCGCGCCAATTATCATTACCGCGTTTCATTTCCACAACATCATTCCCAATATCTGTTCCGGCCTGGATTGGAATTTTGCCGCGGTCTGGAAAGCAATCCTCATCGGCATGGGGATTGGGCTTGTGATGAACGGACTCTGGATACAGGTGGGTATCGGTGTTCTGCCGGTGGACGATTCCGCGAACAGTTTGCTCAGCGCCTTTCAGAACAATCTGCCGACTACCGTGCCCATGTCCCATATTATCGATTCCTCAACATTTATGACTGTAGCCATCCTCTTTTCCCTGCTGGCAATTATGACCTCCTATCTCGCCAACAGCATGGGACTTATGGGGTTTATCCGGGATCTGACCGAAAACCAATTTGGGATCAAAAACCGAACCCTGGACATAGCACTGACTTTTTTGCCCCCCTTGGGCATCGCCCTGCTCTGGCCAGCGGTGTTTTTACAGGCCATAAATGTGGTCGGCGGGGTGGGAATCGTGATCTTATTCGGCATCCTGCCGGGCATAATCGCCTGGCGGAAAAGCAAAAGCCCGCCGTTGAAAATACTCAGCGCGCTGATGCTGGTGCTTTTTCTCTTTTGCCTGGTCTTTGAAGTGGGGCAAGAAAGCGGACTGTTATCCATCCATCCCGATGTTGAGCATTGGCAACCGCAAGTCGAGCACATTAAGCACCGCTAGTATTCGCTCTCTAAAATTCGTACCGCAGGCCGGTGGTCAGCGCATTGCTCCCGCCCTCATCCCCGAAGACCCCGTAGGCGGTAGAGCGGTGGTGTAAACGGAACAGAACGGCCCAAGGCGAATCCGGAAGCGCAAAACTGGTCTCTAAGTGCCAATACAGCATGACGTGCCGCGAGGAAGGATTGAGCTCTTCTTCAGTGCGCGGCCGCTGCGTAGTGACCGAAGGTCCCATCCCGAAGCCCACGCTTTGGTTGAGGGTCTCCTGCCAGGGAAAGGCGTGCCAATTCGCGGTAAAAACAGGGAGGTTGAATTCCCAATGCTCTTGCGTGCCGAAGTGCTTGGCCATATTGGCCTCCACGCCCAATGACCAGTTGTTTTCGCTACTGCCCCACACATTCCGTTGCACAGCCGCCACAAGGAGTTGCGAATCCACAAAATCGGCTTGGCCGGTAATCGATCTGTGCCAATCCTCATCGGTTAACGCGCCGCCATAGAGACTGACCGCATACTCCGGCTGTGTGCTATCGGATACGGCACTGCCGGTATTGGCTTCTCCTGTCACGCCAACCCAGAGCACACTGACACACACAGCGACGAAGACCATCACCTTGTTCATAGTCTCCCCCTTTCCTGCGACGGTTTATGAGTATTGGGGACTCTCCCAGAGGAACCCGACCCTGTCAATATACAGAAGCGCCTCGTGCTATGGAAATGCGTTACGGGACGGGAAAAGGCCCGTTCAGGGCAAAAGGGCAAGGGATCGCGAGCGGAAGGAAAGGCAGCGCGCCCCGGTTGCTCCACCGGGGCGCATAGTGTGGTTTACTGACACTGGAACTCAATGACGACTTTGTAATCGTCTGCGGAGGAGGGATCAACGGAGAGGTCCTGGCCATCGAGCAAGCTGGCGATCTCGCTGCCGGTTTTGATAAGTTCTTTATCGCCTTTGGCCAAACCGCCCTG
>JBNJGM010000126.1:0-2819 GCA_051747685.1 Thermodesulfobacteriota bacterium | reverse complement strand
TTGTCTATCCGCAATCCTTCAATCCCCTAATTCTCAATACCTCAATCCCTCAATCCCCAAATACCCCAATTCTTCAATTCCCCAATTCCCCCAATCACTTCTTCCCCCGGCTTTTGAGCCAGGCCAAGAGCCGCGGTTCCTGGCCCTGGTCCTTGGGCTGATAAAAACGGCGTCCCTGAAGCCCGTCAGGCAGATAGTCCTGCTCCACGAAGCTGCCGGGATAGGCGTGGGGGTATTTGTAGCCATGGCCGTACCCCCATTGTTTATGCAGCGACGTCGAAGGGTTGCGCAGATGCAGGGGCACGGGGTGGCGTCCGTTGTCCCGGATCTCTTTTTGGGCCGTCAGATAGGCGCTGTATGTGGAATTGCTTTTGGGCGCCAAGGCCAAGTAGACCACGGTTTCGGCTAAAGGGATGAATCCCTCGGGCATACCGATGGTCTCCACGGCCTGTTGGCAGGACACAGCCAGTGTCAGCGCCGATGGATCCCCCAGCCCGATGTCTTCCGAAGCCGAGAGGACCAGTCGCCGACAGACAAAGCGGGGATCTTCGCCGCTTTCCAGCATGCAGGCCAGGTAGTACAAAGCGGCGTCCGGGTCACTGCCCCGGATGGATTTGATAAGTGCCGAGGCCAATTCGTAATGGGTGTCACCGCCGCGATCGCCGCGCATAACGACTTCCGGCAAGGCGTTTTTCAGCCGTTCCGGGGCGCGCTGTTCTTCGGAGAGTTCTTCGGCGTATTCCAGGAGATTGAGCAGGGTCCGGCCGTCGCCCCCGGCAAAGGTGGTCAGAATTTCAAGGCTTTGTTCTGGCAGAGCGATCCCGAGTTCCTGTTGGCCGCGATGGGCCAGATCCAGGAGTTCCTGGGGGCCGAGGGGGCGCAAGCGCAGCACGTGCAGGCGGGACAAGAGTTGGCGGGTGATGCTAAACGACGGGTTTTCCGTGGTCGTGGCCAGTAAAATGATCTCTCCGGTTTCCAAAAGGGGCAGGAAGAAATCTTGTTGGGCTTTGGAAAAGCGGTGCAGTTCGTCCAAAATAAGGATGTCTGTATTTTGGAGTTGCTTGCGCAGATTGGCCAGGCCGACTTCCGGGGCGCTGACCCGGAGATAGGCCCCGCCGTGGGCCCGGGCAAACATCAGGGCGAGGGTGGATTTGCCGCACCCTGGCGGGCCGAAAAACAGCAGGCTGGAGAGGCGCGAGGCACTTTGCAGGGCCTGCAGGCGTTGGCGCAGATGGGATTGGCCGATAAACTCCGGGAGGGAGTCCGGGCGGATACGTTCAGCTAAGGGTCGTTTCGAACTCGACACAACGGGTCTTTCCTTTCCTTCCGATTTGCGCCCCAAAAGATGTGCATGCCAACCCCGGGTGTCGGTGTCCAAAATCCCAAAATGGGTTCCCGAAGATCTCGGAACATGGCCCTGGTAGTGGTTAACCGACTTGGGAGCAGGACAGGGCGAGTCGCCCCTCCGTTAGCCGCGTCTCGCGGCCCGTTGGATTATTCCTGTTTGCCGCCCCGGGGCGAGGTTTGTTCTTGCTCGAGGCTGGCGAGGATATCCTCGACATCCAGTTCGATTTCCATGTCCTGATCCTCTGCAGGCGCTTTGGTCTGCTGGCGCTCTGGAGCGGGCTCAGCAGCGTGGTCACTGAACAATTCGTCGAGATCCGCGGAGGTAATACCTTCGTCTTGGGACGCAGCCTCGTGTGCGGCGGGCTGGTTTGTAGCCGAAGGCGGTGGGGTTGTGTAGCTGGTTTCCGGCGCGGCAGGCGGGCTTGTGGATGTTTCGCCAACGGCGCCGGTAGGAGGAAACCACGCCGCCGGGTTCGGCCGCAACCAGTGCAGATCGAGCTGTTTCTTGGTGGCGCTCCAGTCTGCACCGCATCTGGGACAGGCATCGGCGTGGTCAAACGAGGTGAATTTGCATTTGGAACAGAACATAAGCGTATATCACGGGGCTAGAGGTGGAAGAGGCCAATACAAAGAGAATACGGGCTTTGCCAGTGTTATTCAAGTCGCCTGGCCCTGCCCGGGGGGAATTTTTCGTGGGGCTGGTGTTCTTTATGCCACCAGCACAGGCCCAAGCAAAGCAATGCTGCGGTTTCCCAGCGCAAAACCCGCTGGCCGAGGGATACCGGTTGGACCCCGCAATCGTTGAGCAAGGCGATCTCCGGGTCAGAAAACCCGCCTTCCGGTCCCAGAATGGCCAGGGTGGTTTCTTGGGATGGGGGCGCAGAAGGGGTGAACATGGCTGTCGCCTCAGCCTTTTCCCAGAGGAAAACGCGCCTGGGGATGTCCCGAGTGGCCTCCAGCAGGGCGGAAAGGCCGCCGGGAAAGACCTCGAGTTCCGGCAGCCAAGGGTTGCCGGATTGCTTGGCCCCGGCCACGAGTTGGCCGTGCCAGTTGGGCTTGACCGCCTCTGGCGCCCGGCCCTGACTGTGCTCAGCCTGCCAGAAATACAGGCCCCGGGCCTCGAGTTCGGCGGCTTTTTCCAATAGCCAGCCGCGGCGCAGGGATTTGGCCCATCCGGGGGCGATGATGACCTGGCTGTCGTTTCGTTGGAGGAGGTGGCTGTGCTCGAGAGCAACCCAGGCCTTTTTGCCCTGCAGGGAAGCGATGGACCCGTGGGCGAGCGTGCCCTGTCCGTCGGTGACTTGGACACGGTCATCGACACCAAGGCGCAGCACCTTGCGTAAATGGGTAAACTCTTGGCCGTGCACCTGGACGTGGTTGGCGTCCCATTGCGAGGGCGGGATGTAGAAAAGTGGTGTGTCGTGCATGTGTTTTTAATTTTGGGGATTGAGGGATTGAGGGATTGAGGAATT
>JBNJGM010000125.1:0-2865 GCA_051747685.1 Thermodesulfobacteriota bacterium | reverse complement strand
TCCCCTGTCCCCTGTATAAGCAAATGGCATGCCATTGCTGTGTGGTCCTGGGGCCGCTGTATCCAACGTTTTCAACAGGGCCGCAGAAAATAGGTGTGCAACTCAGTTCCATGAAAACGGCATTGCATTGCAGCTGTGGCGTGTGTTTGCACAGAGAAGGCCCTTGGCTCACCAGTACGACCAGTGCTTAAAAAAAAGCACGTGGGCGGATAGGAGTGTGTTCGTCACCGCATGGGCCAGGATAGGGGAAAACAGATTCCGGCGGTGGTAGAGCAGACCGGCGTATAGGGCACCGGCAATCATCCCGGGGAACCAGCGGTGGTGTTCGAGCCCGAAGGCGAGGGTGACTACTGCAAAAGAAAACCAGGTGAAGGTCCCCAGAGGGATCTGTAGGATATGGCGATCCACGAGGTAGCGTAGGGCAAAAGAGCGCCAAAACAGCTCCTCCACTACCGGGACCAGGACACAGCTTCCGAATAGACGAAAAACGAGAAAGACCGCCACGGGGGTAGGGCCTGCAGCCACGTCCGGGGGGGTGGCGGCGGGGGTTCCAAGAAGGGGGTATGTGTTTTCCAGGCCGACCCAGAACCCATAGGCCGCAATACCGGCGGCGAGAGCCAACCAATCCATGCGGGGATGGATTTCAAGGGCAAAACTGGGCCAAAAGAAAACCACCATCCCTGCAACGAGCAATGTCTGTATGGGGTAGACAATCCCCTGAGGCACAGGGACTACTCCAGCGAGCACTGTCAAAAGGGCGAAAAGGGCAAAGGGCAGTGTATGGGAGATACACGGATGACTTGAGCGCATGGCTGCTCCGGTATGCTGGGTGCCTTCATACCCGTTTGTTGGAGATCTCGGACGCCGGTTTTTTAAAAAGGTCTTTACGACTTGAGGCTATGGCTTTTCCCTGGTTGCGTCGCGCCCGTGCCGCAGCAACCATTGCCGCAGCTCCTTTTCCTCTCCCGAGGCCATGACCGCGGCCAGTTCAGAAGCGGGCCGACCGACCCGTAAATGCCAATGGGAAAACCGCATTTGCCGCGCTGCCTCGGTAAAATCCTCTTTGCGTAAGGCCTGGAGCATATTTTGAAAACTCGCGAACCCTTGCAGAGAAGTCTGGTGGGCCATTTCAATGAGCACTCGTTGTCGGACAGGGGAGAGGCGGTGGTAAAAAGGGAGGTTGGAATCAAGCGTGGTTGCGAGGCGCTCGCCGTCAGCGTCCAGCGGGGGCAGCTCTCCGGATTGTGCCGGTACGGTGCCGTTTTTTGGAGCGGGATCGGACCTGGTGCTGTTGTGAAGCAGTGTTTTGCGGCTTGGCGTTGCCACGGGAGTGGGCAGAAGCCCTACTGTGGTGTTTTTCCCTGCTTCACCAACTTCCAGGGAAGGAATGTGGTTTGCAGTCGCAGTGCCATTCGGGGCAACCCGAAATTCCTTGATGGTCCTCGGAATCGAGGAGGGAGGCCGCAACGGGGCCTGGCCGGTGTTTGGTGTTGTGATGGGAGGGGCCTTTGGCCCGGTAGCCACAGCGGAAGAGGCCTGCGTGTCTCCGGAAAGCGCCAGGAGGGATTCACGGCCCTGCTGCCAGAAATGGTGCACAGCAGGGGGAAGGGGAGGCGCAACATACCAGACTCCCCCTGCCGCAACGAGCAACAAGAGTGCAAGAGCTCCCAGCCAGCGGCGGCGGGGGTGGAAACGGCGCCCAGCCAAATCGGCATCCACCTCCCGTACGATCGGGGCGGTGACCTTGGCTTTGCCGTACCCAAACGCAGTGATCAACGCGTTGTCGCACAAAATATTGATACGACGCGGAGTGCCGTTTGCCTTGCGGCAGATGGTGTTCAGGGCCGCGCGGGTGAAGAGCCGTCTGTCCTCGGCCCCGGCTTTGTGTAACCGGTGCTGGATGTATTGCCGGCTCTGGGCTTTGCTGAGTGGTCGTAAAATGGAGCGGATGGCGATGCGTTGTTTGAGTTGGCGGAGTTCGGGGCGATTAAGGGTCTTTTCCAATTCGGGTTGCCCGATAAGAACGATCTGGAGCAGTTTGTCCGTGGCGGTTTCCAGATTGGAAAGCATGCGCAGCTGTTCCAGGGTCTGCACCGGCATGTTTTGGGCTTCGTCAATGACCAGGACCACGGTGGAGCCTGCGGTGTAATCCTGCATAATTGCCATATGTAGGGTGTGGACAAGCTCGAAAAGTTCGTCGGCTTGGTCGTGGCCCTCTTTGTCTGCATTCATGGTTCTAGGGGGATTGGAACCGGGCATCTCCAAGCCCAGTTCGTCATACATGATATGCAAGAGCCCTTTGAACGTGACATTGGGATTGAAGATGAAAACGGTCTTGATATGCTGTTGTGGCCCGCGTTGCTGGAGAAAGGTGCGCAAGACAGTCGTCTTGCCCAACCCCACTTCCCCGATCACGGCCAAAAACCCTTTGCGGTTCCGGATGCCGTAGATCAGGGCGGCAAAGGCTTCTTTGTGTGAGGGGCTGAGGTAAAAAAAACGCGGATCCGGTGTGATGTGGAATGGTTCGCGCGTGAGTCCGAAGTGTCGTAGGTACATAGGGCGTGTTCTATTGGCTGTGGGTTCGGTTTGCTAATCATTTGGCCTGGAGGCACCGGGGTTATTGGCTTGTGATTGCTTGCAGCAATTCCTGTGTTTTCCCCTGTTCCGGAAAGGGGGCATTCAGAGCGAGGGCTTTTTCGAGATGCTTTGTGGCCTCCGGCGTATTGCCGCTGCGGTGGTGGGCGACGCCCATATGATAGTGGATGGTAGGATTGGCGGGCAATTTCTCCAAAGCATCCTCGAAATGGGCAATGGCACTGGCATACGCTTTTTTGTGGACAAGGGCCCAGCCAAGGGTGTCGCTTG
>JBNJGM010000124.1:0-2889 GCA_051747685.1 Thermodesulfobacteriota bacterium | reverse complement strand
GGTCGTACCCTCCAGGTCCGGAAAAAAAGAGTAGCCCGATTATATGTGGCAAAAATTGCCCCATTTGGCAAATAGGTCTGTTGATTGACTGATCAGTTCCTGTGCGCCCTCAGAATCCTGCGTACGGGAATTGGGGAAGCAACTGGGGAAAGATATGCAGGACAGGTATGTGTTCGCGTCGGCCTCTGATTTTGACTTTGCCTTGGGAGTAGGTCATATAACAGGCTCTTGCAGCAACAGCGAAGAGGACGTTTCCTGCCTGCAGCCCGAAGCGGTGTGAGCGCAGCGTTAGAATGATCGTATCCGGGAGACGAAAATGAGCCTGAAAAATCTCGATGCCCTATTCCGCCCCAAGTCCGTGGCCATCGTCGGTGCCTCCAATCGTCCCATGAGTATCGGGGCCGTGGTGATGCACAACCTTTTGAAGGGGGATTTCCCGGGGCCGATTATGCCGGTGAACCCGAAATACAAGGCTGTTTCCGGGGTGTTGGCCTATCCGAATGTGAGCCGTTTGCCGGTGGTTCCGGATTTGGCGGTCATTTGCACTCCGCCGCGCACTGTACCGGGCTTTGTGGAAGAGTTGGGCAAGCGGGGGGTCAAAGCCGCGATTATCATGTCCACGGATTTGGATACTATCACCGACCGCGAGGGCACGACCCTTAAGGCTACCATGCTCGCAGCGGCCAAGGAATACGGGGTACGTATTCTGGGGCCCAATTGCCTGGGGCTGATCATTCCCGGCAGTGGGCTGAACGCCAGCTTTGCCCATACCGATGTCCTCCCGGGCCGGATCGCCTTTGTCTCCCAATCCGACTCCCTGAGCCAGGCGGTACTGGACTGGGCCTCTTCGCGAGGAATCGGGTTTTCCCATTTCGTTTCCCTGGGCGATAGCTCGGATATCGATTTTCACGGGGTTATTGATTACCTGGGCAATGATCCCTTCACCAAATCGATTTTGTTGTACATTGAAGACATTAAAAACGCCCGGCCGTTCATGTCCGCGGTGCGCTCGTCCTCACGGAACAAACCGATCCTGGTGATCAAGGGGGGCCGGGAGGAATTGGACAAAGAAAGCCCGGTTTCCCATGCTGGCATGCTCACCAGCCATGACGACGTCTATGATGCGGCCTTCCGCCGGGCCGGGATGCTCCGCGTTTTCGAGGTCCACGCCTTATTCGACGCGGTGGAAACCTTGGCCCGTTCCCAGCCGATCCAGGGCAATCGCCTGGCCATTTTGGCCAACGGCCGCGGACCGGGGATCATGGCCGCGGATGCCCTGGTGGGCCGCGGCGGTACCTTGGCCCCGTTGTCCGAGGAGACGAGGCGCAGCCTTGACGGATTGCTGGGCGGCAACTGGTCGCAAAGCAATCCTATTCAGATTTCTGACCACGCGGTGAGCGAGACCTACGCTGAGGCGCTGCGTTTTCTAGTGGCCGACGACAATATTGACGCGGTCTTGGTCATGCATGTGCCCTCGGCCTTTGTTTCAGCAGACGATATTGCCGGCGCCATCGTGACCGTAGCCGGAGGCCAGAAAAGCAATGTACTCACCAGCTGGCTCGGGGACCGAGGGGTGGAATCGGCGCGGCGCATTTTGACCCTGGCCGGACTGCCGACCTACGACACCCCGGATAAAGCAGTGCGCGCCTTTTTGGATATGGACCGCTATCGGCGCAACCAAGAACTGTTGATGGAGACCCCGGATTCGGCCCCTACGGAATTTACTCCGGATGCGACCGCGGCCCGGGCCGTGATCCGCAAAGCGGTGGAAGAGGGACGCAACACCTTAACCGAGCCAGAGGCCAAGGAAGTGCTTGGCGCCTACGGCATCCCTATTGTGCCCACGCGCATCGCCGAAGATGAAGAAGAGGTCCAATTGTTGGCCTGGGATCTGGGGTATCCGGTGGCCTTGAAAATTTATTCCCCGGATATTTTGCACAAGGCGGAAGTCGGTGGCGTGGCCCTGGATCTGGAATCGCCGGAGGAGGTGGAGCACGCCTTGGGCTCGATTAAAGGCCGCTTGCAAAAACTGCGGCCCGATGCCCAACTCCAGGGCTTTACAGTGCAGAAGATGGCCCGGCGGCCCGGGTCCTACGAGTTGTATGTCGGAGCCACTACTGATCCGGTCTTTGGCCCGGTGATCTTGTTCGGCGAAGGCGGCACGGCCGTGGAGGTCATTCATGACCGGGCGGTGGGGCTGCCGCCGCTGAATATGACCCTGGCCAAGGAGCTGATCCAGCAGACACGCATCGCCCGGATGCTGCAAAGCAATCCAGAACAGCCCGATGGGGTGGACATGGATGCGGTGCGCTTGACATTGATGCAGGTTTCGCAACTGGTCATTGATATTCCGGAACTCATGGAGTTGGATATCAACCCCTTGATCGTGGACAATGAAGGGGTTTTGGTCCTTGATGCCCGCTTAGTGGTGGGCGAGGCTGTTGAAGCCGGGCCGCAACGTTTGGCGATCCGCCCCTATCCAAAGGAATTGGAGGAGCGCCTCCAGCTTGAAGACGCCCGCGATATCCTGCTGCGGCCGATCCGCCCTGAAGACGAACCCGCCCATGTACGTTTTATCAACAGCCTGACCCCGGAAGACATCCGGTTGCGCTTTTTTGGTCATGTCCGGGAGTTTCCGCATTCGCAGATGGCCCGTTTTACCCAGATTGACTATGACCGGGAGATGGCCTTTGTGGCCAAGGACAATGCCGGGCAAGGGGAAGCTCCGGAGACCTTGGGCGTGGTCCGGGCCTTTTTCGATCCCGACAATATTCGGGCCGAATTCGCTATCGTGGTTCGCAGTGATCACAAGTTGCGGGGGTTGGGCTCGGTGCTTATGGCCAAGATGATCAGCTATTGCCAAAGCCGGGGCACCAAAGAGTTGGTAGC
>JBNJGM010000123.1:0-2892 GCA_051747685.1 Thermodesulfobacteriota bacterium | reverse complement strand
ATCGGCAACGGCATCCAATGGGCCATGCTCTCCAAGCAAAATCTGGAGGAGGCCCTGAGCAATGCGAGCGGCGACGGGAATGAAGATTTCTTTGCCAAATACATCCAGGAATACGGCTATTACGATCTGTTTCTGGTCAACGCCCGGGGCGATGCCTTTTACACCGTGGCCAAGGAAGCCGATTACCAAACCAATCTTTTCAACGGCGAATACGCGGATTCCAATCTGGGGCAATTGGTCCAAAAAGTGGACCGGACCGGGAAGTACGCCATGGCCGATTTCGCGCCCTATGCCCCGAGTGACAACGAGCCCTGCGCGTTTATCGCCCAGCCTTTAGTGCACAACGGGGACACGGAATTGATCGTGGCCCTGCAGATCTCCCTGGATGCCATCAACGCCATTATGCAGCAGCGCGCGGGAATGGGCGAAACCGGCGAGACCTATCTCGTGGGTGAGGACAAGTTGATGCGCTCGGATTCCTTCCTCGATCCTGAAGACCATTCCGTGGCCGCGTCCTTTGCCGATCCCAGCCACGGCCGGGTGGACACCGTAGCGGTGGACAAGGCCCTTGCCGGCGAGTCCGGGGCCGAGGTCATCACCGATTATACCGGAAGCAGCGTGCTTTCCGCGTACGCTCCGGTGCAGGTGGGCGAGCATACCTGGGCCCTGCTGGCCGAGATCAATGAGGGCGAGGCCTTTGCCGCGGTTTCGAGTCTGCAATGGATCCTGGGCATAGTCGCGGTTGTGAGTATCGTGGCCATTTTGACGGTGGCCTACCTCATTGCCCGCTCCATCGCCGGCCCGATCATGCGGGTGGTGGAGAGTATGAAGGCCAATGCCCAGAATGTGACCTCGGCCGCGAACCAGGTCTCCTCAGCCAGTCAATCCCTGGCCGAAGGCTCCAGTGAACAGGCTTCCAGCCTGGAGGAAAGTTCCTCTTCTTTGGAAGAGATGGCCTCCATGACCAAGCAAAATGCCGAACATGCCGATCAGGCCAAGCAGGGCATGGACAGTACCGCTCAGGTGGTCCAGTCCGGCAGCGAGGCTATGGAGCAGATGCAAACGGCGATCAGTGCGATCCAGGAATCCTCCTCAGAGACCTCGAAAATCATTAAAACCATTGACGACATCGCCTTTCAAACCAACCTCTTGGCCTTAAACGCCGCAGTGGAGGCCGCCCGGGCCGGCGAGGCCGGCAAAGGCTTTGCCGTGGTCGCCGAGGAGGTCCGCAGTTTGGCCCAGCGCAGCGCCGAGGCCGCAAAAAACACCTCCGCGCTTATCGAGCAGTCGCAAGAACGTGCGGACAAAGGGGTCAAAGTCTCCCAGCAAGCGGCGGAATACTTGCAGCAGATCAAAACCGAGACCGAGAAGATGAACACCTTTATGGGCGAGATCTCCGCGGCCTCGAAGGAGCAGGATCAAGGCATCGAGCAGGTCAATACCGCTGTGGCGGAGATGGACAAGGTGGTGCAGCAAAACGCCTCGGATTCAGAGGAATCCGCCAGTGCGGCTGAAGAACTCTCCGCGCAGGCCGAAGAGCAGATGCGAACCGTTGAGGGGCTGGCGGCCTTGGTCGAAGGGGGCCGAGGTGCTGAGAGCGTGCAGGAAGACCAGAGCCGCGCTGCCAGCGGGAAGCGGTCCCGGTTGGGCCGCTCCGGACAGCAGGCCCTGGATAGCGGCGCCGCGCCTGAAGACCGCAACGCCTGATAGGCCCGCCCGAGGGCGGTAACGGTGTCACGCCCGGCCCTTCCCCTGTTCACCGGGAGGGGCCGGGTTTTTTTGCGTATCAGAGCGGTTTTGGGTTTGATTGGAGCGCGTGCGTGCCCTACACGCCCTCCAAGTCGGCAGTGTCCGACTTTTCTCTGCCGCAGACAGGTTTTGCGCTGCGAGGACGGGGCGCCAGGCAAACGACTGCTTTGGGCGTATGCGCCTCGTCCCAGCTAGTGGGTCGGCCGGGAGGGAGGTGAAAAAACTGGTCTTCACGGCCAAGACATGGCACAAGCACGTCGGAAGGTCGCCCGGCGCCGGCCGGGTGGAATATCTGGTGGAATCCTTAGCTGAGATGAGGGTGATGTGATGTTGGCATGTTTGCGGAAAACCCATGTGATGGCCGTGTGTCTCGGGTGTGTGGCCTGGGCCGTGTTTGCGTTGGCCGGGACGGCGCAGGCGCAACAAGAACAGGCGCAGCAGGACCAGGCCCAGAGCCCGGCCTACTCGACCTTGGCCGATATGCTGGAAAACGAGCAGACCCGGAACACCCTTATCCAGGAGTTGCGGCGTATGGCCGCGCAAGAGGGGACGTCCGCGAGCGCGTCCACAGCGGCCGCAAAGCAGCCGGAGAAGCTCTCCTTGCCCCGGCGCTTGGCGGATACCGTCTCTGAATTCGCCGGAGAAGTCGGGGCGCGGCTGACGACGATTGTGGCCAACCTGCGCGGTATCTTCACCGCCGCGACCGGGACCGAGGCCGGCTTCGACTTGCGCACCCTTGGACAAGGGGCCTTGAATCTCGGTTTGGTGGTATTGGCCGTGGTCGGGGCCTTTTTCCTGTTCCGCCTCTTGGCCCACCCGCTGTTTTCCCGCTTGAGCCACTGGTCGCGCCACGGCGGGGACAAGAGCGCCTTGCTGCGCCTTTTGGGCGTTGTGCTTCTGGCCACGGCAGTCGACATTCTGGTGGTGGCCCTGGCCTATGTAACCGGCAATATTTTGGCGACCTTTGCCATCGGCGAGACCGGGGCCCTGAATACCCATGTGGCCCTATTTTTGAACGCCTTCTTGCTTATTGAGCTGCTGAAGGCCGGGATTCGCATGCTGTTTTCTTCGCGCTACGAGGGACTGCGCCTGTTGCCCATTGCCACCGGGGATGCCGTGTATTGGAACCGGTTTTTGGCCCGG
>JBNJGM010000122.1:0-2913 GCA_051747685.1 Thermodesulfobacteriota bacterium | reverse complement strand
CGAAAAAAGAAAATCCCAACAAACGGATGCACTGGACGCTCATTCTTCGCGCCAGTGATCCTAAGCGTTACCAAATGACACTTCTTAAACGGACACGCGTCCCCAATCCTTAAGGGGCAGGTATGCGAGAAAAACGACGTTGGGGTGTTTTGCCCTCGACGCGGCGCTTTTGGCGTGAGGCTCGCCAAGAACGGCATTTTTCGTTGCGGGAATGGCTGCACGGGTATGTGTATGGCCGCTGGCCGTATATGTATATTGGACTGGGCACCAAAGAGCACCGCTTAACCAAGATAGTGTTGCCACCTTTGCGCTGGATGTGCCGGTGTCTTGGTTTGTGGCAGGGGCCGTCGCGCAAAACCGGGGCGTCTAAGGCCGCGAAATCCTTTGCCGACAGCTATCACGGCAAGGTGGTCCCACTGGCAGGGGCCCAGCAATTGCTCCAGGTGCAGCGGGATATTGAAATTCGGGATTTAGAGCGGATCATCCCCTATACCACGGCGCGGGATATCGTGCTGCGCGATCCAGATCATATAGCGGCCTTGCGCTGTCCCTGCCGGGCGGTGCGGCCCGAGCCGTGCGAACCGATGGATGTCTGTCTTATTGTTGGCGAGCCGTTTGCCAGCTTTATCATTGAACACCATCCCACGCGGGCCACGATGATCAGCCAAGAGGAAGCCTTGGCCGTTTTAGAGGCCGAAGACCGCCGGGGGCACGTGCACCACGCCTTTTTTAAGGAAGGAATGCTGGGGCGGTTTTACGCCATTTGTAATTGTTGCTCGTGTTGTTGCGGTGCGATGCAGGCCCAGCGCAATGGTGTGCCGATGCTGGCTTCTTCCGGTTACCTCTGCCAGGTTGTGGACGATGACCTGTGCACCCAATGCGGCCAATGCCTTCGCAACTGTCAATTTGCGGCCATTGAACAGGACGCAGAGGGCAGGGTGAGCGTCGACGCCGGCAAATGCATGGGGTGCGGGGTGTGCGTGAATAATTGTCCTTCCGGCGCATTGCGCCTTAAGCGCGCCCCGGAGAAGGGCGAGCCGTTGGAGATGGGCGAACTTATGGCCAGGGAACTGGAAACTCTGTCCCAGGCGTCTGACACTTTAGAGTCATGAAACCATTTGCGAAGTGGTGTTTGCCGTATCCGCGGAGCCTGGTACAATTCCATCGAACAGGGTATAGGGGTGCGGTTACTTGTCCAAACTAGTATTGCGAGGAGGATTGCTATGCGTGTTGGTGTACTCAAGGAAATCAAGGTGGAAGAAAATCGGGTGTGCATGACCCCGGCCGGGGTGGAGGTCATGAGGGCGAACGGGCACACTGTTTTTGTGGAAAAAAACGCTGGTGTGGGCAGCGGATTTCCAGATGAGGCCTATATTCAAGCCGGGGCGGAAATCGTGGATACGCCGAAGGAGATTTATGACCAATGCGAAATGGTCATGCACGTTAAAGAGCCCCAACCCTCTGAATATGCGCTTATTCGGGAAAACCAGATTATTTTCACCTATTTCCATTTTGCCGCAAATGAAGAGTTGACGCGGGCGCTTATGCAGAGCAAGGCGGTGGCCATTGCCTACGAGACCGTGGTCGGCCCAAAAAATGATCTGCCTTTGCTCACACCTATGAGCGAAGTAGCCGGTCGTATGGCCACCCAAGAGGCCGCTAAATTTTGCGAGCGCTCCATGGGTGGTTTGGGCATCCTTTTTGGCGGGGTGACGGGCGTGGCTCCAGCTAAGGTCTTGGTTATCGGCGGCGGGATCGTGGGGACCAATGCGGCCCTGATGGCCGCCGGCCTGGGCGCGGATGTGACCATTTTGGATCTCGATTTGGACCGTTTGCGGTATCTCTCGGAGATCATGCCCGCGAATTGTCGGCCCCTGAAATCCTCCCCAGCGTTGTTGCGGGAGTTGTCCCAGGAAGCCGATGCCGTGATCGGCGCGGTACTGGTGACCGGAGCCAAGGCCCCCAAATTGATCACGCTGGAAATGCTCAAGAATATGAAAAAGGGCGCGGTGCTGGTGGATGTGGCCATTGACCAAGGGGGCTGCTTTGAAACGTCGCGCCCGACCACCCATACGGATCCGGTTTTTGAGGTCGAAGGGGTCATTCATTATTGCGTGGCCAATATGCCCGGCGCGGTCCCGGTGACCTCGACCATGGCCCTGACCAACGCCACTCTGCCGTATGCAGTGCACTTGGCCAACAAGGGCTGGAAGCAGGCGTGTCGCGATGTGCCGGGATTGCAGGAAGGAGTAAATATGGTCCAGGGCAAGGTGACGTATAAAGGGGTAGCGGAAGCCTTTGGACTGGAGTATACGCCGATCGAAACTCTTGTATAGGCATTGCGCTCCTCTGTCGCGCGTCAAGCCCGGTGTTGTGTACGCCGGGCTTTTTTTGTATTTCTCGAAACTCAAGCGACGCATTGTACGCTCCATGTCTTTTTTCTGGGCCCACCAGATGGTTTGCCCTTTGCAGGCGTTGGCCACATACCCGAATGGTCGCTGTCGTATGCGAAAAAGCGTTTCAAAAGCGCTTTTGACCCCCTCCAATAGGCCCCAAAAGGGTCGCTATTTTTCGCCATAGTCCAGGGGCTGTGGCTTTCAACCCTGCACCCTCCACTATCCGTTACCCAGGAGTTTGTGTATGCCGTGCCGCCCCATTTGGGCAGAAATCGATCTCGACGCCATTGGGGACAATGTGCGGGCTATTCGGAGCGCGGTTGGAGCGCAGCCCCATATTATGGCCGTGGTCAAGGCCAACGCCTATGGACATGGCGCGGTAGCTGTGGCCTGGGCCAGCCTTCAGGCGGGGGCGACGTGGCTGGGCGTGGCCCGGCTCGAAGAGGCGATTGCACTCCGTGAGGCCGGATTGACCGCGCCCATCCTTATCTTGGGCCATTGTCCGCCTGGATGTGTC
>JBNJGM010000121.1:0-3031 GCA_051747685.1 Thermodesulfobacteriota bacterium | reverse complement strand
GCACCCCCGCACAGCGGTAGACTCGGACAGGCAGGGCGCCTTAATCGAGTTCCCGCGTCTGCACCGGCCCCAGGCTCTCCAATTGTTCGGAAACCGCGTCCTTGTCCCCGACCACCAGGATTTGCAACGCATCGGGACGGATGTATTCCCGGGCCACCCGCTGGACCTCGGCGGCGTCCACCGCTTCGATATCCTCCATGAGCATTTCAAAGCTGTCCCCGGGCATGTCCCGGTATTCGTAATGCCGGCGCCGCTCCATGATCTTGTCCGCGCTGTCATAGCGAAAGACCAGCGAATTCAGGAATTGGTCCTTGGCCTGGCGCAACTCCTCACCGCTTACGCCCTCTTCCTGCAAGCGGGCGATTTCCTCTTGCACCGCGACAATGGCCTCTTTGGTCCGCGCGCTTTCCGTTTTCAGGCCGATATAGAAAAGGCCGGGATAAAAATACCGGCTGCCCACGCGGCCAAAGACCGAATAGGCCAGTCCACGTTTGGTGCGGATCTGCTCGAAAAGGCGACCGGAAAATCCGCCGCTGAGGATCTTGTTCATGACTTGCAGCGCCGGGTAATCCGGGTTGGTGCGGGTTACCCCCGTATGGCCCAGGATGATAAAACTCTGATTGACCCCGCTTTTATGGATACAGGTGATCGCGCTCTCGGACTCAGGCTCTACCCGGGGCAGATCCGCAAACTCCTGCCGCTGCCCCGGGTCCACGTCGCCAAAGGCCTGTCGCAGGGCCTCGGCCATATCCTCGGTCTCAAAGTCGCCGACCACGCTGACGAGCATATTCTCGCCCCTGAGCCCGGGGGCGTAAAATTCGCGCACATCCTGCCGGGTGACCGCGTCCACGGTTTCGTATTCCGGAACCCGGGCATAGACCGACTTTTCCCCGTAGACCAGCTTCTTAAACTCCCGCAGGGCGATATCCCGCTGCTGGTCGTTGCGGCGTGAAATCCGGGTCTTGAGCTTTGTTTTGGCCAGCTCGATCTTTTCCTGCGGAAAACGCGGCCGGAGCAACACATCGGTAAAAACCGGCAGCAGGGCGTCGAAATCCTCTTGTAACACATTCAGGGAGGCCCGTCCCGAGACCCGGGAAAAGGCCACATCCATTTGCGCGGCCTTGTCTTCCAGCAAGCGGTCCAAGGTGTCGCCGGGGTACGTTTCACTGCCGCCATTGCGCACGGCTTGGGCGGCGATGTCCGCCAAGCCCTCCTTGCCCTGGGGCACGTTGACTTCGCCGTTGCGCATCTGGACCGTGAGCTTGACCAGCGGCAGTTCATGGTCTTCAAGCAACAGACAGGTCACGCCGTTGTCCAAGCGCACCGTCTGGATATCCCGTTGGGGCAGGGTGATCTCTTGGGGAAACTCCAATTGTGTATGCGAGGGGGGCTGGCTCCCCTTTGGCGCGCACGCCGCCAGCACAGCAAGACACACGAATCCCGCACAATACAACCCAATCTGACGTAATCGCATAGCCTATCCTACTTATGGTAACGAATCCCTTGCAGATTCTTCCTGTTCGAATTTTAATTTCCCGGTCGTGGACCTGTCCGGCTGCAAATATTCCTGGGCCACTTCTTGGATGGTTTCCACCCCCACCTGCTCCAAATCGGACAACCGGGTGAACACCCGCTGCCATTGCCCGCGTAGCACTTCTGCCTCGGCAAAGGATTTGGCCAATCCCAGATTGGAATCCAAGTCCCGAATCACCCCGGCCCGCATTTTGGCCTTGGCCCGCTGCAATTCCTCCTGGGTCACCCCTTTTTCGCGCACCGTTTTGATGACCTCGGCGATGCCCTCTTCCACCTTTGCCAAGGAAGTCTCGGCATTCGGGATGGCGAAGACCATGAACAGCGGGGTGTACTGCACCCCGGGATAGCCGTTAAAGGCAAAGATATGGGCCGCGAGTTGCCGCTTTTCCACCAACTCGGCATACAGGCGCGAGGTGCGTCCCTTGGCCAAAATATCGCCGAGCAGTTCCAGGGCCAGATAGTCCGCATGGCCCTGGGGCACGGTATGAAAGGACTGCGCCAGCACCGGCCGGTTCGGGCTGGGGATTTCCACCAGCCGGCGGCCTTCCTGGGGCGGCTCCTGGACTGTCAGTTCCGGGGGTTCCGGCCCGGCGGGCATGGGCCCGAAATACTGCTGTGCCCAGGCTTTGATCTGTTCCGGCTGGACATCCCCGGCCACGGCAATGGTCATATTCTGGGGCACATAATAGGTGGAGTAGAAGGCCTCCAGATCGGCTTTGCGCAGCTGTTCGATGTCCGAACGCCACCCGATCACCGGCTGGCCGTAGGGATGGGAAAGATAGGAAGTGGCCAGGAGCCGTTCCAGGAGTTTGCCGTTGGGATTGGTGTCCACCCGCATGCGCCGCTCTTCCAGCACCACCTGTTTTTCGGTGTAGAATTCGCGCCAGACCGGATTTTGCAGCCGGTCCGCCTCCAGGCTGAACCACAGTTCCGCCTTATTCGCTGGCAGACTGCAATAATACTGGGTGATATCCGCAGAGGTCGCGGCGTTGAGATCTGTGCCACCGTTTTTCTCCAAAATCTTGGCAAAGGCGTTGCCTTGGACATACTCCCCGGCCCGCTTTTGCCATTTTTCAAAGCTCTCGCGTTTTTCCTCCAACCGTTCGGGATCGGGGTTATCCCTGTCCTTATAGGCTTGCCAGTCCTGATAGGCCTGATCCAAACGCTGGAGCGCCTGCTGCTCCTGCTCCCAATCCGTGGTCCCGATGCGTGGGGTGCCCTTGAAGGCCAGGTGCTCGATAAGATGGGCCATGCCCGTCTTTCCGGTGGGTTCAGAGGCGCTGCCCACATCCACCAGGGTGACGAAGCTGGCCACCGGGGCGTTGTCCCGTTCAATGACCAAGAATTGCAGCCCGTTGTCCAACGTGAATTCCGTGACCCGCTCTTCAAACTGGGCCAAATACGGGTTGTCAGCCGCCACCGCCCCAATCGGAGCCACAGCCAGTACCGCCAACACCGTACACACCCCCAAAACGCCTATCCGTTGCATATCCATTCC
>JBNJGM010000120.1:0-3096 GCA_051747685.1 Thermodesulfobacteriota bacterium | reverse complement strand
GGGCTATTCATGGCCGAAAGCCGCCCCTATGTCGGCAACCTCCATGTACGCTCCATCGGCCTACCGGCACGGATCTCCCAAGACATGCCGCCCACCCATTACGGTTTAGACCAAAACATTCTATCATTACACACACCGCCTCCCAATACCCTGCATAAAGGAACAGCCGGGCATGTGCTTATTATCGGCGGCTCCCACGGCCTGACAGGCGCTGCCCATCTTGCCGCCCTTGGGGCGCTACGGGGGGGAGCGGGGTTGGTGACCATCGCCACCCCAGGTGGACTGGCGTCAGAAGTCAAACACGGCGCACCGGATCTTATGACCTTACCTTTGGGCAACGGATCCGAATGGGAGGGCCAACTCTTCGAGCAACTCGCCCCCCACTTCCCCCGCTTCGACACGGTCGTGCTCGGCCCCGGACTGGGACGGCACCCTGGCAGCCGCGACTTCCTCCGCGCCTACCTCCAAACGCCGCATCCGCCAACGGTTATTGACGCCGACGCCCTGTATTGGCTGGCTGAGGACGCCCAATGCCGAAACCACCTGGACGAGAACTGTATTCTCACGCCGCACCCAGGAGAGATGGCGCGCTTGTGCCAAAAAACGAATGAAGAGGTACAACAAAACCGGCCGGCTATATTACGCCAAGCCGTTAAGCAGTTCCAATGTCCGATGGTTTTTAAAGGGGCTAATACCCTTGTTGCCGCCCCGGACAGTCCAGTGTACGTTTCCCCCATTGCCTGCGCGAACTTAGCTGTCGGTGGTTCCGGTGATATTCTGGCGGGGCTGATCGGCAGCCTGCGCAACAGCTCCCTTTCCCCCTTGCAGGCCACCTGCCTCGGCGTGTATTGGCATGGTTTCGCTGGCGAACTCCTCCATCAATTATACCCCAACCGCGGCAACCGGGCGATCGAATTGGCCGATATGCTGCCCGTTGTCTTCAAGGAGAGGCACCATGCCCACAGTTGCTGATATCATGAGTAAAGACGTGATGACGGTCCAAAAAGAAACACCGATTGGCGAGGCGGCCAAAAAACTGCTGGACAATCATATCAACGGCCTGCCCGTCGTTGATGAGCAAGGGCGAGTGGTGGGCATTTTATGCCAAAGTGATCTGATCACCCAACAAAAGAACCTGCCTTTGCCCACCGTCTTTACCATACTTGACGGGTTCATCCCTTTAAGCTCAATGAGCCAAATGGAAAAGCAGGTCAAAAAAATTTCCGCTACCACAGTGGAACACGCCATGACCCCTGATCCAGTCACGATCACAGCTACTGCTGATATCAACGAAGCGGCGTCCCTTATGGTGGACAAAAATTTCCATACCTTGCCCGTGGTTGATGGCGAGATCTTGGTCGGTGTTTTGGGCAAGGAAGATGTTCTCAAGACCCTGCTCTAAGACCCGGATGCCCTCCCAATTCACATGCACATTACCGGATGAAGCGGCCACCCAAAGCCTTGGCCGCTGTTTGGCCCGCTGCCAGTCCAGTTGGCAGGGTTGCGTTATGCTCCTGGACGGCGAACTCGGTGCCGGTAAAACCACATTGGTGCGGGCCTTGGTTCGGGAACTGCCTGGAGGCACCTCTGCCGAGGTAAGCAGTCCTAGCTTCAATATTTGCAATATTTACCCCACACGCCCCCAAGTGGTCCATTTCGACCTCTACCGCTTGGAAGAAACTGGTCCTGATGAAAGCCTTTTTGAATGGCTAGAACAACCAGACACAGCACTTATCATTGAATGGGCCCGTTTTATACACCTCGGCGATCTGCCCCATGACCTCATCACCCTCCACATCGAGCAAAGGCCGGCGGGCCGGGTGGTGCACATAGACTTGCAGGGACGCGCCGCGCAGCACCAAGAGACTATTTGCGCCGCCCTTGCCCATTGCCGCCCCACCCCGTGCTGATAAACGCCTGGTTCGCTGGGTCCGTTCGGCCCCAAAGCCGCGTCTTCTGCGACGCACCCCTAGAGAGAGTAAAGGAGCCCCATATAATGCGCATTAAGGTCCAAAAATTTGGAGGAACCTCTGTCGCCAACCTGCAATGTATGCAGCAGGTTATGCAAAAGGTTCAAGGCGCCCTCGAGCAGGGCTATAAGGTTCTTGTGGTCCTCTCGGCCATGTCCGGTCAAACCGACTACCTACTTTCCTTGGCCAGACAATGGTCAGCAACCCCGGACCCGGCGGAATTGGATTCCATGGTGACCACCGGGGAACAGGTTTCGGCGGCTCTTTTTGCCATGCTGCTTCAGGACCAAGGCATTAAAGCCCGCTCCCTGCTCGGGTTTCAAATCCCCATGCGCACAGACAGCAACTTTGGCCGGGCCCGAATCCTTGATATCGACTCCAAGCGCCTGCAAGCCATGCTCGAAGACCATGACGTCTTAGCCATTGCCGGCTTTCAGGGCTGCGACTGTGAAAATCGCTTAACCACATTAGGACGCGGTGGCTCAGATACCAGCGCTGTGGCAATGGCCGCGGCCACAAAGGCCGAGGTTTGCGAAATCTTTACCGATGTCGACGGAGTATATACCACAGACCCCAATGTCTGCCCCCAAGCCCGGAAGTTGAACAAAATCGCGTACGATGAGATGCTGGAAATGGCCAGTATGGGAGCCAAAGTCTTACAAATTCGCTCCGTGGAATTTGCCAAAAAATACAATGTCCCGGTCCATGTGCGCTCCACATTCACCGATGACTGCGGGACATTGCTCGTTCAGGAGGACAACAGCATGGAATCTGCCCTCGTTTCCGGAATCGCCTACGATAAAGACCAGGCCTTGATCACCTTAGCCAATGTCTATGATGAACCAGGAATTTCAGCCACCATTTTTGAGCCTTTGGCCATTTCCGGAGTAGTGGTGGATATGATTGTCCAAAATCCGAGCCGGGAAGGGCGCACTGATATGACCTTCACAGTGCCCAAAGGCGATCTGGAAAAAACCCTGCAGATTATCGACAATATAAAAGACCAAATCGGGGCCAAGGCCGTCTTTCACAACCCCAAAGTCAGCAAAGTTTCGGTTATCGGCATGGGCATGCGCAACCATTCCGGCATCGCCTCCATCGCCTTCAAATCCCTGCGCATGGAAAA
>JBNJGM010000119.1:0-3147 GCA_051747685.1 Thermodesulfobacteriota bacterium | reverse complement strand
GCATAGGCGGGCCCGGCCACGGCCGAGGTCACGCCTGGAACAACCTCGAAAGCAACACCGGCCTCGAGCAACTCCTCAGCTTCTTCAGCCCCGCGCCCAAAGACATACGGATCGCCGCCCTTGAGACGGGCGACACGCTTTCCCGACCTGGCTTTCTCCACCAAGAGGTCGTTGATCTGATCCTGGGGCAGGGTGTGGTCCCCGCCTTTTTTGCCCACATACAGAATTTCCGCATCCGGGCGGCAAAAATCCAAAAACGCGCGATTGGCCAGATAGTCGTACACAACCACCTCAGCCGTTTCCAAAATGCGCTTCGCCTTCAGCGTCAGCAAACCGGGATCACCCGGTCCCGCTCCCAAGAGATACACGCACGCCATATGCTCCCCTTTATCCGCTCATGGCTTGCAACCGTTCGTACAGGTTGACCATTTTGGACTTTTTCTCTTCAAGTTCCGCCGCCTTGGCCTTTTCCTTGTCCACAACCTCGGCTGGTGCCTTGTCCACAAAATTGGCATTGGCCAATTTGGCCTGCACCCCTTGCAGGGTCTTGTCCAGCTTGGCCAGTTCTTTGTCCAAACGGGCCAATTCCGCGTCAAAGTCAACGATCCCCTCTAGGGGGATAAAGATTTCTGCCCCATTGACCACTGCCGTACCCGCCCCTTTGGGGGCCTCCAGCGCAGCATGCACCTGGAGTGAATCGATCCGGGCCAGAAAGCGAATAACCTCGTCCTGCCCCTGCAGGATCGCGGCCTGCTCGCCGTCGGCGCGCACCAGCACGGTCAAGCCCAGGGAAGGGTTGATATTGAGTTCGCCGCGGATGGTCCGCACACTGACCACCACCTCCTGGACGAATTCCATGGCCTCTTGCACCCGAGGGTCCACGCATTGTGTCCGGGTGGCCGGGAAGGGTTCCAGGGCCAGATCACGCTGGCCCACTGCCGGCAGGGTGTCCCAGATTTCCGCGCTGATAAAGGGAATAATCGGGTGTAACAAAACCAGCACTTCGCGCAACACTGTGTGCAAGACGCTTTGGGCCCGCTTTTTGTCCGCCGCGTTTTCACCGTAGAGCTCTGGTTTGATCATTTCCAGGTACCAATCACAAAGCTCGTGCCAGACGAATTGGTAGAGTTCCTGGGCGGCGTCGTTAAACCGGTATTCGTCCAGCGCGGCGGCCACGGCCGTTTTGACCGCTTCCAAACGGTGCAAAATCCAGCGGTGGGCCAGGCAATCCCCGGGATCCGGCTCGGGTTCGCCCATATCCGGGGGCAAATGCATCAGGGCAAACCGGGCGGCGTTCCAGATCTTGTTCATGAAATGGCGATAGCCCTCGATGCGCTTTTCCGAGAGCTTGACATCCCGGCCCATGGCCGCAAACGCGGTCAAGGTGAAGCGTAGGGCGTCGGTCCCGTATTTATGGACCATATCCAGGGGATCGATGACATTGCCCGTGGACTTGCTCATCTTCCGCCCGTCCTCGTCCCGGACCAGGGCATGGATGTACACGTCGTGAAACGGGACCTGCTGTTTGAAATGCAGCCCCATCATCATCATCCGGGCGACCCAGAAAAAGAGGATATCAAAACCGGTGACCAGAACCGAAGTGGGGTAAAAGGTCTTCAGCTCTTGCGTCTCGTCCGGCCAGCCCAAGGTGGAAAAGGGCCACAAGGCCGAAGAAAACCAGGTGTCCAGGACATCCTCATCCTGATGCAGGCCGGTGTGGCCGCATTGCGGACACGCAGTTGGATCCTCGCGGCTGACAAGGAGTTCGCCGCAGGCCTGGCAGGTCCAAGCCGGGATACGGTGGCCCCACCAGATCTGCCGCGAAATACACCAGTCGCGGATATTGTCCAGCCATTCAAAATAGGTTTTATTCCAGTTATCGGGCACGATCCGGGTTTGCCCCTCGGCCACGGCGTCGCGGGCTTGCTTGGCCAGCGGTCCCACAGCCACGAACCACTGCTTGGACACGGTGGGTTCGATAGGGGTGTCGCAGCGGTAGCAATGCCCAACATTGTGCAGATATTGTTTCTGGCTCGCCAATGCCTTTTGGGCCTCAAGGTCCTGGAGAACTTGCTTGCGGGCCGCAAAGCGGTCCAATCCGGCATACGCCGCACCAGCCGCCTCGGTCATGGCCCCGGCGTCGTCAATGACCCGCACCGATTCCAGACCGTGCTTGCGCCCGAGTTCGAAGTCGTTGGGGTCGTGGGCCGGCGTGACCTTGAGGCAGCCGGTGCCGAACTCGCGTTCGACATATTCGTCGCCGATAATGGGGATCTCCCGCTGCACAAGGGGGACAATGGCGCTCTGCCCAATGAGATGGTTGAAGCGCTCGTCCTCAGGGTGCACGGCTAGGGCTGTATCCCCGAGCATAGTCTCCGGGCGCGTGGTGGCCACGACCAAATGGCCTGCGCCGGAAGCCAACGGATACCGGATTTCGTACAGGCCACCCTCTTTTTCCGCGTATTCCACTTCCAAATCCGCCAGAGCGGTATGGCAGCGGGGACACCAATTGATGATATAGTTGCCCTGATAGATCAGCCCTTGCGTGTACAACTGGACAAACACCTCGCGCACCGCACGGGAAAGGCCTTCGTCCATGGTAAAACGCAGCCGGGACCAGTCCACGGAAGCGCCCATGCGCTGGATCTGGTTCAGGATTTTGCCCCCGTATTCTTCCTTCCACTGCCAGACCCGTTCGACAAAGGCCTCGCGCCCGAGTTCCTGGCGGGATTGCCCCTGCTGGGCCAGGGCCTTCTCCACCACGTTTTGGGTGGCGATCCCGGCGTGGTCGGTTCCCGGCACCCAAAGGACCTTTTTCCCCTTTTGCCGGTTAAAACGGCACAAAATATCCTGGAGGGTCAGATTCAGGGCATGGCCCATGTGCAGGGTTCCAGTGACGTTCGGGGGCGGGATAACGATGCTGTAGGCCTCTTGCCCCGCACCAAGGGTGCTGTCCGGGGAAAAGGTTTTTTCCTGCTGCCACTTGTGCAGCCAACGGTTTTCAACGTCCTTGGGTTCATAGCCCTTTGGTAGGTGTGCTTCAGCCATGCTTTTGCTCCGTATACTCCGCTTCTACCTCGTAAATGTATCTCAACACTGCCCAACCGCGATCCGGCAAAATTCCGGAACCGGGTCTCCAAAAAACCT
>JBNJGM010000118.1:0-3149 GCA_051747685.1 Thermodesulfobacteriota bacterium | reverse complement strand
CCCACGATCATCATTCCCCCGGCTAGCCAGAGCAGGTTCTGCCCTGTTGGGGAGGTGTAGAGCACGGCCATGTAGTCGGGGTTCAGGATTTGGATGACCGCAAAGACGAAAATGGGCAAGAGAAACAGGACCAGGCCGGAGAGCTTGCCTTCCGCGGACAGGGTTTTGACGTGGTTTTGGAATTTGAAGCGCTCGCGGATGATATAGGCGTTGTTTTCCATGATTTCCGCGAGATTGCCCCCGGTTTCCCGCTGCAGGATAACGGCGATGACAAAGATGTGCAGATCCGGGCAATCCACCCGTTCGGCCAAATGGCGCAGGGCGTCGGAAACCCCGACCCCGAAATTGATTTCATGCAAGGTGGCCGCAAATTCCACGCCCAGGGGATCGTCCATCTGCTCTGAGGCGAGTTTGAGCCCGGAGGTGAAGGCGTGCCCGGCTTTCAAGGACCGCGCAATGAATTCCATGGCCTCGGGAAGCTGGTGGCGGAAGCGCTCCATGCGCCGTTGTTTTTTGCGCAGCAGATACAGCCAGGGCGCGCTCAGTCCGGCGGCCCCGACCAGCAGCGCGGCAAAAACCCCCGGGGAATAGAGCCAAACAGCGAAAGCGCCGGCAGTGGCAAGGGCCAGGGAGAGCAGCAAATAAAAACCGACCGCCTGCGAGCCGTTGGCCTGTTCCTTGAGGCGTTTGAGCCGGTGCACGAAGCCCAATTTCTGCAATAGGCGATTCAAAAGCGGCACCTCGCTCATGGATTCCTCCCGCAGGATGGAATTGAGCAGGGCTTCGCGTTCTTGGCCGGGCAGGTCTTTGAGCCGCCGTTTGAGCTTGCGCCGTTCCGGGCTGGTGAGCATACGCCGGGCGTAGAGGACGAGTTCGATGACCGAAATCGAGGTAATAAAGAGAACGAGTCCGAGAACAAAGGGATGCATAGCGCACCTCCAAAACCGCTGTGGGGTTGTGCACACCCGGCCGCAAGCCCGGCCCGCGGCCCCAGCGGGTTACATTTCCATGCCTTCCAGTCCGGCAAAGACTTCCGGCGAAAGCGGGACGCCCCAGGACAAAAAGCGGTCCATAAAACGGGGGCGGATGCCGTTAAAGACGAATCGCCCGCGCACGGTCCCGTCCTCGGCCACGCCGCTTTGCTTAAAGGAGAAGATTTCCTGCATGGTGATCACGTTGCCTTCCATGCCGGTTATTTCCTGCAGGCTCAAAAGCTTGCGCCGCCCGTCCGAGAGCCGGCCCAGATGCAGGACCACGTCAAGGGCGGAGCTGATGTAGCGGCGCAAAAAGTCGCTGGGGATGTCGAAATTGGCCATGGCGACCATGGTTTCCAGCCGCATCAGCGCGTCCCGGGCGGAGTTGGCGTGGATGGTGGTCAACGAGCCGTCGTGGCCGGTGTTCATGGCCTGGAGCATGTCAAAGGCCTCCTTGCCCCGGACCTCGCCGACTATGATCCGGTCCGGGCGCATACGCAGGGAGTTGATGACCAAATCGCGCTGGGTGACTTCCCCGCGGCCCTCGGTGTTCGGGGGCCGGGTTTCCAGGCGGACGACATGCTCCTGTTTGAGCTGCAGTTCCGCAGAGTCCTCAATGGTCACAATGCGTTCGTGCCCGGGAATGAACCGGGAGAGGACGTTTAAAAAGGTGGTTTTGCCGCTGCCGGTGCCCCCGGAAATGAGCACGTTGAGCCGGCAGTGCAGGATACCCTTCAAGATTTCCGCGATTTGCGAGGGGATGGTGTTGAATTTGATGAGATCCTCCATCTCCAGCGGCACCACGGCGAAACGGCGGATGGAGAGCATGGGGCCGTCTAAGGCCAGTGGCGGGATGATCGCGTTGACCCGGGAGCCGTCCGCCAGTCTGGCGTCCACGGTGGGTGAGGATTCATCAATGCGCCGGCCCACTGAGGAGACGATCTTGTCGATAATGCGCATCAAATGGTCGTCGTCCTTGAACCGGGCGTCGGTGGGCTCGATTTTGCCGAAGCGCTCTACATAGATGCGCCGGTAGGTGTTGACCAAAATGTCGGATACGGTGGGGTCTTGCAGCAAGGGCTCCAACGGGCCGTACCCGAGTACCTCGTCCGGGATCTCGTTGATAAGCCGCTCTTTTTCCTGGAGGTTCAATGGCATTTGCTGGCCGGGCTCACGCAGGATGCGGTCTACCATGACCCGCAATTGGTTGCGCAGAACTTCGGGGTCGATGCTTTCGAGCTTGGAAATATCCACTAGATCGAGCAGCCGGTCGTGGATTTTGGTCTTGAGCTCGAAGTACTCTTCGGGAATCGGAGCAACAGAGGGCTGGAGTGTGGTCACGGGGGTGGTCATGCGGCCTCCTTATTTGGAAAACCATTTTTTTTTGCCAGCCGGTGCTGTGGCGCTCTCCGGGATGATGGCCTGGGCCAGTTGCTGCATCTGTTTGGTCAATTTGTGCCGCGCTCCGGCCTGGCTGAAGACTTGGCCCTGATTCATGGCCGACATGACGAACTGGTAGTCGTTTTGCAGGGTGGAGGAGATGCTGGATTTCAGACTCTGCTCGGCTTCGTGCACGGAAATGTTGCTTTTCTTGTGGTAGCGGTTGAACACGGTGTGGATGCTCGTCTCCGGCTCAGCCACCAGGCGGCGCAGCACGCCCATGAGCTTGTTGGTGCTGGCCAGGTGGGGCAGGCTGAGCTGGGAGACGACCAGGACGGTGTCCGATTGCCCCAGGGTGCGCTGCACGAGTTCGGTCACGGTTTGGCCCGCGTCGATCACCACCACATCGAACATGCGGCGCAAGAGTTCGAGCACGCGTCCGAAGACGTCCAAAAACGCGGGCAGGCTGCCCTGGGTCGCGTCCGGTCCGGGCAGGACGAACATGCCGTTGGGGTGCTGGTAGAGGACGTTGCGCAAAAAGGAGTCGTCCACCCGGCTCAGGTTGGCCGCGAGATCGGCCCAGGAGTACTGGGGCTTGAAGTCCAAAAAAAGCGGGATTTCGCCCAGGTACACGTCCAGGTCCACAAGGAGCACCGAGTGCGCCGGGGATTGCTCCGCCAGGGCCGCGGCAAGGTTGACCGCCACGGTGGTCGTGCCAGCGCCGCCCCGGCTGCCGATGACCGTGACCAGGCGGCCGTTGGGAGTTGGGGCCTCGGGCGCGGTTTTCCGCTCCCG
>JBNJGM010000117.1:0-3211 GCA_051747685.1 Thermodesulfobacteriota bacterium | reverse complement strand
TTGAGGACCCGCTGCCGGGCCTGGCGCCCGAATACGGCCCCCTGCTCCGGATCGTCCAAAATGGCATTCACGGCCTGGGCCAAATCCCTGGCATACCTGTCAGGATCGCGCGGCTCAGCACTCTGCTCGCCCTCTGTGGCAAAGGGGACCAGATATCCGGTCTGGCCGGGGACCACGATTTCCGGGATGCCGCCGACCTGCGCCGCCACCACCGGCGTGGAGCAGGACATGGCCTCGAGGTTGATGATTCCAAAGGGCTCGTAAATAGAGGGACAGACAAACACCGCAGCGTGGGCGTACAAGGCTATGAGTTGCTCCTTGGGCATGGGGGCATCGAACCAATGCACCCGGCAATGCCCCTGGTTGCGCACCTCTCGCACCAATTCCTCGGTTTCCGCCCCGATTTCCGGGGTATCCGGCGAGGCCGCGCACAGGACAACCTGGGTGCCGCTACGCACATGGCGCAGCGCGCGCAGCAAATGGGTGATCCCTTTTTGCCGGGTGATGCGGCCCACAAAAAGCACATAGGGCACAGCCGGATCCACCCCGAGCTCCTCCACAACGCTCGTGGGTTGGCCGGGGTGGTACTCCTCGGGATCTATGCCGTTGTGGATGACCCGGACCCGTTCAGGATCCACCCCATATAAGTTCTGCACATCACGGGCCATGGACTGGGAGACGGCCACCACCCCGTCTGCATTGCGGTAGGCGGTTTTTTCCAGCCAAGTCGAGGCGCGGTAGCCCCCAGGGCCCAGTTGTTCCGCTTTCCACGGCCGGTGCGGCTCCAAAGAGTGGGTGGTCAAAACCAGGGGAATCCCCAGCAATTGCTGCACAAGGCACCCGGCTAAATGGGTATACCAGGTGTGGCAATGCACGACATCCCACTCTTGGGCCTGCGCGGTCTGCAACAGATTTTTGCCCAAAGGGCCCAAAATCTTGTCCCACTGCTCGAACTGCGGCAAAGCCGTGCCCCGTCCACCGACCCCGTGGACCGCAAGGCTGCTCCGGTTCACCTCCTGCTCGCCAAAGGGCAGGACCTCCACGCTATGCGCCCCGTCTTCCAAGCGGGACAACTCCTTGCACAAATATTCAACATGGACCCCGGCCCCCCCATAGACATGGGGCGGATATTCATTGGTCAACACACCGATACGCATACCGCCTCCTCAGGACAAAATCCGCGGCCACTCTCATGGCCCACCGCCCTCACGTCCCCATCCAATACAAAAGTCCACAATACCCGGCCCCATCCAAAAAGCACAGCCCCGCTCCGGGGAAACAACTTGCACCCAATATGGGCCTGTCCTAAAGTCGTGAGGGTATGAGTTCATACGCCCCACGCGGGGTGATGCTGCCCCTTTTGGGGGCCGAAGACAACCACCCAAAGCGCTGGCACGCGCCCAGGAGTTTCCGCATGCCCGATACCGACATCCCCAACTGGCTGCGTTGGGCCAGAGAGATCCAGGCCATCAGCCAGATCGGCCTGTATTATAGCAAAAACCACTACGACGAGACCAATTTCACCCGGTTAACGGAAATCGCTGCGGAAATCACGGCCGCGCATTCGGATTTGGACCAGAATACAGCGCTGTCCCTGTTTCAGGAGCAACCCGGCTACGCCACGGTCAAAGTCGATGTCCGCGGGGCCATCGTCCACGAGGGACGCCTGCTTTTGGTCCAAGAACGCCGCGACAGCCGCTGGTGTATGCCCGGCGGCTGGGCCGATGTGGGCGAGTCCCCTTCGGAAATGGTCGCCCGGGAAGTTTGGGAGGAAAGCGGGTTCACAGTAGTTCCCGAACGGGTTATCGGGATCTACGACGCCAACCGGGCCGGAAAACCGCTCTCGTTTTTCCACGCCTACAAAATCCTCTTTGCCTGTAGCATCACCGGCGGCACAGCCCGATCCAGCGAAGAAACTGAAGCGGTGGATTTTTTTGAATTCAGCCAATTGCCCGAATTATCCTGGCCCCGGACCACCATGCGGCATATTGAAGACACCCAGGCGTGTTTGCGCGATCCCGACCGGCCCGCAGTCTTTGACTGACCCGCTGCGCCCTTGTCCTTTCCCCACACCCAAAACCCTCAGGACCAAGACCTCGATGGCGTTTTTGCAAGCAGGCGACAAGGCCAACGGTGTCAACGGGATACGCGGCACAGCATCCACCGCCGGGCGAACGTGCCCCCGAGGACAAAAAAATACCGGCCCGTCATATCCCTGTCACTTGCCCCTGCTATCCGGGCCAGCGAACACACGGCACAAACGCGCCTTTATTGGAGCCCCCCATGGAACTCATCAAATCCCATATCCAAGAACAGCTGGAGCATATCGACCCCGGTACCTTGAGCGAAGCCGATGTGGCCAGATATTTTAGCGTCATCAATACCACCCTGACCCCGGAACAGGAACAGCGCGTCCGCACCCCGGCCACAACATATCCCCGCCAGCACAATGTACTGGCCGTGCATTGGCACCCGGAATTCGTGCCCCTGCCGCTTATCCGCGAGCGCATCGAGCAGACCTTTCCCCAAAAGCGCGAGGAATTGATCATCCCCACGCAGCACAATGTTTTGCTGGACTACGACGGCTATGCCGGAGTGGAAGTCGATTGCTACTCCCGCGGCTTCAACCAAAAAGTGCAGCTTTTGCTGCACTTTCCCAGCCAAAACGTTGCCGAGGCCCCGGTGTTGAAGGCCATGCTGGAGCACACCTTCCAATACCGCTCCTCACAGCTGTTCGATTTCCTCTACACCCTGACCAAGCCGCAGGAAAACCGGCTGCACAAAGCCGCCAAAGCCACCGGCGCTGATGAGGACCTGGTCCGCTTCACCCAAGCCTATGCCCGCAAGATCCAGCGGATGCTTGAGGAATACTATGAACAGACCCCGCCCGAGGCCATCAAAAACAAATTGATCCGCAATTATTTCGATCTCTTGCGCGAAGAGTACGGCGACCCGCTCATAGAACGGGCCCAGACCTTTCTCAAAGCGGTCAAAAACGAGGTCAAAACCCATTTTTCCCTGCGTTATTTTTACCGCACCTCGGAAATCATTGAAGAAGCCAGAGCCTTGGGGGCCGGCATCGTTATCCCCCACCCCGAGCAATTCTGGCCCATTTTGCTGGCCGAATACGACGTGGACGGCTATGAAGTCTGGAACCCCCAATCCCAGCGCTACACGGATTTCTTGATCTCCGTGGTCAACCGCAAAAACA
>JBNJGM010000116.1:0-3398 GCA_051747685.1 Thermodesulfobacteriota bacterium | reverse complement strand
ATCGGGATCGAAATCTATCTTCGCGATGCGGTCATCTGTTATCCGTGAGCGGAGATTAGGGATCTCCCCACTGTCACATTTCTTTGCAAATACTACCACAAATGGAAACCACTCTATGTCTGAAATACATACTCCACAGCACGTCGCTGTTATCGGCGGCGGGCTGGCTGGGTCGGAAGCGGCTTGGGCCCTGGCCCGGCAGGATATCGCGGTGACCCTTTTTGAGATGAAGCCGGAGCGCTTTTCCCCGGCGCATACCGAAGCGCAACTGGCTGAATTGGTCTGTTCCAACTCCTTGCGCTCGGATGAGCCGACCATGGCGGTCGGCCAGCTCAAGCGGGAGATGGAAGCGGCCGGGAGCCTGGTGCTCCAAATGGCGCGCCGAACGCGCATTCCTGCGGGCAAGGCCCTGGCTGTGGACCGGCAGGCCTTTGCCGCGGCCATAACCGCTGCCCTAGAGGACGAACCCCTGATCCGCATAGAGCGCCGAGAGATCCGTTCTTTGGATGATCCGGCCCTGTCCGGGGCCGACGCGGTGGTCATCGCGGCCGGCCCCCTGGCTTCCGATCCCTTGGCCGCGGATCTCGCCCAGCGCCTGGGCGGTGAGGAATTGTACTTTTACGACGCCATCGCCCCGATCATCAGCACCGATTCCGTGGATATGGGGGTGGCCTTTTGGGCCTCGCGGTACAATCCACAGGAAAAGGATTACCTGAATTGCCCACTGGACGAGGACACCTATTACCGGGTGCGCCAGGCCCTGCTGGACGGGGCCAAGGTGCCGGCCCGGGCCTTTGAGAAAACCGTGCACTTCGAGGGCTGCCTGCCGGTGGAGACCCTGGCCGAGCGCGGTGAACTGGCCCTGGCCTACGGTCCGCTGAAGCCGGTGGGCCTGGAGGATCCCCGCACCGGGGAGCAACCCTTTGCCGTGGTCCAATTGCGCCCGGAAAATGCCGAGAAGACGATGTGCAATATGGTCGGGTTTCAGACCAAATTGACCTATCCAGAACAGCGGCGGATCTTTCGCATGATCCCCGGATTGGAGCAGGCGGAATTCATGCGCATGGGCTCTATCCACCGCAATACTTTCGTCAACAGCCCCCGGGTGCTGACGCCGTATTTGGAACTGCACAATCGGCCCGGGGTGTATTTGGCCGGGCAGATCACCGGCGTAGAGGGGTATGTGGAATCCGCGGCCTGCGGGCTGTGGGTTGGTTGGCATTTGGCCGGGCATTTGCGCGGCCGGTTCGTGGGGCTGCCACCGCAGGAAAGCGCGTTCGGGGCGCTGTTGCGCCATCTGTCCACCCCGCAGAAGCATTTCCAGCCCATGAATGTGAATTTCGGCCTCATGCCCCCGCTCGGGGTGCGGGCCAAAAAGCCCCGGCGCAAGGAATTGTACGCCCAGCGGGCGGATCGCGCCTGGAAGGCGTGGCTGGCTGAGATCTTTCCGGACGCGGGACACGGGGAGGAATCGGTATGAACAGCCACGGTGTTACCGGATTGGTGCTGACCTACAACGGGGAGCGGGTCCTGGAGCAGACCTTGGCCTCCCTGGCCTTTTGTGATGAGCTTTTGGTGGTGGATTCCGGGAGTACGGACGCGACCCTGGCCATTGCCGAGGCCGCTGGCGCCCGGATAGTGAGTCGCGCCTGGGAGGGGCCGGGGCCGCAATTCGCCTTTGCCTTCGAGCATATCCGCACCCCGTGGGTGGTCTCCCTGGACCACGACGAATACTGCACGCCGCAGCTGCAACAGCAGATCCAGGCCGCCCTGGCCGCTCCCGGGGACAAGGCCGGGTGGTATTGCCCGCGGCGGTCCTATTATTTTGACCGCTTTTTGGGCCATTGCGGCTGGTATCCGGATTATCTGCTCCGGGTCTTTCGCCTGGAGCAGATGCAGCTCAAAATCGCCCTGCCCCATTACAGTTTCCATCCTTTGGGCCCCACCGGCACCCTTGCCGGGGATATCGTCCACTATCCCTACAACGGCCTCACCGAGCATGTGGCCAAGATAAACGCCTACACCCAGAGTGCGGCCGAGGACAAATACGCCCGGGGCGAACGTGCCGGCCTCGCCACGGCGCTGGGCCACGCCCTGGCCCGGTTCGTAAAGATCTACCTGCTCAAGCGGGGATTTTTGGACGGACGGGCCGGGCTGGTCCTGGCCCTGAACAGTTTTTTTTACGTCTTCCACAAATATATCCGCATGGCGGAATTGGAGGCCACAGCAAAACAGGGCCACGGGGCTGGAGCCTCGCACTCGCGTGTATCGGGTGACGAGAAGGACCTGAAAAATGGGTTTTGACCGCTGGCCCTGGTTTTGGGGCTCCACGGCCTGGGAAATGGGCGTGCGCCACACACCCCTGCACGGGGCAGCACAGCGCTTTTGCCTGCTGCGCGACCCTTGCTTGCCACCGGGCCGCCAAAGAGGGGTGTCTTGTGTTCGGGTCAGTGTGTGGGAGGGATTGAACCGGCAGGGGGCAGGCCGTCGCCACTCGCTCATTTCCAGGCCGTGGCGAATACCTTGGAAGGAGGGGCGCTGTGAAATACAAGGCGGGGCACGAGCGAAGATGGAAAAGGGGCAGCTTTGCGTAAATAGGGTCCAGGCCGAGGGGCAAACCCCGTAAGCCGGGACGTGGGGCATGATTTTCACGGTTTGTGGTGTGCGGTAACAAAGGAGGTCTGTATGCTGGGGTGTAGGTGGTTTTGTTGGTGGCGGGGTGTGGTGGCCGTGGCGGTGTGCTGGGTGGTGTTGGTGGCCAACGGCGTGGGGGCGGCCCAGTCCGAGTTCGCCGCGCCGGTTCGCTGGGTGCCGGACGGGGACACCATTATTCTGGAGGACCGGACCACTATCCGTTTGCAGGGCATCGATGCCCCGGAAACCAGCCATGACGAGACCCCGGCGCAGTATTACGCCGCCCAGGCCCAGCGGGCCCTGCAGGAGTATGTCCAGCAAGGCCTTCGCTTTGAGGCCGCGGATGAGCAGTCTGACCGCTACGGCCGGGTGTTGGCGCTGGGGTATACGGCGGACGACACATTGGTCAATGCTGAGTTGGTCCGGCGCGGGCGGGCCTTTTTTTATCCCCATTCCCACCAAGACTCCCAATTGCAGGCCCGTTTGCTGCAGGCCCAGCGCGAAGCCCTGCAGGAGCGCCGCGGCTTTTGGCCCCGGATTCTGGATTTGCCACAGGCCAACGCCCCGTACCTGGGCAATACCAGCAGTTCCCGTTTTCATCGCATGGATTGCCCGTTTGGACAGAAAACCTCCCAGGACAATCGGCGCCGTTTCGATTCGCTGTACGAGGCCTTTTATGCCGGCTTCGCCCCCTGCCGGAGGTGTACGGTGTGGCCGGAGAAGTGAGGTGGCGTTGGCGGTAGCAGGGGATTGAGGTATTGGGG
>JBNJGM010000115.1:0-3403 GCA_051747685.1 Thermodesulfobacteriota bacterium | reverse complement strand
CACACGCATCCCCAAACAAGGAGTTCCCCTATGCTCGATTTTCGTATCGATGAAGAGCGCTGCATCCAATGCGGCGAATGCGCCGCCGATTGCCCGGCCCTGTGCATCAGCCTGGACAACGGCTATCCGGAGATCACTGAGAAGCGGTGCATCCGCTGCCAGCACTGCCTCGCCGTCTGCCCCACCGGGGCCCTGTCCATCCTGGGCAAAAACCCGGACGACAGCCAGCCCTTAAACGCCAATATCCTGCCCCACCCCCAGGCAGTGGAGAGCCTGATCAAGGGCCGGCGCAGTGTGCGCCGCTACAAATCGACCCCGGTACCCAAGGAAACCATCTCCCATCTCTTGCAGACCACCGGCTACGCCCCCACGGGCATGAACGCCCGCCAAACCTTGTACACCGTAATCGACGATCCGGCGGTGATGGACAAGCTACGGGAAATGACCCTGCGCCGGGTCAAAGAGGTCATGCAGGACCCCGGCCTTCCCCAAGGATTAGAAATCATCAGCAAATATGTCGCTGCCGGGGACAAGATGGGCGTAGACATCTTTTACCGTGGCGCGCCGCACCTGCTGGTGGCCTCCTGCCCCCAAAGCGCGCCCACCCCGGAGGCAGACTGCCTCATCGCCCTGTCCCAATTCGAACTTTTGGCCGCGAGCCACGGATTGGGCACGGTCTGGGACGGGCTGGCCAAATGGGCCATCGGCCATATCGCCCCGGACCTGCGGCAATGGCTGGGCATCCCCGAGGACCATGTCCTGGGCTACGCCATGGCTTTCGGCTACCCGGCGGTGACCTATTACCGCACCACTCAGCACGAGGCCCCGGGCATCAACGTCGTGCAGGGCTAATGCGCCGGTGGGCGGCCCGAAAACGCAAAAGGGGGCGGATCCTGAGATCCACCCCCTTTTGCGTTTTTTTTATCCTCAAGGCCAGGCCTATCCCTCCAACGGGGAGCGGCGATCGATAACATACGCATTACCCGGCTGCGCCTTGGCGTAGGTTTTGATCTCCGCGGCCCGTTCGCTGATGGCCTTGAGGTTGGTCTGCCCGGTGCAGTGCAACACGCCCAGGGAGACCGAAACCAGGGGAAACCGTCCGCTTTTGCCGTCACGCCCGCAGGCCTCGATCCAGCCGCGTTGGCGGTCCTCAGCACTGTACGCGGTACGGACCAAGCGTTTGAAGCAGCGGGTAATGCTCACACAAATACGTTCGGCCTGCTGGCCCCCGGTAATAGCAATAAAATCGTCCCCGCCCACATGGCTGACCAGATCCGTAGCTGTTCCGTGCCGGGTCACAGCGTGCTGCATGATCTTGGCCAGAAGCTTAATAACCTGGTCCCCACTTTGAAAGCCGTAGATATCGTTAAAGGCCTTGAAATTGTCCAAATCGGCGTAAATAAGGCTAAACGATTGGTTGCGGGCCAGCCGGGTTTCAATATCGCTTTCCAGGGCCAGATTGCCGGGCAGGCCGGTTAAGGGGTTGGCCCCCTTGGCCATTTCGATCTGGAATTTGGCCATAGCATCGATCAACTTCTGCACCGAGGCCACGCCGAGAATTGTCTTGCCCCGGGTGACGATGATGTCGTCGTAGATTTTGAAGCGCCCCCTGGCGGTGGCCAAGCGGGCGACATGCTCCACCGATTCGGCGGCGTCGACCACAAGCGGGGTGTCGTCCATAATCGCGGCCACGTTCCGGTCGGAATAGAGGGCCACCCCATATTGCGAGGCCAACTGGCGGTCGAGATGGTAGCTCATAACCAACCCCACAGGCTCGTTGTCCTGGGCCACAACTACGCTGCACATGGGCCCTTGGCGGTTTATCAGCTTCTTCACCGTTTTGACCGGCGTTTCCAACCTGATCACTGGGGCCTCCTGCACCAGATGCTTGATGGAAAAACTCCGCTCCCCGGATTGTGCTTGCAATGGGGTCCGCCGTTCCTCCAGGGCCAGAGAGATATCAGGCTTGGGCATCCCTGGCCGGGCAAAATAATACCCCTGCCCCAAATGTACGCCCAAGGAGAGCAAGGCAGAGAACACGGTCTCTGTTTCAATGCCTTCGGCGATGATCTGCGAGCCGATCTTGTCCGCAAAGGTGACAAAGGTCTCCATCAACGAGCGTTTCACCGGATCACGGTCGACGCCCTGGACCAGGGACATGTCGATCTTAATGAAATCAGGCCGGATCTGGGCGATGTTCCACAATCCGGAATAGCCGGTACCCACATCGTCCACGGCCACCAGAAAACCTTGGGAGCGGTAATGGGTCAGGGTTTTGTGGAACAGACTGAAATCCTTGATGCTGTGGCGCTCGGTGATCTCAAAGACCACTTGGTCCGGGGTCAGGCCGTAACGGTGCAATAATTCCCGCGTGGCACCGGCAGTGAACCCGGGATCGACAAGGGTCTGGGGGTGGATATTCAAAAAGAGCTTTTGGCCCGCATCCAAAGGAGCGCATTGGGACAGGGCCTTTTGCCGGCAGGCCTTTTCCAGTTCGAATAGGGACCCGGCTTCTTCGGCGAAATCGAACAGGGAGACCGGAGATTCGAATTGGCTCTCGGCCGGGCCCCGGCTAAGCGCTTCCCAGCCCAGCACCCCGCCCGTGGCAAAGTCGAGAATGGGCTGATACACCGCCCGAATGCGCCCCTGTTCGAGGATGGACCGGAATTCCTTGTTCAAAGCGAGCTGCCCAGAGTTCAAGCCGTTGGAACAGATCTTTCTGGCGGCGCTGAGGATGGTGATCAGCTCATGTTCCGGGGCAAAACTGGTATTCGTGGCCGAGCCGTAGCCGAGCTGGATTTTGAGTTGCAGCCCGGTATGTTTCAAAATCCAGGGTTTGAGTTCTTGCTGGACCTCCATGCGCACGGCAAAGGCCCAGTCCAGCAGGGCGTTTGCATCCAGGGCGCGGCTGCTCAGAATACCGAATTCTCCGGAATCGCAGAGGCAGATTCCGATGGCCGGCTCTGGTCCCTGTTCCGAGCGCACCGCTACCCTACGGACAGTTTCCATGGCCAACTCCCGTATTTCCCCAAAGAAGCCATCCCCATACAAATGCCGCAATAAGGAAAAGTCGGAGATCTGCAACAGCACCAGGCTGAGATGGTCCGCCCGGCAGAGAAACTCCCGGAGCTGTTCCCCGTTCCCACACCCCTCTGCACCGGGCAGAAGCGGGAAGGTCCGGGCCGGGGCTCCAGGTCCGGAGAGCACATGGCTGGATTCAAAAGCGATATTCATAGCAAGCCTAGTGGTTTGAAAATCCTTCCTGTCAAAGGCGCTTGCATCAAAGCAGCTGCCGGAGGCCACGAAACAGAGGCCTACACGGCGATCCGGGCCCTCCACCGTTGTGCTTGCTGGGCCGAGGTATCCGCCCCAGGGGATTCGGACGCCCGCCGTACCGGCAGGG
>JBNJGM010000114.1:0-3632 GCA_051747685.1 Thermodesulfobacteriota bacterium | reverse complement strand
GTAGTGAGCTTATGAAAAAACTACTCGTTTTCCTCGGCGCAACCCTGGGATTTGTGTTGGGTTTCCAGGATGTTGCTCTTGCCTGGGGCCCTGGTATTCATATCGCAACGGGGAATTTTCTGCTAGAAAATCTCCAACTCATCCTGCCCAACATAGCCAATACGATCAGCGCCTTCCATCAGCATTTCCTGTACGGGTGCCTTAGCGCCGATATGTACGTAGGCAAAGGCAAAACCTTGACCGACACCCACTGCCATAATTGGCGCACCGGATTTCGGCTCTTGGAAGGCAACCAGGATCCAGCGCTCCAATCCTACGCGTATGGATATCTCGCCCACTTGGCCGCAGACACGGTCGCGCATAATTATTATGTACCCAATATGCTCCAATGCACCCCGGGTGCGGGCAAACTCAATCACGTCTACATTGAGATGCAAGCCGATCAAAAAGAAGGCGGCAAATTGCCCCTCAACCTGGTCAACCAGGGAACCCACCACCGGGCCGATGCCCGGCTCGTCAGTGTTTTGGAAAAGCCGCAACTGAGTTTTCAACTAAAGAAAAAGCTGTTCCAAAGCGGAGTCGCCGTGTCCCGGCTTAAATCGTGGCGGGTTTCCTTAGAAATGATGGACAAAGCATTGCCCATGGCCCAAGGCGAGGTCTATTTGCAGGAAATGCTCAAATTGACCATGGCGGTCATGCTGGACCTGTTTAACGACCCCGACCAAGCTACTGCGTTGGATTATGATCCCATGGGGTACGCCTCCCTGGATCAAGCCAAACGCTACCGGCGGGTGGCCGGCCGTATTTCCTCTAATCCCCAGCAACAAGCCGAGCGCTTTTTCTTGCCGGATCGCAAGCTGACCACATTGCAAAACCTGCGCAATTAAAAGCGACTGACCCTGCTTGCCAAAAGGCCGAGTCCGGCACCCCAGGCGCCTGTGGCGCTGCTCACGGCAAGCACCCTTCTTTCGTTGTACCGCGTGAATGTTTCCAAGCCGCAGCAGATTTTGCAAAATCGGGTTCACGTTTTTAGGAACCAAAAAAAGCCGCTGGACCCAGCGGCTTTTTTTGTGCCCCTCCCCATCCATCGCCTTTTAGGCCATTTCAGGGCGGCTATCCTGCCCCTTCTTCTAGAGCCACCAGGCACAGGGTGGATTCAGTCACCACTCAATCCGAAACTTGCCTCCTCCCATTGCCCCGCTTCCTCGGCCAGCACCTGGGCTACGCCGTCGGGCACCAAAAACCGAATGGAGCGATTGTGCTGCATATATTCGCGGATCATGGAAGAGCTCACATCAAGACGGGGAACCTCCATATACTGCACCACCCGACCAGCACCGGGCAGCGCCCAGGTATTTTCTTCTGTGGACCAGGCCCCGCATTCCGCGTGTAAAAAACTGCGCAACGCCTCGCGGCCTTCCCCGTCGCGACCGGCCACGAGAAAATTTGTGCACTGGAGCAATTCTTCCCACGCATGCCACTGCGGCAAGGTCAAAAAGTCACCGCAACCCAAGATGAAATACAGTGGTGCTGGTGCCCGGTGTTTTTGTAAGATGCGCAATGTATCTACCGTATAGGAGGGGCCGTTTCGCTGGCCCTCCAAGGGGTTGACACTGAGTTCCGGAATGTCTTGAACAGCCAGTTCCACAAGGCGACGCCGCACCGCAAACGGCAACAACTTCCGCCCCCGCTTATGCGGCGGAACCCCAGCCGGGATGAGTTCCACGTGCTCCATGCCTGCGGCGACAGCCTCCAAAGCCAATCGCAAATGGCCGATATGCACCGGGTTAAAGCTCCCGCCAAGAATACCTATACCTCTGCCCATACCTACGACCGTACCTGACCTTCTCCCAGCAACACGAATTTTTTGCTGGTCAATTCGTTTATCCCCATGGGGCCATAGGCGTGGAGTTTCGAGGTGCTGATCCCGATTTCTGCTCCAAGGCCCAATTCCCCGCCATCATTAAACCGGGTGGAGGCGTTCACAAACACGGCTGAGGCATCCACTTCCCGCAAAAAACGCATAGCGCGGTTGTGGTCCGCGGTAAGAATCGCTTCCGAATGGTTGGAACCGTACGTCGCGATATGGGCCTGAGCCTGCTCTTGGTTCTCGACGACCTTCACGGCCAAAATCAAATCCAAAAATTCATGACCCCAATCCTGTTCAGTAGCCGCTTGGGCGGTATCGCCCAAGAGTGGCAAAGAACGCTCACAGGCCCGGAAACGCACCCCGGCCGCACCCAAACGTTTCCCCACGGCGGGCAAAAACCTCTTCGCTATATCGGTATGGACCAGGAGGCATTCCATGGCATTGCAGACTCCGGGGCGTTGCACCTTGGCGTTTTCCACAATCTCCAGGGCCGCCTCCAAATCCGCAGAGGCGTCCACATAGGTGTGACATACGCCCTTGAAATGCTTCAAAACCGGCATCCGCGCCTGCTCAGTCACCGCCCGAATCAATCCCTCACCCCCGCGAGGGATGACCACATCCACGGCCTCATCCATTTGCAAGATGGTCTGCACCGCGGCCCGGTCTGTTGTCGGCAGCAGGGACACAGCCGCGGGAGGCAATCCGGCATTTTCCAGCGCCTGTTGGAACACACGGGCCAGGGCCTGATTGGAGTGGAAGGCCTCTGAACCGCCGCGCAAGAGCACGCCATTTCCGGCCATAAGGCATAAAATACCGGCGTCGATGGTGACGTTGGGCCGGGACTCATAAATCATGGCCACTAATCCCAGCGGAATCCGCATCTGGCCGACGAGCAGGCCGTTGGGGCGTTTATGCATCGACTCGATACTGCCCACAGGATCGTCCATGGCCGCCACCTCTTCACAGGCGCTGGCCATCGCGTTGACGCCGGCTTCACTCAAACGCAGCCGGTCGATACGGGCCGCATCCAAGCCATTCGCTTCGGCCGCTTCGATGTCCTGGGCATTGGCCTGCAGGAGTTCACCCGCAGACTGGCGGAGCAACGCCGCCAAATCGGTGATAGCCCCTTTTTTTTGGGCGCTACTGGCGTTCGCGACCATTAAAGAGGCGGATTTCGCCTGCCGGACAAAATCTTGAATTTCCGCTGCATCCATAAGCACTCCCCTTTTTCCGTCAATGTCTCAGTGGGCTTCCGGTAAGGCCGCACGTTTTTCGCTGGCACCGGACCAATGCAACGTAGAATTTCCGCTTTTCCCTGGCAAGTCTTCCAAAACAGCGCATTCCCCCTTGCCAAAGCCAGCGGCTATCCTTAGTATTCAGAGGTGAACACACGCTGTTCTTTGACATGGGGGCGAAATGGCTTCGACGGGGAAGAGAAAGTCGAGGTTGCAGGTCGAGGTGCCGCCAGGCCTCGTAAAACAGGCGGCAGACAAGTAGTTGCCAACGACTACGATTACGCTCTGGCAGCATAAATAGCCAGTGTCTCCGTGGCTGATGCCTGATATGCCATAGGAGGCAACGACACCATCGGGCTAGTCTTTGTGTCCGCCTGCCGACACAAGGGCGAAACCTCAGGCAGGCTTGCCCGGCTCAGCCTGGTCAGGGGCAACGAGCGCGGGCGAGAATTAAAGCCTGACCTAAACCTGTAGACACCTCGATGGACCTTTCCCGGACCCGGGTTCAACTCCCGGCGCCTCCACCA
>JBNJGM010000113.1:0-3663 GCA_051747685.1 Thermodesulfobacteriota bacterium | reverse complement strand
ACCACGCCTCCGTGCCCCCTGCCGCACAAAACAGCTCCGCCAACTCAGGATCGAACTGGGTTCCAGCGCAGCGTTGAATCTCCTGCAGCGCCTCGGCCTCAGTGCACCCCTTGCGGTACGGCCGATCGTTGGTCATGGCGTCAAAACTGTCCACAATAGCCAAAATACGGCATTCTATAGGGATGTCCTTACCGTGCTCGCCCAATGGATAGCCCATTCCATCCCAGCGTTCGTGGTGTTTTAAAATAAGATCCGCGATTCCGGCCAAATCTGTGGTGACCTGGGCGATGCGGTATCCTTTTTCTGGATGCTGGCGCATGACCTCCCATTCCGCATCAGTCAGCCGATCCGGCTTGAACAAGATAGTGTCTGGAATGCCTACCTTTCCCAAATCGTGGACTTGGCACAAAAGGTTCAACCCGGAAAGCTGGCTGGAAGAAAGACCGGCCTTGCGACCGAGTTGATCGCACAACGTCTCTAATCGGTGGGCGTGGCCGCTGGTCATAAAATCGCGCTCCTCCAAGGCGGCCATCAGGGCGGTCAAAATCTGGGAGCGGGAATTGAGGTCCCGGTTGAGCTTGTCCCGGTACATGAGGTCGTCGGCCTCCTTGAAGACCGTGTCCAAGTCCTGGTCTTGTGTCGTGGCACACGCCAGGCCAATGGAGATCCCCAAAGGGATTTTGCCCTGTTGTTCCCGGTTAAATGCCTCCACTGCTTCCCGAATCCGGTGGAGGATACCCTCGCCCACCTCCAGCGGCGTCTCCGGCAACAGGGCCACAAATTCATCCCCGCCGATCCGAGCCAGTATATCCGAACTCCGGAACACCTCCTGCAGGATCCTGGCACAGGCCTGGAGTTGCATATCGCCTTGGTTGTGGCCCAAGGTATCGTTCACCACTTTCAATCCATCTAAATCCATACAGATCAAGGTGAGAGGGTGGGCCCGGCTCCGGTTCAGGCGGTTGAGTTCGTTTTCCAAATAGGCGCGATTGTACAGGCCGGTGAGCTGATCGTGGAGACTGATATATTGGATATGCTGTTCGTAGGCTTTGCGGTCACTGATATCCTGCATGGTGAGCAGGGCCATGCGCCGATCCTGGAAGGTCACCGGAGCGCTGGAGACCATAAACGTCAAATCGCGGCCTGCAGTGTCCCCTTCAAGGGTGAGCGGAGCCTCGATTTGCAATTTGCTGCTGCCGGTCTGTAGGGTGTCGAGCACCGTGCGGGCAACGAGGCATTGTTCACAGGAGGGCCCAAAACCGCACCCCTGGTCGGAATCATTGGCATGAACACAGCGCATGGCCTCGCCGGCACACATCCCAAGCATCTCTGACTCAGTTCGGCCGGCAAGCTGGGCGGCAAAGGCATTGACCCGCCGCAACCGTCTCTGGTCATCAATAACGAGCAGTACAAGCGGCGCGCTGTCGAAAAGCGTTTCCAGCAGCTCCTGTTGCTCTTTTTGGGCTTGCTCGTTGTGCACCCGGTCGGTGATATCCTCGGTATAGAGCAGGAACCCCCCGATGGTATCGTCCATATCGTACCACGGGCGACATTCCCAGCGGGTCCATTTCACGCTTCCGTCCTGGCGGTAAAACGGATCGCGGTCCCTGCCTATGATTTCCCCGCGCAGGGCCCGCTGGTGTATATCCCGCCATTTCTGGGGGATATCCGGCATAACCTCGTAATGGTGCCGACCGATGAGCGTTTCCTCTTTGATATTGTACTGCTGGAGATAGCTCTGGCTGACATACATATAGCGCATATCCCGATCGTGCACAGCCACTGCCGCGTTCGCGTGCTCAATGACATACCACAACAGATAGTGAGAATGGGCCAGGCGCTGCTCCGCTTGCTTGCGCTCGGTGATATCCACCAATGAGGCCATACTCTGCTCGGTCCCTGGGAGAAAAGCCACGCAGACATACAGGGTATGCTCGCCGCCATAGCGGTCCAGGCACCGGCATTCATACTCCTTCGGCGCAGCATACTGGCTACGACGCCGCTGGGTATTGGCGCGCATCCAAGCAATATCCTCAGGGTGAACAAACTCGGTCCAATTCTTGCGACCCTCGATGACCTCCCGGGGATGGCCGGTGAGTTCCGCAAACTTGGAATTGGCCAGAGCAATGGTCCCGTCTTGCTCAATGATGACCTGGGCCGCCCCGGAGCTTTCAAAAACGGTGCGGTAATACTGCTTGGATTGCTCCAGACGACGCTCCATATCCTTGCGCTCCGAAATATCCCGGCAGATGGCAAAAACAAGATTTTGGCCCTGGACACAAGCCCCGCGCAGGCTGATCTCTACGTCATAAAACGAGCCATCCTTGCGCTTATGCCGGGTCTCGAAGCACATGTCGATCCGGGAAAGATCACGGAATACCTCCCGGATTTCGTGCTCCGGCATGAGTGCCTCCCAATCCCAGGTATGCAAGCGTCTGAGATTCGGCAGGGCATATCCGAGCATATCAGCGAAGCTTTGGTTGGCTTCCAGCACCGCATGGTTCTGATCCAGAATCACGATGCCATCACGGGAGTGGTCCATCAGAAAATGGCGCACCGAATTGGCCATGGAAAGGGCTTTCTGCGCTGTCTGCCCCGCTGCCATTTCGTCTTCCCAACGGGCGTGCCCATCGCCCTTGGCAATCTCGGAGACAAATCCGTGGTAGGAGACAATGGTGCCGTGGCTGTCGCGCACGACATGGAGACTGAGGGAGGCGAGAAAGGTGGTGCCGTCCTGGCGCCGCAGGGTGCATTCCCGATCCGAAAGCGCATCGCGGCATTGCAAGCCCTTTTGGCACGCCTCCCAGTCCTGCGGGGCAACGAACAAATGCGAGCTGAGGTGGGCGTAACTCTGGAAAAGCTCATCCGGGTGCTCAAAGCCGCACATCCGGGCCAGGGCCGGGTTGGCTGACACGAGCCATCCCTCTGCCGTGGCGATAAAAATACCCACCGGCGCATGCCAAAACATATGTTGCAAGGCCTCATGCCCGGGGAAATGCTCTGCCGCAAAGTCCATAAAACCCTTCATCCTCTCACGTTTTTGAGACACACCGTGTTTAGGCACCCACCCCATATCGCATGGACAATGCCGCGCCAGGCCACGTACGGATTAAGCACTTCTGCTCGCGGGGACACATAGCGCGAAGCCCCGGCATGGTGGGTATATCGTCGCAAATGGACATAGCCGAGGCACCACAGGAGCAGACATGCATCTTTCCCAGCACGAGTGAGAACAGCCGCATGCTGCCGCGTACACGCCTCTCCTGTATCCTCGTTTGGAAAAAACTCAGTAAACCATTGGATCCGGGCATTAGCAGCACCTGTCCCCTCCGGGGGCCATACAAGCGCTGCCTTGTGCCCCTGAACTGCCTGGACAGGCGAGGCTGTACGCAAAGTGTATGCCGACACTATCTGTATATCACCGGGAACATTCCAGACCTCCTTCAAAATCGGTATACCTTCGTACTGCTCCTGAAAGTGGTTTTCAAGCACCCCAAACTATAGCGAATGATGGTCAAACATACTACCCAATTCCATACGTAGTGGGTATGGAATTGGGTATTTTTGCTGTGGAAAAAGTTGTGGAAAAAACAACTTTTCCTGTGGAAAACCAGGGAATCGTATGCATCTCCCCTATTTACCCTTGCCGCAAAAAACTGGCCC
>JBNJGM010000112.1:0-3801 GCA_051747685.1 Thermodesulfobacteriota bacterium | reverse complement strand
GCTGTGCGCGAATTTGTCCATGGCCTGCGCGCCATCTGGCCCCATTTCGCGCTGGGCGCGGATTTTTTGCTCGGCTTTCCCGGTGAAGATGACGCCGCCTTTGCGGCCACCGCTGATTTGGTCCAAGAGTTGCCCTTTACCTACGGGCATGTCTTCCCGTATTCTGCTCGTCCCGGCACCCCGGCTGCCGCCTTCGCCGACCAGGTGCCCGAGCCCGTCAAACGGGAGCGGTGCGCCCTACTCCGCCAGGAGCTGGCGCAAAAACGGGGCCTCTTTCTCCAGCAACAAAGCCGGCGGGAGCACGTGGAATTTATCGTTGAGACACACCCGGCCCAAGGCATGAGCGAGACCTATATCCCCTGCCGGGAGATCTCCGGGGGTACTGCCGCCCTGCGTTCCCTGGTCCGGGCCCGTCCAGTGGGCCAGGACGACCACGGGCTGTTGGTGGCCATGCACGAACACCATCTGAACAGGAGCACCACGTGAGCACCCCCACGCCCGCTCCTGACGCCTTGCTGGTTTTTGCGGTGCTCAGCAGCACCTGGGAGACGGTTTGGCCCCATGTCGGCCGCCAATTGGCGGAAACATTCGGCCCGGTGCACGATTTCGGGGAGCGCCTCCTGTTCACCCACACGGACTATTACAACGCCGAATTGGGCACGCCGCTCTACCGGCGTTTGCTGTACGCCGAAACGCTGTACCCCCAGGACCGGCTCGCCGAAGCCAAATTGCAGACCAACGCCATCGAGGACAGCTGGCGCGACACCCAGGGCCGGCGGCGGATCAACCTCGATCCCGGGCTCCTCTCCCTGGAACGGCTCGTCTTGGCCACCGGGAAGGGGTTTACGCACCGCATTTATCTCCAAGAGGGCATTTGGGCCGATCTGACGCTTATCTATCAAAAAGGGGCCTGGCGGAGTTTTTCCTGGACCTTTGCCGACTACGCCGAGCCTACGTTGCAGGCCTGGCTGACACGCCTGCGGGAATATTATAAACAGCGGCGGAAATAGAGCGGGCGCACTTTTACGCGCGAGGCCGGGAAAGGGCTTGAGAGCACCGTGCTTGAGGTCGTCACGGCTTGTTCCCTTTTGCCAAAGGGAGCAAGACAAGCCGCCGCTGCTGGATGTACGGTCGCCTCCCGTCCAAGGAGTACGAACGCTGGACACACTCAAACCTGGCAATCAACCCCCAAACCACGAGACCGAGCACCCCTATGCCCAAAAGTATGACCGGCTACGGCCGTTGGAGCGGCCAGAGCGCCGCCCTGGCCCAGACCTGGGAAATAAAGAGCGTCAACGGCAAACAGCTTTCCATCCGCTGGAAAATGCCCCAATTCCTCTCCATGATGGAGCAGGACTGGGAAAAACAGGTCCGGGCCACTGCCGAGCGCGGCCGGGTGGACATCCACCTCCACCTGCACCTGTTCGAAGCCGCGGAACTCGCCCCCAAGCTCAACACCGGAACCGCCCAGTCCATGCTGGACCAACTCCGGCAACTCGCCCACACCAACGACGACCCCTTTGAACTTGATTACAGCCACCTGCTGCGGCTGCCCAGCCTCTGGGAAGACCCGGACCAGGCACCGCCCCAGGAGATCCTCGACACCCTCCAAAGCGGCCTGGAAAACGCCCTTATGGCCTGGAACCAAAGCCGGGAACGCGAAGGCCGGGCCATGCTCGAGGATGTCCGGCAACGGGTGGAGACTGTGGGCCATTGGGTCCAGACCATTGCCGAGCGCGTGCCCTCCCTGCCGCAGCAGCGCTTTGCCCTGCTCAAACAGCGGGCCGCGGCCCTGCTGGAGGACCAGCCCCAAGGGGTCTCCCCGGAGCGGTTGCACCAGGAATTGGCGCTTTTGACCGACCGTATCGATGTCAGCGAGGAAATCACCCGGCTGCAAACCCATCTCCAGGAACTCCAGCGCCGTCTTGCCACCGCAGCCCCCAGCGGTCGGCATATGGATTTTTTGCTCCAGGAGTGTTTTCGGGAGATCAACACCTGCGGCAATAAAGCCCAGGACAGCGAGGTCAGCAGACTGGTGGTGGATGTAAAAACGGAATTGGAAAAATGCCGCGAGCAGGTCCAGAATATCGAATGACCGGAGTGCCCCTTTCAGTCCCCGTGCCCAGGGCCGTGTTTGCGCCGCAAGGCGCTGCGTGGCAAGCGCCCGGCCCCCTTTCCAACTAGCAAGACGTTCCAAACGAGGACCCCTTTCTATGACCAAACAGCGTTTGCTCAATATTGGCTTTGGCAACTATGTCGTGAGTTCCCGGATTGTAGCCATCGTCAATCCCAATTCCTCGCCCATGCGCCGCTTGCGCGAGGACGCCAAAGAAGCCGGCCGGCTTGTCGACGCGACCCAGGGGCGCAAAACCCGCTCCATCATCGTCACCGACTCCAACCATATTGTGCTCTCCGCCATCCAGGCCGACACCGTGGGGCAACGCTACAACACAGAGGAGGATGAGGATGCCACATCCTGAGCGTCCAGGCGTTCTGCTCGTCTTGAGCGCCCCGTCAGGCACCGGCAAGAGCACGCTCATCCAGCGCTTGACCGCTGAATTCCCCCACTTCGCCTTTTCCGTGTCCTATACCACACGGGCGCCGCGCAGCGGGGAGGTCGACGGGCGGGAGTACCATTTCGTAAGCCATGAACGGTTCCAGCACTTGGCAGCCCATCAGCATTTCGCGGAATGGGCCGAGGTCCACGGCAATTGTTACGGCACCCCCCGCCAGGCCACCCTGGATTCACTCGCTGCCGGCCGGCACCTGCTGTTTGACATCGACGTCCAGGGGGCCCGCCAACTCAAGACCAACCTCGAGCAGGGCACCTTCGTGTTTTTGCTGCCCCCGTCGCGCGCGGCGCTGGAAAAGCGGCTGCAAAAACGCGGCAGCGACGACGAAGCCGCCATCCGCAAACGGCTGGAAAACGCCCGCCAGGAAATCGCGGCGGCGCCGGAGTTCGACCACTGGATCGTCAACGACGACCTCGATCGGGCCTACGACGCCCTGCGCGCGGTCTACCTGGCCCAAACCACCCGACCGACAGCCCAGCCCGGGCTCCCCGAGTCCATCATCGCCACCTGGAAGGACCACCCGCATGGCTGAACTCATCGCCGCCTTGGATTTCCCCGACGCTGACAGCGCGTTGCGCGCCGCAGAACCGCTGCGCGGCGAACTCGATTGGGTCAAAGTCGGGCTGGAACTCTTTTCCGCCACCGGCCCGCACATCGTCTTCCAACTCAGGGAGTTGGGCTTTCGGGTCTTTGTGGATCTCAAACTCTTTGATATCCCGAACACGGTCCAAGGGGCGGTGCGCTCGCTGACCCGTTCGGGCGCGGACCTGTGCACACTGCACCTGCTCGGCGGCCAAGCCATGGCCCAGGCGGCCTTGGCCGGCCGGGAAGAGGCCAAAGGGCAAACCGGCGGGCCGCTGCTGTTCGGCGTGACCTTGCTCACGAGCATGGACACGGTTGACCTCCCGGGCGCTGCCACTCAGAACAGCACCCGCTTTGCCCTGGACCTGGCCCGCAACGCAGCCGCCTGGCAGCTGGACGGGGTCGTCTGCTCCGGGCATGAAGTCCGGGCCATCAAACGGGACAGCCCCCGCCTGGCCTGCCTGACCCCGGGTATCCGCCTGGAAAAGGGCGCGGACGACCAAAAACGGGTCATGACCCCGGAAAAGGCCGTGCACGCTGGCGCGGACTTTCTCGTGGTCGGCAGGCCTATCTTTACGGCCCCCTCCCCGTTGGAAATGGTCCGTACGCTTCGCAAGAAAATGATTTTGGAATTGAGGGATTGAGG
>JBNJGM010000111.1:0-3807 GCA_051747685.1 Thermodesulfobacteriota bacterium | reverse complement strand
GCCAGCCACCCGAGCCCGGGCACATCAGCGATATAGTACCGCTTGAATATCGGCATCTGGGCAAACCCCGAAACCGCTAACACCGCCACTAAAAGTTTAAACCCCAACCTCGGCCAGGAGAAATCCGGTGTTTTAGCCATCATTGTCCTCCTTGGACGCTTTGTGGAGCAAACGCACCCCATGTAGGGCGCCCGCGGCCAATCCAGCGACTGGGGCCAGCAACATGGCTTGGGCCAAATTGGTTTCCGCGCTGAGCATATCCGGGTACCGCTTCAATTCAGGCTGCCCCGCTCCGGTCTGAATCGCTTCCTGCAAGCGTTCAAAAGGCACCGGGGAAACATAGAGGGTGTTTGTTCCCCCATTCTCATGCTCCCCATAGATAAACCCGGGCATCGATTCAGCCAATTGGTGGGCCTGGGCAACAATTTCACTGCGCGGGCCAATGGTTTGCACCCCAAAAGGACAGGCCTCAATACAAGCCGGAGTTTGCCCCTCGGCTATACGGTCAAAACAGCGATCACACTTGTACATAACCCCGTTTCCGGCCACACTGGGCAGCAAATCCAGATACAAGCCCACCCCGGTTTGGCGTTGCGGGATATGCCAGGGGCAGACCTTATTGCATTTTGAGCCCCCCAAACAAATGTTGTCGTCAATGCGCACGATGCCGTTGTCCTGCTTGCGGGCCGCACCCCAAGGACAGAGATTGGCGCAAGGCGGATTTTGGCAATGCAAACAGCGCCTGGGAATATGGATCTCCCAGGATTCCCCCTCGTAATCGAGGTAGGCGGTCTGAATATAGAGCCAGTTATACGGGGTCAGGCGATCGCTAACCTCCCGTTTGTCCGACCAATCCTGAACCGGAACTCGACTGGGGTACATCTTGGGAAACGGCTTTTGTGGCTCGGGAAATTTCGCTTGATTGGCCTCTTTGCAAGCGAAAACACAATTTTCACATCCGACGCATTTGGATAAATCCAATAATGTCGCCAGTTCTTCTCCCTGGGCCGCGGCCGCAAAGGTCGAGGGCAACACTGCGGAGGTCGCCCCTATTCCCAGGGACTTCAAAAAATTCCGACGCGAGAGCTTCGTGCGCATAACTCGCTTCTCCTTGTCTGCATATCTGGGACGGAGGCGCGGCAGTTGTCAGTGACAGCTCTATTCTGAATACGTGAACCCGGTTCCGGGACTTTATCACGGGCTAGAAACACCCTTGGGCCGGTCACCAACCATCCCCTTTTTTACGGCAACATCAGGCAGTTACGCCCGCCTGACAACTGCACCACACGCCCTTGTCCAGGCCAAGGGCAGAATTCCGGAACGGCTTGTAACACCTTTGATTCTCGATAAACAATTCTATCTTCATAGATTCCTGGTGGCGTTGAACTGGATCAATGCCCCACTCAACGAGCAATATAGCGCTGGAAAATCAAGGTTCTGTGCCTGTGAACACGCCTAAACGCGTTTTCAATTTCTGAATGCGCTCGTAGGAGCGCTCAATACGCGCTCGACTCACGTGACCCTCCCGGACCAGTTCGCTGATAATCGTCTGGACCCGCCGCCAGATATATGGCTCATACTCCAAATTATTCCCAAACAGGAGAATATCCACATCCGCGTGCAGGCAACGCCGCACGGTCTCTTGCAACGTATACGCCTCACGGATGGCCCCCATTTGGAGATCGTCACTAACAACCACACCCTCAAAGCCCATCGCGTCACGCAGAAGTTCGGGAATGATCGTATTGGATAGCGTAGCCGGCGCCTCCGGATCCAAACCGGCATGAAATACATGGCCAGTCATCACCGCATCCGGCAATTCCCTGCCCACCAACCGCGCATACGGTTCTAATTCCGTAGCCGACCAGGTGTCAGTGATATCGGTCACACCGAGATGGGAATCCGCCGTGGCGCTGCCATGGCCCGGGAAATGCTTGATGCAGGACAAAACCCCGACATCGTGCAATCCATGGATGAAGGCCGCGGCATGCCGGGTTACCTTCTTTGTAGTCGGCCCGAAGCTACGATCCAGTTTGCCTATGGCGGGGCTGGACGGGTTACGATTGAGATCAACCACGGGAGCGAAGTCCCAATTGATCCCCACGTGGCGCAGTTGGCGCCCAATCCGCCGTCCTGCTCGACGCGTCAGTGCCGGGGCGTCTTTGCGCCCCAAGGCCGCAGCAGAATCCGTCTTTTCTAAACCCAACCGGGGGGCGAGCCGGCTGACGTTGCCCCCTTCCTCGTCCACCGCAATCAACAGCGGCCTGGCGGCATGTTCTTGTAACGCCGAGGTCAAAGCCCGTACCTGTTCAACAGAACGGATATTGCGGGGCACACCGCCACGAGCCACGTCAACGTCGTACAAGATTACGCCGCCGAGGTTTCCCTGCTTGAGGGCTTCGCCCAAAGGGCTCTCTACATCAAAGGAAGTACCCCGGAAGCCGATCATGAGCATCTGCCCCACCATTTCTTCCAGCGTGGCCGCAGAGCCTCCCGTCGGGCACCCGAGCCCGAATACAAGCATCAAGAAAAAACCAAGAACAACATTTTTCATACGCCCCTGCCTCCCCTTTTGGTCTCCAGGATGGGGCAACCACCCGGCATTTGAGCCCGCTCCCCTGAAATTATGTACAGCACACCCCAAACCCGCTAGAAAGAATGTGGCCACGACCTCATTCGCTGCCAACAGCCATACCCGTCTGTTACAATCCTCATCAGCCCCTGGGCCATAAAAAAATGCCGCTCTCGGACTCATTGGTCGCACACCCTCCAGGGGGTCTTCCTGCGCGCCCGTGGAGAGCATAGACAAACAGCGCTGTCCGGCGTACAGGAAAACCCCAGGTAAATAATCGCGATGTGTGTGCACCACTGGGACCATTTTCTGCCGGAGTCCGCATTTTTATGTCCGCAACAGCATTCGCCATCATCTGTACCACCTTTGGCACAGCAAGCCAACACGGGCAGGCCACATTGCAGGCCTACCACGCCGCGGTTGAACATCGGTTCCCCCAAGCCAGTGTCCATTGGGCCTTTCTTTCCCAACGGATGCGATCGCTTCGTGCACACGCCGGAAGTCCAGTCGAAAGCCTCGCCACTGTTCTTGCCCAATGCAGCCAGGAGAAGCTTTCCGGTATTGTCGTGCATCCTTTGCAAATCATCCCCGGTCAAGAATACCAGAACATCCACAAAACCGTGGCTGCCCTGCGCCACATTCCCAAAATGCCCGAGTGTCGCATCAGCGCTTCCCTATTATGGGAACCCGCCTCCATTGCTCGCTTGGGGACCGCCCTTTTAGCCGAAGACGCCCAGCCGGGGCCGCAGGAGCAACTGCTCTACATGGCCCACGGCTCCCCCCAGCCAGCCCACGGCCTGTATATAGCTCTGGCCCACTGGCTGTCCTGGCGCAACCCGCGCATTTTCCTTGGTAGTATGGACCACTGGCCTACTCTAGAGGAGCTTCTGACCCGGCTTGTGCCCGAAACGCCGCGGATTCGGCTTCTGCCCCTTTTGACCCTTATCGGTACCCACGCCCAGCGGGACATGGCTGGAAGCGAAGAGGGCTCCTGGTCTACGCGCCTTATTCGGGCCGGTTTTTCCCCCGAACCCCACCTCGTGGGGCTATTGGAGAAACCCGCCTGCATTGAGCTCTGGCTGCAACGACTCCAGGAGGCCGCTCACAGCCTGAACCTAAATCCATGAAAACAGAGACACAAAAACCGCTTGCGGGAGTTTACCAGCAGCCCAGCACGATTGGCGCCGTTGGCTTGCAACTCCCCTCCTGGCACAATACCGGTTAATCGAACCGCA
>JBNJGM010000110.1:0-3814 GCA_051747685.1 Thermodesulfobacteriota bacterium | reverse complement strand
TTCGTCAGCGAGGAAGTGACCTCCTATTTCCCGGACAACGGGTGCAAGATCCATATCCTGGCCCTGGACATCAGCGAGGCCCAGCACCGGGACATCCAGCACCTGCGCGGCAATGTCCGGGAATTGGTGCCCTATCTGCGCTCCCAGGGCATCGTGCACAGCATCGCCCATCCCTTTTACGACATGAACCACCGGTTGGGCTTGGAGCACCTGGAGCAGATGCTGGTGCTGTTCAATCTGTTCGAGGTCAACGGCTCCCGCGACGCGGTGCAAAACAGCCTTTTGCGGCGTATCCTGGACGGGCTGCGCCCCGAGGACATCGCTTTTTTCGCGGACAAGCACGATCTGGAGCCCGCCGGCGACGAGCCCTGGCGCAAAGCCCTGACCGCCGGATCCGACGACCACTCCTCCCTGAATATCGCTCGGGCCCATACCCGCGTGTCCGGCGCAACCGGAACCATGGATTTTCTCCAGGGACTCCAAACGGGTAACACAGAGATCCACATTCAGCCAGCCACGGCCAGAACCATGGGCCACAACCTCTACGCCATCGCCTACCAATTCTATAAATCCCGCTTCAATCTGGACCGCTATGTGCACAAGGACAGTCTCCTGCGCTTTGTGGACAGCGGACTGACCGGACACACGGAAGGCGGTCGAGGTTTTTGGGGCTGGTTGTACGAAACCATTGGCTCTAAGGGCAAGGCGTGGTCCTTGGGTAAGCACGCGGACCCGGATGTCTGCGCTCTGATCCGGCGCGAAGGGCAGCGTATTCTGGAGGCCAATCCGGGCTTGCGGCACTCGGTTTTGGATCCTGCGCGTTCCTTTCAGGACCGGGAAAGCGATTGGTTTGAGTTCGTCCGGGCCGCTTCGGATCGGTTGATCCACCATTTCTCCCAGACCCTCGTTCAAAGCGTTTCTAAGGCCCGGCTGTTCAATATTTTTCAGACCATCGGCTCCGGCGGCTCGGTCTACGCCCTGCTGGCCCCGTATTTCTTTGCCTTCGGCCTTTACAGCAAGGATCGGCCCCTGGCCCGCAGCGCCCTGGCGCATTTCAGCGGCCAAAGCAAAGCCGCGAGCGCCAGGCCGAGCAAAGTGGCTCTGTTCTCGGACACCTTTGATCAGTGCAACGGGGTGGCCCTGACTCTGCAGGCCCAAGCCCGCCTCGCCCGGGATCTGGGCAAGGATCTCTACACCCTGACCTGCGGCTCCACGCAGCGCCTGCCCAACCAGATCGATTTCCCTTGCTTCGAGCGATTGGAACTGCCGGAATACCCGGAGTTGGACCTGGCCTGCCCCTCGTTTTTGCAGATCCTGGACTATTGCGCGGACAGCGATTTCACCCATATCCACTCCTCGACCCCCGGCCCCATGGGGCTGGCGGCTCTGGCCGCAGCCCGGATCCTGCATCTGCCCATCTACGGCACCTACCACACCTCTTTTCCCCAATACGCCGCCCACCTCACCGGGGATCCGGATATGGAGGCCCTGATGTGGAAGGGGATGGTCTGGTACTATAACCAATTGGATCGGGTGTACGTGCCCTCTCGGGCCACCGGCGAGGAGATCCAGGCCCAGGGGGTCCAGGCGGAGAAGATCGCCGTCTACCCCCGGGGCATCGACATCACCCGGTTCGATCCCGGCTTTGCCAATGGGTTTTGGCACACGCGCTATGGGGTATCGCAAAGGGCTGTGAAATTGCTCTATGTGGGACGGGTGTCCAAGGAAAAGGATCTGGACATCTTGGCCCGGGCCTACCGCCGGTTGGCCGCGCAGCGCAGCGACGTGACCCTGTGTATCGTGGGCGACGGGCCGTATCGGGAGCGGATGCAGCAGATGCTGGCTGAGACCCCGACGGTGTTCACCGGGACGCTTGAAGGCCGGGAATTGGCCGAGGCCTATGCCTCCAGTGACGCCTTTGTCTTCCCCTCCACCACAGACACCTTCGGCAATGTAATCCTGGAGGCCCAGGCCTCGGGATTGCCGGTCATTGTCAGCGACCAGGGCGGGCCGCAGGAGAATATCCTTCCGGGGCAAAGCGGCCTGGTTGTGCCCGGGGGCGATGCCGAGGCCCTGCGGCAGGCCATTGTGCAATTGGCGGACAACCCGGCCCGACTGGCCGCGATGCAGGCCCGGGCCCGGGAATACGCCGAGGGGAGGTCTTTGGAAGAGGCCTTTGTGAATGGATGGCAGATGTATGAGCCGGTTGCCGGTTTTGCGCCCGGAACCGTAACCGCGGAAACGGCTGCTGTGTAAGCGGTAGGGGTGGTTGTTCTCTGGCTCTACCGGACCAAAGGAAATTTTGATGCGTATTCTTGTCGGCTATTCCATGCGCAGCGGCAGTACGCTGCTGCAACACATTCTGGACCAGCACTCCGAGGTGCGCGCCTGTAGCGACGTGAGTTCCTTGCCGTCCCTGGCCGCGGCCTGGCTGGGGCTGCGCAAACGGGGCTACCGCCTGATCAAGCCCGTGGATCTGCTCTATCTGTTGCCCGGCAGTCGCCAATACCGCGGCTTCGACCGCTATGTCTGGCTGGCCCGCGACCCCCGGGACAGCTATCTCTCGGCTGTAGAGTCCGGATACGCCTATCTGTTCTGGCCGCGGGGGAAAAAAGAAGAGGGCATCGATGTGGGGCTTTTGAAGCGCTGGAAGCAGATCGCGCAACGCTACCTGCACAGTCCGGAGAAATGGCACTTGGTGCGCTACGAGGACTTGGTCCGCGACCCCGACACCACCCTTGCCGCCCTGCTGGAGCATATCGCCCTGCCCCCGGAGCAGCTGTTGCCCTTTTCCCGTTTCAATCTGCTCAACGGCGGGGACTACAAGCTGCGCAGCACCACCACCGTGACCACCAAATCCCTGCACCGCCATACCCGCCAATTGTCCACTGCGCAGCAGCATGTGTTCAATACGTACCTTGGCCAGGAATTGGAGGCCTTTGGCTACGCCCCGATTTTGTAGCGAACTGTTGGGAACGTTTTGATGCGCAATCGGTGGCCCAGGCAACGCCAATCCCTTGAACCACCCGGGCTCGCCGGGAGAGGCCACGGCCGTCCACATTCCGCCCCTCCGTGATTTTTCCCACCTGCCACGCAATCGCCATCTTTCCGGGGCGATGGTGTAACATCCGCCTATTATTCCGGCCCTAGCATTCGGTCAGTTCTCGAGCAAGGCCCGGCTTTTTGTCCGTGGCTGAAGCGGCCGGATCGGGGAGCGCGTTTATCCATGTTGTATCTGTAAGGAGAAGGGCATGTTCAAAAAGCTCGGAGTACAGACCAAGCTCACCTTTGGCTGTGTATTGGTCGTTTTGGTGACCTTATTGTGTACCAGTGCCATAAATGTCTGGTCCTCCAAAAACGGATATATGGAAAAAAGCCACGAGCTTTTACAGGGTGTGTCCAATACCCTGATCAATACGCTGCAGACGAAAAACGAGCTCACGGCCAAAGCCCTGCAATCGGAGCTCAATGTTTTTGATTTACAGTTCAGCCTGAAGGGGTTTCCAGTCATCAATCCCCTGTATGAAAGTGAAGTCACCCTTCAAAATGGAGAGCAGGCCGGTGAAAGCGTGACTCTTCCTGGGCTGAAACTCGGCAATACCTTTCTCAACGAGGACAATTCCCTGGTAGATACCGTCAGTGATACTGTTGGCGATGATGTCAGTGTGCTCTTGCAAAACGACAACCAGTTTGTGCGCATCGCCACAACGCTGCAGGACCAGTCGGACACAAGGAATACAGGTGGTGTGTTGCCCGCAGACCATGCTGCAGCCCAGAAACTCGCTGCGGGTGAATCGTATACCGGCACCGTGAG
>JBNJGM010000109.1:0-3976 GCA_051747685.1 Thermodesulfobacteriota bacterium | reverse complement strand
GGCCACGTCATGCTCCGCGGCCAGCCGCGCCTCTTCCCCGCGTAATACCCCCGGGTGGGCCAAGATATCCACCCCAGCCTCAATAGCGGCCAGATTGGTGCCCTCTTCCACCGGTTCGACCAAGGTTTCGCCGTGCACCACGACCAATTGGGCGCCGCGCTGCCGGGCCTCGGCCACCAATTCCGGAAGCAATGCTGGCGGTACATGGGTCAGCTCGACGCCGCAAAAAAGTTCAATCCCGGTAAAAGGCGCAAATTGGCGTACCATCCGCCCGATATTCTCCAGGATTATCCCCAAATTGCTGCCGTCGGCGTGGTCGGTCATGGCCACGGCGCGGTATCCGGCCATTCGGGCCCGCCGGGCCAATTCCGCAGGGATAAGCTCTCCGTCGCTGAAAACCGTGTGCGTATGAAGATCAATCATAAGGGGTCCGTATTACCGTACTGTTACATTTTGTATTTCAGGTCTTCGAGGTCAAAACTTTCCAAAACGTCCGTCCATTTCTCAGCCTCTTCCTCTTGAACCCCGACTTCATAATTCTGCCCTTTTCGCTTCTCCACGGTCTCGAAGACCACCTCATGGACAAAGATGGGGCATTGCGCTCGCAGGGCCAGGGCCACTGCGTCCGAGGGACGGCTGTCGATGCGCCGGATTGTTTCCCCGGAACGCACCACCAGCTCCGCATAAAAGGTGCCCTCGTGCAGATTGACCACCTCCACTCGTTGCAACTTACCTCCCAACTCCCCGAGGGTATTCAAGAAAAGATCATGCGTCATCGGACGGGGCATGTCCACATCATTGAGGGTCATGGAAATAGCCACCGCTTCCATCACTCCGATCCAAATCGGAAGCACATGTTGTTCCTGCTGGTCTTTAAGGATCAGTAAAGGAATTTGCGACGATTCATCCAGGGCCAACCCGAAAACCTCTACTTCTACCATGGGCCCGCCTCCACCTCCCCAAAAAGGGAATGTTTTTTGGCCTCAGTCACCCGAACGCTCACATACAAACCGCTCAGGGGGCTGTCCGATGCAGTGCGGCAGTTCACGACCCGTCCACCGGGATCCCGGCCCCGCCAAATCACGCCGTGGCCATCCTGACGCCCCATATCCTGGAGCAAAACAGTCAATTGCCGACCGACTTCAGCCTGCAAGGCCGTCTGGGTCAGCTCCTCCTGTAGGGCTTGCAACCGGGACAAGCGTTGGGACTTTATTGCCTCCGGCACTTTGTCCGGCATCTGCTGTGCAGCCACTCCGGGCCGATCCGAATATTTAAAGGAAAAGCTTGCCGGAAATCCGATTTCGCGCATCATCTCCAGTGTGTCTTCAAAATCCGCCTCAGTCTCCCCGGGAAAGCCGACAATCAAGTCGGTGGTCAAAATAATCTCTGGTCGCGCTTGGCGCAATCCATTGACGATATCCATATACCGTTGCCGGGTATACCGCCGGCGCATGGCCTTGAGGATACGGTCTGAACCGGACTGCAAGGGCAGGTGCAGATGCGGACTGAGCTCAGGGAGCCGGCTAAAGGCGGCAATAACCTCTGGGGCAATATCTTTGGGATGCGAGGTGGTAAAGCGCACTTGCTCTAATTCGGGGATCGCGCAGACCTGCTCCAACAGAGTAGCAAATGTTGTGCCATCGCCGTTTGCATCCTGGCCGTAACTGTTAACGTTCTGGCCGAGCAAGGTGATCTCCCGCGCCCCGCGTGCGGCTAACTCCCGGCACTCCTGCATTACCGCCGCACTGCTTCGCGACTTTTGCCGCCCCCGGGTGTGCGGCACGATACAATAGGCGCAAAAATTGTCACACCCTTGCATAATGTTCACATAGGCCTGAGCCGGCACCTGTGGCTCAGGCCAATTCTGATCCCGCTCCGGATAGGTTTCCTGAAAATCCAAAAGCGAAAGACGGAGATGGGGATCTTGCCGCAATCGGCGCACGGCTTGGGGAACCATAGCGATGCCGTCGGTCCCAAACACCAATCGCACATGCGGAAACCGCTGCCAAAATTGGGTACCGATCTGTTGCGCCACACAGCCCCCCACGGCCACGAACATCTCGGGATTGCGCTGCCAATGGGCTTGCAAGCGTCCCAGCAGGCTGTAGACTTTTTGTTCCGGCTTTTCGCGCACACTGCAGGTATTGACCACGATCAGATCCGCATCCTGCTCTGCGCCGGGCTGCGCGCCCAAATCCAGCAAGGCACGGTGCAGCCAATCCGAATCGCAGACATTCATTTGACAACCGTGGGTGATAATATGAAATCGCATCATTACCGTGTATTTTCCATGTAGGGCGCTTTGCCGACAGCGCCAGAAGGCGGCTTCGTTTGGGCGCTGTTTGTTATACAAATAGCATCCTTTTAGCAGCCGCAATGCAGAGCTACAGCCCGGCATTGCTCAGCTACCCCCGGACGCACTTCTCACTTTGGTTTGCTTTCCGCGTGATCCCTTTGCACGGCTCTGCGCCAAGGCTCAAAACATTCGAGCACCGCATCCCTGGCTGCGGCAAGGGAAATATTGTCGTTGGGGATAACACATTCAGCCGCAGGATTGGTTTCAAACTCCACATCCACGCCAACCACTTGGCCCAGGCCCTCGAACTGCTCTCCGGTGCGCTGGCGGTGCAGAGCCTTGCGGTACAATTCGGCCATAACCATTCCTCCCTCGCGCTCACTCTCGCGGTACATGGCCGTCTCCAAACGACACTGGATATGGATTTCGGCGAAACAGGGCGCCAATGCGCGTGCGTATTCCCGCATGGCCACCTGGGGTGCCGTCCCATCCATAAACACATTGTGGCCCGCAGCAGCAAGGGCGGCCGCCTCCTCAGCAAACAGGGTGTACGCGCGACGTCGTTCCTCAGCCGTATATTTCGGGTGGGGAAAATAGTGTTTGCGCTGGACATCCATTTGCAAAAGCCGCACTGCAACCCCACGCGCCTGGAGCGACGCGCGTACGGCTGCGGCAACTGAGCTCTTGCCCGAGCCAGGCAGGCCAACAAACCAGGCCACCCAGCCACACCCCGAATTCCGCGGATCGTGCCTCTCTCCCATTATCCCTCGCTTGCCGTTTTCCAACGCGTGTAGCGAACGCAACGCATTCCAGCCAAAATTTTGCTCAGGCCCTCGCGACGCGAAACGCGCCCGTGCCTTTCCAATATGCAGCTACCAACATTGAACATCCTCCAACCACCCCCCATGCATGGACCGGCTTTAATCGCCCTGAGTTCGTATAAAGTGGGCGACCGCCTCCTGGAGGGTGCGGGCCGCCAGATGGGCGCAATGCTCCTTGTCTTCGGGCAATCCCCCCAGAAAGCGGATAATATCCACGGCTTGCAGGGATGCCGCTTCTTCCAAGGTCTTGTTCTCCGCCAGGATACAGGCAGCGCATCCGCTGACAATGCTCGGGCCGCACCCGTCGGTCCAAAATCGGGCTTCCCGTACGTGCTCGTTGTCCACGCGGATCTCTATCTGGATGGAATCGCCACAGGCCCCTGTCAAATCCCCCACCCCGTCTGGGCGGGAAAAGGTCCCCACGTGCGTGGGGTCCCGCCAAAGGGCGTAGGCCTTGGCCCCGAGATACGCTTCGGCGTCCTGGTCCGCCTGGTCTTGGATATCCCCCAAAATCGTGTCCAGTGTATCCATTTTTTCCCCTGTCTGTCTAACGCCTTCGGCATCCCTCGCTCTCCATGCAATACACCATGCCGTCACTGCGAGGCCTTTTTGGTACCGGGGTACATTGGTGCATGTACCGCTGTATGTCCAGCCCTTGTTTGCTGCACTCTCGAGCCGGAGCAAAGCCGACAACGGAAAAAGCCCAGCCAGGAGAGAACCCGGCCGGGCTGAGAGAAGACAACTTTGCCTCCGCGAGTCCTAGCTGGCAAAGGCCTTTTCAAAGTTCGGCACAACCTGCTTTTTCCGACTCATAACGCCGTCCAACCAGGCCTTACCGTCGGCGGGTTTCACCCCGAAG
>JBNJGM010000108.1:0-3996 GCA_051747685.1 Thermodesulfobacteriota bacterium | reverse complement strand
ATGGATCCACTTCATGTCCACGCTAATGGGGCCAGTCCATGAACACCCTAATCGAGCCACCCTATGACCTGTCTCATGGCGTCACCCCGGCTTTCATGTGCTTTTATTGGTATTTTATACACCTCAAGTATTACGATTTGCCGATTAATATGTTGACTCTTCTTTACTTTTGCCGCTACAGAACAAAGCCATCGGATGTGCACGTCGAGGCATGATCAATGAAAGACAAACGCTGCAAACCAGAGGAGGTCGCTGATGGTGGGGAAAAAATGGCTTTTGGGGGCGCTTTTGGCCCTGGTGCCGTCGCTGTGTTGGGCGCATTTCGGGATGGTCATCCCGTCACAATCAATGGCTGATGCGCGCCATAAAACCATTGAACTGGAGCTGTCCTTTTCCCACCCCTTTGCCATGCAGGGGATGGATTTAGCCAAACCCGAGAAATTTGTCGTGTACAAAGGGGATACGAGCGAAAACCTGCTTCCCGATCTTGAACAATCAGCCCTCATGGGGCACAAAGCCTGGCGGACCGAGTATACGTTCCCTCGGCCGGGCGTGTATTCCTTTTACATGCAGCCCAAGCCGTATTGGGAGCCGGCAGAGGATTGCTTTATCGTCCACCATACCAAAACAATCGTTGGCGCGTTCGGTGCGGAATCCGGGTGGGACGAGCCCCTGGGCCTGAAAACCGAGATCGTGCCCTTGAGCCGCCCTTTCGGGCTCTATGCCGGGAATGTCTTTCAGGGCCAGGTGCTCATGGACGGTAAGCCAGTGCCACACGCCGAGGTCGAGGTCGAATACTACAACCAAGATCAAAAAGCCGAAGCCCCGAGTGAGTATATGATCACCCAGGTGGTGCGGGCGGACGCAAACGGGGTCTTCACCTACGCCGCCCCGGAAGAAGGATGGTGGGGCTTTGCGGCATTGCAGACCGCTGACTACACCCTGCAGCACGACGGCGAAGCTAAGGATGTCGAACTGGGGGCGGTACTGTGGACCCGCTTTCAGGAATGGGGCGATTAGGCCGAGAAGTCCCAGTCCCATTGGTAATCCAGAGAGAGGCCCCACATGCATATTGCAGAAGGCGTACTGGCTTGGCCGATTTTAGCAGGTGGAGCGGGCATAGCCCTAGGAGGGGTTGCGCTCGGCCTGCACCGGCTTGATGCCAATCGAATACCACAAACCGCTATACTGGCCGCTGCGTTTTTTGTGGCCTCTCTCATCCATGTCCCCGTAGGCCCAGGCAACATGCACCTCATCCTCAATGGCCTCATGGGTATTGTCTTGGGATGGGCCTGCGTGCCCGCTATTTTGGTGGCTTTGCTGCTACAGAGCATTCTTTTTCAGTTTGGGGGCCTGACAGCCCTCGGTGTGAACACAGTTATCATGGCCCTGCCGGCTGTAGCCTGCGGCGTGCTCTTCCAAATCCTGCGCCCGACCGGGAAACGCACCACTGCTCTGCTTGCCTTTGGCCTGGGAGCCGGGGCGGTTTTGGGCAGCGGTCTTGTGGCCGCTGCAGCACTGACTCTGTCTGGTGAGGCATTCGCCAACGCCGCCAAACTCTTGTTTGTGGCCCATCTGCCGGTAAGCGGCGTGGAAGGGATGCTCACAGCCGGGATCGTGGGTTTTTTGGGCAAAGTTAAACCTGAAATCCTCTATGACTCCGGAGCATAACATGGGTTCCAATCTCAAAAGACTGGGGCTGGTAGGGGGGATGTTGCTCGTTTTGCTGCTCCCGGCCCTCGGCAACGCCCATAGGGTGAATGTATTTTGCTGGGCCGAAGGGCGCACCATTTCCTGTGAAGCGTCGTTTTCCGAAGACAATCCGGTCCACCAAGGTGTGGTGACGGTGCGCACCGCCAAGGGAGAAAAGCTGCTTAACGGACGCACCGACGATGAGGGGGCATTTTCCTTCACCGTGCCCTCCAACTGTACAAGTGACTTGGAGATCGAGGTCCAGGCCGGAATGGGGCACCAGAATTCCTGGCCGGTCAAGGCTGCGGAATATCTGCCGGCAGCACAGGAAATACAAGCTTCTTCCCAGTCGCAGGACAAACCGGCTAACGCCCAAGACGCAAATGTGCGGGACATGGCCCCCCCTGCCCCGGAAGCTGACGTGGCTACGCTAGAAGCGACCGTGCGCAAGGCGGTTGCCGCCGAGTTGGCGCCGCTGAAAGAGCAAGTGGCCCAACTCCAGCAAAACCGGGTGAGTATTGAGGACGTCATTGCCGGACTGGGGTATATCCTCGGGCTTATGGGGATTGGCTTCTACTTTTCGGCCAAAAAGCGATAATGGCCTTGCATACCGACCATATCACCAGCACAGGCCCTCCCCTCGATCCACGGGTACGCCTTGTTGTGGCGGGCCTGCTCTCGGTGACCATCGCTTTACTCAGTGCGCCCGCCGCAGCCGGGGTCAGCTTGCTTGTGGCCGTTGTGTTCTGCCCGCTTTTGGGCGTCAGGATTGCGGAACTCGCGCCCCGGTTGGCCGCGGTGAACCTCTTTGTCCTTTTTATCTGGGCGGTCCTGCCCTGGAGCGTTCAGGGGAGGCCGCTTGCGGCCATCGGACCGCTGCAGTTTACCAGCGAAGGGGTACAACTGGCGCTGTTGGTCACGCTCAAGGCCAATGCGATCATGATCCTTTTTCTGGCCTTTATCTGCACACTGTCCCTACCGCACATTACTACCGCCTTGCGTGACTTGAAGGTCCCCGCCAAGCTGTGCCAGCTTTTGAGCTTTACTTTTCGATTTATCTTTGTGCTGGACGAAGAGCGCCGCAGGCTGTTGCGCGCAGCGCGAAACAGAGGGTTTCGGCCCGGCACCAATCGACACACATACACCACTTACGCCCATATTGTCGGCATGGTCCTGGTAAAATCCTGGGAGCGTGCGGAACGGGTACAGCAGGCCATGCTCTGCCGTGGATTCAGCGGGAAGTACCCGCATTTGCCAGGAGGGTCGCTCACGATGACGGATTATTGGTTCTGCGCAGCGGGACTGGGGGTGATTGTGCTTCTCGTTGCCCTGCAATTGGGGGGATTTTGCCTATGAGTTCCACACTTGTCCGGTTGCAGAACGTCTATTTTGGCTACACTGGGGGGAGAAACGTTTTGCAAAACCTCAGCTTGGAGATCCAAAATGGTGCCAAGATTGCCGTTATCGGCGACAACGGGGAAGGCAAGACAACCCTTTTGCATATTATAATGGGGCTGCACCGCCCCCAATCTGGCTGTGTCCAACTCTTTGGGCACGAAATGCGCAGTGAGCCTGATTTCGCACAGCAACGCACCAAACTGGGCTTTGTCTTCCAAGACGCCGATGATCAGCTTTTTTGTCCCACCGTGTTGGAGGATGTCTGTTTCGGGCCGCTCAATCAGGGCCTCTCTCTGGCGCAGGCCCGAACCAAAGCCCAAGCAACCCTGGATCTTTTGGGCTTGGATGGGTATCAAGAGCGGCTGACCCATACCCTGTCCGGAGGAGAAAAAAAGCTGATTTCCCTCGCCACGGTCCTGTCCATGAGTCCGGAAATGCTCATCCTGGATGAACCCACCACTGGACTGGACGCGCAGTACCGCCGCAAATTCATCGCGGTGCTGGAAACCATCAACCTGCCCCACCTGATAGTTTCCCACGACTTTGATTTTCTGGACCGGACCAGCCATGCGTTTTATCGGTTGCGCAGCGGGCACCTGGAGCCGGGATCACGGGCTATCGTGCATACGCACCACCACGCCCACCCTCTGGGTGATACGCAGCACAGTCACGGGCCCTCCACCTAACTGTCCTGCGGACAAGCCTCCGGTTTGCAAGCACCACCATATTCCCACTTCCAAAATTCTAGAGAACTGGGCCGACGCAGGCCGGAAGCCAGCCTACCTTCCATGCCAGAGGCGCAGTACATTCCGTGCTGATAGCCTGGGGACAAGTATCCGTAAACCAATGGGGCCACGTACAACAGGGCTACCGCACCAGGTTTGATGCAGCAGCCCTGTTATATGG
>JBNJGM010000107.1:1524-4067 GCA_051747685.1 Thermodesulfobacteriota bacterium | reverse complement strand
ACAAGGCAGCAAAGCGGCAAAAGCAAGGCTTTGGGGATCATATCGGCTCCTGATGATACGCTCCTAAAAAGAAAAAATACTTACTGTCAACGTAAAAAAAGTAAAATTCGTAATACTGAAGGTGCGTCTTTTTTTGGTTTTGCTGCGGAGTGTTTTCAAAAATGAAAAAATGGAGCCGCTCCTTTCTGGGGCAACTCACTTTTTTGTGCAATGTGCACCGAAGGACCTTGCAAGCAACAGGCTTACCCCGGCCAGAAGCGGACGGGTCCTTTCTCGCACGGCCGCTCTTTGTGGCGCTTGGTGCCCTGAGTCTGGGAAAAGTGTCCCCAAAACCCGATTCAGGTTGGTATGCTTGTTGCTTACGGCACAAGCGGGTCATAAACCACGTGAGTATTTGCGGAGTCGTGTATTTCTTCCTGGAATATTGCCGATATCATCCATGGCGAGCATATCGTCACCCGTTTTCAGCCGCTCTTGTCCCTTAAGCGCGGCACGGTCGTCGGTGTTGAGGCCTTGAGTCGAGGTGTGGATCCGGCAACGGGCACGTGGATCCCCCCGAACGAACTCTTTGGACAGGCTGAACAACAGGGGTTGGGGCTGGCGCTGGATCGTGTATGTCGCAAGCGCGCCTTTGAAGGGTTTGCCAGTGACGTCTCCGGAGATGTCAATTTGCTCTCGGTCAATCTGGACACCTCGTATATCGATCACCATATCGCCGGCTCCAGGTATTTGCTCAGGCAGGTGCAGCGGGCGGGAGTGGCCCCAAATCGGGTGGTTTTGGAAATCCTGGAGTCACAAAATACGGATCTGGATGCGCTGCTGCAAGTGGTCGCCTTTTACCGGCAACGGAATTTTTTGATCGCTTTGGATGACGTGGGGAGCGGTTTTTCCAATCTGGACCGCATTTGTTTGATACAGCCGGATATTTTGAAAATGGACCGTTCCCTCGTGGACAGGGTCGATCAGCATTTCCACAAACAGGAGCTGATACGCAGTTTTGTGCAGTTGGGGAGTCGTATCGGGTCTCAGGTGGTGGCCGAGGGCGTGGAGCGCGAAGAGGAAGTCCTCTGTCTGCTTGATTTGGGAGTGGAGTTTTTTCAGGGGTTTTATTTTGCCCGGCCGGAGCCAGGGCTAGGCAGGATCCAGGAGATATCGACAAAAATGGAGTGGATAACCCGAAATTATCGACAACAATGCAACCAGAGTATCCAGGAAAAGCATGCTGCCCGGGAAACCTATACGCAGATCATGGACAGGATTGTCGCTGATCTGGAACACAGTGCTCCGGAGGAAATGGATTCGGTATTAGCGCGATATATAGAATCTGAACAGCCCGTAGAATGCTTGTATGTGCTTGATTCGAGCGGGATACAGATATCCATGACCATTTGTGATACGCAACGGTTACGCACCAGCCATCAGATGCTCTATGAGCCGGCGAAAAAAGGAGCCGACCATTCCCTCAAGGCGTATTATATGGCCCTGAATGCCGGCCGTGCCGAATACAGTACAGAACCCTACATTTCACTTGCCTCAGGAAATGCGTGCGTCACCTTTTCTCGGTATGTAGGCCATTCTGGTTGGGGACAAGGGATTATTCTGTGTGCGGATATCGTCAAGGATAATGCGGGGGTGTTGGTGTCATAGTCCAGGATCAAGTGTCCCTGCTCTGCAAAGGGACATTTCCTCTGGGCGCTTGGATTTTGTATCCGAACCGGGCAGGATGGAGCCACAGCTAACTCTGGTCCTCAGTGGAGCTGTTTACACGCCAAGGCATTCAGTATGCCGATGGTAGCAGGCTGTCGTCGCTGATCTCGGAGATTGCGGATATGAACGATTTGAAGACTGACGTGGGACCCCGCGCTGTCCCTTGGGGCTTGCGGGATGTCTGGCTGGGTATCGTCTGCCTAGTGGCCTGGATGCTTATTGCTTTCGGGGCCGCGGTGGTGCTGCGGCGGATGCATTGGCCGGGTCTTGCTACGCCGCTTTTGGCCGCCTTGGAATTGGTGCTGTTCCTGCCGGTGTGGTGGTTGGCCGTGCGGCAGTACGGCGCGCGCTGGCGGGATTTGGGCTTGAGTGGATTTCGATTGCGGCACCTCGGTCTTGGGGTGGTGCTTTTTGTCCCTGTTCTGGGGATAAGTGCCGTCTATCAGACCTGGCTGGCCCAGCAGGGGCTGGAAATGCAGCCCGGGTTGGAACAGGTGCTGTCCGGGGGCCCTTTCCCGGTGCTGTTGGCCGTGACTGTGGTCGTGCTCGCGCCCTTGGCCGAGGAGGTGTTTTTTCGCGGCTTTTTGTTCGCCGGGATTGCCAAGCGACTGTCGTGGCCCGTGGGAGCGGTACTCAGCGCGTTTTTGTTCGCCCTTTTGCACGTTCAGCCCTTGGCGGTGCCACCGCTTTTTCTGCTCGGGCTGCTTTTTGCCGTTCTCTACCAGCGCAGCGGCTCTATCTGGCCGGCTATTATTTTGCATGCAACGCTCAATGCCCTGGCGCTTATCGGGGTTTATCTGGCGTGAAGGATTGGGGATTGGGGAATTAAGGTATTG
>JBNJGM010000107.1:0-1424 GCA_051747685.1 Thermodesulfobacteriota bacterium | reverse complement strand
ATTGGGGGATTGAAGAATTGAAGAGGTGTTTTCGTATCTTCGTAACGAGGCCAACGAGCCAGGATTGCTGCCTGGTGGTCCGAAGAACGAACCCCAAGAACCCACCCCTGGCCCCCTCCCTCCTGCCTGGAAGACAGGCAACACGAAGGGGAATCAAGAGAAAGAAAGAGCGGCTGGACCCGTAGGTCGGCTGGAGCGCAGCGACAGCCGACGTAAGCGGGCGATAGGGGCAAGCCCCGTGGGCAGTCAAAACAATAAGAGCGACAGGAGCCGCAAGAGGGTTCGTAAGTGGATCCTTATGGCCGCTCAAGGTGTTGACACTCTAATATGTTGATTTAATTGGTAGAAGTGAAAGGAAAGGCCCAAAACCAAAAAAGAAAAATTCTGCAACGGAGGTGAGAGCTATGTGGCTGACTCCGAGAATCAGAAACAATGATACCGCTCTGCGTAATGATCGGCGTTGGAACCCCATGATGGAGATGGCTCCGGCTATGGCGGAGTTGTTCAATCGGCCAGAACGCTGGTTAGAAGAGCAAATGTCCTTTGTGCCGAGTCTTGATATGCACGAAACAGAGTCCGCCTATGTGCTCAATGCGGAAATGCCGGGCATGAATCCTGAAGATGTGGATGTTTCGGTGCAGAACAACGTCCTGGAACTCAGAGGGGAAAAGAAAGAGGAAAAGGAAGCTGGCGAAAACGAAAATTCCTGGAAAGAGCGCCGCTACGGCGCGTTCCATCGCCGCATTCCCCTGGATCAGGAAATTGATGAGGACAATGTGAAGGCCAGTTATAAAGATGGGGTCTTGCGCATTGAGGTGCCCAAAGCCGAAACCGGCGCGGCGAGCAAGAATATCCCCATCGAAACCGAATAAGGCTCCTTTCCCCGTTCGTCTGGAAGCCCCCCGCTCCCTCATGGCAAGCGGGGGGCTTTTTTTGCGTTCCCAGGTTGCCGCCATTCCGGCATGTGAGCGTGGGGGCAGGAGTCTCGTCACGAAGGCAAAGAGCCAGGACTGCTGCCTAGTGGTCCGAAGAACGAACCCCAAGAACCCACCCTTGGCCCCTCCCTCTTGCCTGGAAGACAGGCAGCACGAAGGGGAATCAAGAGGAAGAAAGATCGGCTGGCCCCGGAGCTGGAGCGCAGCAATAGCCGACGCAAGCGAAAGATAGGGGCAAGTCCCGTGAACAGTCAAAGGTTGCCGTTGTTTTTCGGCAGGCTTTCAACCTCCAACCTGCTTCGTTGCCCTTATTTTCCCAGGGTGATGCTGGCGGACATGAGTTGGCCCATGTCCTCGGTGACCTCGACCACGCTTTTGCCGCCGGTGATAAGCCGGATTTTGCGGTCGGCCTCCACAGGGCTTAGTTTCATGGCCCCCATATCCTCCATGACCTTGGAAACCTTGGTCCAATAGTTTTTGTTCTTCTCC
>JBNJGM010000106.1:0-4217 GCA_051747685.1 Thermodesulfobacteriota bacterium | reverse complement strand
CGCAAAGGAAGACAAAAGCGGATTCCGTTTGCCCGTCCAGGAAGAAAAGCATGGCCGGGCAAGGCCCTCAGCCTCTTGGCCTGCTTGCCTCATATCTCCTGCAGCTCAAAGGCAACATACTCCAAATCTTCCTGAAATTCTTCACCGCACTCCAAGGCCGTATCATTGTCTTCATGGTATTTCCACTGCACAGTCACGGAAACGCCGCGCGCAGCCGCCTCCTCAAGCATATCGAAAAAATTCATGAATACTTTGGAACTGCTGCTATTGAAATAAATCAATTCGATGTCCACGTGCACCGCATCCTGGTCCAGCTGATCCAGATACCCTTGTAGCCACTCCAACATGGGAGAGTAGAATTTCGCCGCATTTTCCGGGTAAGACTCCCCTTGTATATGCAGTCGCCCCTGGCTCGGATCGAGATGGATCAAAGGGGTTGACTTGGTTTTTTCCCGCACAAAAGCTTCCATATATTTCTCCCTTCCCTGTACGCTCCAGGCAATGTCTCCGGCAACGGCCCCGGTCAAATAATGGCATTGACCACAAAAAACGGCTTCCCTTCAGATGTGGGGGCAATCTCGAAGGAAATCGGCTCCGAGGCCTTGCGCGCCATCTCGATAAACCCCAATCCCGCGCCCTTGCTCGTGGCGGCTTTTTCTTTACGCCGCTGTTCCTTGTAATACTGCTTGAGCGCGTCCTTATCCATTGACTGGATGGTCGTTAACTGCTCCCGCAACCCAGCTTCCTGCTCCGGTTCGATATAGTTGCCGCACTGGATATAAAACCGGTCCCCGTCTTTGCCGATAATCAGAACCCCGAAGCTGATCTCATGGTCTTCCTCGCCGCAGGTGAAGCGTTCCGCGGAATAATTGATCACATTTTGCATCAGCTCCACGAAAATGGAAAACACTTTCTGGGTGACATTTGTACTGGTGTCTTCCAAACTCATCTTTTGGCGCAAGGTTTGGCCAATGCCCTCAAGCAGGCTTTGAGACACCGGCCCGCTGAAACTAAAAATAATACCGTCCCTTTTCAGTTGTTCGTAAAAGCCCTGGATCTCATGCATCATAATCAAGTACCTTCTCTTGTATTTGATTCCGCCCCGCCTCTTTGGCGACATACAGTTGTTCGTCCGCCGCCTGAATCAACTCCTGAAAGTTGTGCTCGGCATGGGGCACCGCCACCGCCACGCCGACACTCACGGTCACCACCGAGGCCACCGCCGAATACTCGTGTTGCAGGGCCAATTCTTGGATATTGCGCTGCACGGTGTGGGCCACCTTGCGCGCGCCCTCAAGCTCCGTCTCCGGCAAAAGCAGCACAAACTCCTCACCGCCGTAGCGGGCGACCAGGTCGTTGCACCGTTGGGCCGAACGCGTCAGGGCCTGGGCCACCTGGATCAAACACTCATCCCCGGCGCCATGCCCGTAGTTGTCATTGTATTGCTTGAAAAAATCCAAATCCAAAAAAACAAGCGCCAGGGACTCGCCGTTGCGCAGGCCCCGGTTCCACTCCGCTTCCAGGGTCTCATTCAGGCGCCGCCTATTGGCGATCCCGGTCAGCCCGTCCTGATAGGACATGGCCGAGAGGATCTTTTTGTGGGTCTGCAATTCTTTATTCAATTCATTGAGATTGCTTTGCATGCGGTCGCCCATGCGCACCAGCCGTTTGGTGTGGCGGAACAACCGCTTGTACTCGTTTAAAAGCTCCTGATACGGCTGGTACAGGGGATCGTCGGCATACGCCTGTTGCTCGAGCAGGGCTTCCGCATCCTGAATGACCTGGGTTTCTTGGCTAAAAAGGGTTTCATCCGCCACAAACGTCTCCTTGTCTCCACAATCTACTGCCGCGTTCTATACGTTGTATACGCATCTTTGGATCTTTCTTCGTGCATTGTGCGTGAGCCATTTGACCCGGTTGGAAGTTGACGCGGAAATTCCAAAGCACAAACCACCAATTCCAAACAAATTCAAATCAGAAGGACATACAAAATTCAAAAAAAGAGGCGGCTTGATCATGCCCCAAGGAAGAAATTTCCAGAACACGCGTTTTTTTGTGTTTCGAATGTTTCGTATTTCGAATTTTGCTCTATTTGTGTGTGCTTTGGAATTTCGAATTTGAAATTTTCTTTGTTGGACAATGGAACTTTCACTCTCTTCATGTGCCCCCATCAAAGACAGCACTTTTGGTCCAGAGCACTACAGCGTTGTTTTGGTGCCCGCACCCTCGGCCGTGAGGCGCAATCCGACCACGGTGACGTCGTCGCGCTGTTCCTCGCCGCCTTGAAAGGCATTGAGCAGGGCCTGCAGGGCCTGTTTCTGCTCTTCCGGTTCCGCTTCGCTGTTCTGCTGCAAAACAGAGCGCACCCTCCGCTTGCCCAAGGGCAGGCCGGTTTCCTCACCGATTTGATCCACAAGGCCATCCGTGGTCAGATAGATCTGCAAACGCTCTTGCACCGCAAGGGCGTGGGTCTGGAAGGGGTAGTCCGGATCCGAGGAGGGATAGCCCAGGCTCTGCCGATCCCCCTTGATCTCCCGCACCCCGTCGCCGTCGTCATAGAACAGGCTCAGCCGACTGCCGGTAAAATACAGCGTGGACTGGGAGCGGCTGTACACGCACAAGCCCATGTCCAGGCCGTCCTCGGCAAACTGCTGGGAGGTCTGATTGACCAGCATTCCCTGCACCACCCGGCTGACCCCCTGTAGGACCCGCTGGGGCTCGCGCACGCCGTGCAGGCTGACCACCCGGTCCAAGGCCGAAACCGCAGCCATGGTCATGATCCCGCCCGGAACACCATGGCCGGTGCAATCCACCACCGCCAGGACAAACCCGTCCTCGACCGTGGCGCTCCAGATCATATCCCCGCTGATGACATCCTTGGGCTGCCAGAGGGTGAAGCTCTCGGGAACCAGCTCGCGCAGCTGTTCTTGCGTGGTCAGACTGGCCTGCTGGATGGTCTGGGCGTACTGGATACTCTCCATGACATTGTGCAGGGCCTCGGCCTTCTCGGCATGGGCGGCTTCCGCCTGTTCCTTGGCCTGTTCCAACAAGCGCGACTGCTCTTGGAGCGCATGGGTGCGTTCCTCGACCCGCGCCTCCAAGTCCCGGGTGTGGCTTTTGACCTGCTCGACCATCACCCCGAAGGCCCGGGTCAAATCCCCGATTTCATCGCCGCCGGCCGGGGGCAGGGAGATGTCGTACTCCCCGCGGGCCAATACTGTGGCCGAATGGTGCAATTTGTTCAGCGGCTGGAGCACGAGCCGGTCCACCCCGTAGCCAAAGACCACAAGCAGCACCCCGAACAGGGCCACCACTCCGGCGATACCAGCCGCGATCCAGCGCCCGTTGATGACCTGCGCCGCTTGCAGGTCCACCGCACTGACCACATGCCACTCCAATTCCGGAATCCAGGTCAGCGCCACGAGCTGCCGGGTGCCGTCGAGTTCCGCCCACGCGGTTTGCACCGTGTCCGGCTTGGCCTGGGCCGCCTCCATGGCCTGGCCCACGGACTCCCCGTCGCCCTGCACCAGGCTTTGCAACGAGATCTCCTTTTCACTGGCGTCGGCGGCCGAGCCCAAGGCGATCAACTCCGGCTCGGGATGGGCCTGGACCATCCCCGAATCATTGAGGACCATCGGGGTCACCCCCGGTTCCTCAGTATGCAGAAACTCCTGCAAAAAGGAGGACAATTCCATCCCGGTGCCGGCCATGCCGATCTTGCGGCCCCCTTCCCAGATGAGCACATCGATCCAGACCTGGGTTTTTTCCAGGTGCGTGTCCACATTCACATTCAAAATATAGGTGTCCACATCGCGAATGGTATTGAAAAACCAGGCGTCATCGGAACTTTCCGGATCCAGATAGTAGCGCGGGGCCTGACTGTATTCCTTGTCCTCGCCGTTATAATAATAGGCCAGGCTCTGGGCATCGATGACAAAATAGTTCTGGCCCCGAAAATCTTCGCGGAACCCTTCGGCTTCCTCAAAAAAGAGCTCCTCGGCCTGCTCTGATTCCGGATTCTCCAACCACCGCCGCAGCAAGAGCGAATCCGCAAAACGGTGGGCCAGGGCCATTTCCCGGGTCAGCGGACTTTCTATGCGCTGGGCGTTGAGGAGCGTAAAATTGACGGCGTAGGCCTCTCCAAAATGCGCCCGTCCCCGTTCCAGCAACTCCCATCCGATCCACAATGAGGGCCCCAGGGCGATCACACACGCCGC
>JBNJGM010000105.1:0-4469 GCA_051747685.1 Thermodesulfobacteriota bacterium | reverse complement strand
CAGGCGCACCTGGCTAGACTTCCGAAACATACCCTCCCCACCCAGTTCCCCCAAAGCATTGTGCCCCGCCCCGTTTTGCGCTAGCAAGGAGCACTGTCAGTGCCCGTGGGAAAAGTGCCATTGCCCAAGCGTTTCCCAGGCCCGCACACCCTTTTCCGTCCTGTACCTGCGGGACCTTCACTTACGAAAAAACGTCGCCAGGCTCGAGCCTGCCAAGGAGCAAATATGCCCATTGCCGCCGCCACATCCAAAAAACGCAAATGGATCGCCATCGCCCTGGCCGGGGTCATTGGGGCGCTCCTGCTTGTGCATTGGAGCATTCAAAGTCAGGCCAAAGACAGGGTCGACGCCATTATCGACGAATACGACACCTACTTGGACATCTCCTACGACGATGTCTCCACCCCGTTTTTACAGACCACACCCACTATTTCGGACGTCGTGCTCCAAGACCCGAACAATGCGGACCAACAGCTCCATATAGACGAACTCATTTTACATGGGGTCGCGCAGAACGAAGACGAGGACTACCCCCATGCGCTCAACCTCAGCATAAACGGGGTGGACTTTCCCTTGGACACCCTCCCCGCAAAGCAGCAAAACACGTTAAACGCCTTGGGATACGAAAGGACCGTCAAAGGGAGTTTGACCCTGGATTACGACCTGGACAAAGCCCAGGAGCGCTTAGCGCTTAACGATCTTACCATCCGCCTGACGGATATGTTCGACGCCAGCCTGTCCCTGGTCATCGCCGAGGGGTTCAACCCCGAGCAACTCAGCGAAAGCATGCTGCTCTTCTTGTTTAACCCCGAAAGAATCCCCCTCAAACTCCGGAGTCTCCACCTCCAGTATACCGATGCCTCGCTTTTAAAACGCAGCATCCAGCACGATGCCGATCGGCAAAATATGTCTACGGAAGAACTCATCCGCATGATGCAAAAAGAAATCGAAGCCGAGCAAAAGCGCGTGCAAAGCCCCCAAGCCCGGGAGATATTCTCCGCTCTGCACACATTTATAGAAACCCAGGGTTCTTTTTCGCTGCGTTTTGATGCCCAAGATCCCCTGCGGTTGGGCACCATACTCAGCCTGCTGGCCCAAGAACAGTACGAGCGTTTTTTCGAGCAGGTGCAAATGCAGGTCTCTGCCTCGTAGCCACTCCCTGTCCGCCACAATGCTCGTGGCCATTTTTTGCTGGCCGACCGGCCCAGCTATTGCGCGCAATGGATGCAGACCTCGGCTTCGGGCAGGGCCTGCAACCGCTTGAAGGCGATATCCTCGCCGCACTCTACGCATATCCCGTATTCGGGATCGTCGGCATCAATGCGTTTTAACACCTGTTCCAGGCGGGCCAGCCGGTGCTTGGTCTTGTTCAGGCTGGACATGACGATCCCCTGATTGACCATGGAGTCCATACGGGACAAACGCCCGATGGGCTGATCGAGTTCCACGGTCTCGGCCCGCTTCTCCAAATCCTGCAATTCCTGACGGCAGGTTGCTATCTGCTCCACCACTGACGCCCGAATCGCTTCGAGTTGTGCGGCATCCATACGCTCTCCTTGCACAGCTTGTGGCCTCGCGGCCATGGGGCATCTTGTATACTTCTCCCACCGACGTTATGCCTTGACAGGTGGTCGGGTGCACGGATTTCGGCTCGGAACCCGCATTCCGGATTTGGAAAACGCACTCTTCCTTGCTACGCTTTCCCCATGCAAACAACCACCGAGACCACCGCCGCCCTTGACAAGGCCGCCAGAAACTGGGGCGCCGATCTCGTCGGCGTCGCTGACACCACGGCACTAGCCGCGATCGACACCGAACCGCCGAACCTCCTTGAGGGTTACCCCCGGGCTGTTTCCATGGCTGTGCGCCTAGCCGACGGGATCATGGATCCCATCACCGCCCACCCGACCCCGCTGTATGCCCGGCACTACCAAAACGTCAATGCGCTTCTCGACGATATCGCCACCCGCGTTTCCGGGCTTCTCCAATCTTGGGGCGCCCGCGCTCTCCCCATCCCGGCCAGTCACATCCTCTGCGAAAAGCATTTCGTGGCCGCGCTCTCACACAAAGCCGTGGCGCTGCATGCCGGGCTCGGCTGGCAAGGCAAATCCCTGCTCCTTATCACCCCGCAATACGGCCCTCGAGTGCGGCTGGTAACCGTGCTCACAGACCTTGATTTGCCCCCTGGCGCGCCGCTGAAAAACCGCTGCGCTAAATGCACCAAATGCGCTGACGCCTGTCCGGTGGGGGCTATTAAAAACGTGAACACCACCCTGCATTATGCTCGCCGCGAAGAGGCTGTTGACCTCACGGCCTGTGTCCAGCATCTTCGCACCAACGAACAGCGACAGCATATCCCACCCTACCTCTGCGGCGTCTGCGTCTCTGCTTGCCCCTGGGGCAAGCCCAAGAAAAAGCGCAGCTAAGCTACCTTGGCCCTTTCTCCTGCCTGGAAGACAGGCGACACGGAAGGAAATCAAAACGGGAAAGGTGGCGTGCCGCTATCGGCCATTGCATGTATGACGCGGTAGGACCCAACACCCCAAAACCGCCCCTGCATTCAGGGGTTGATCTCCAGCTGGAACAGGCTTAGATAAGAATGATTCCTTTTCGCAACTAAGTCATATTCATAAAGGAGCCCCAAATGCATCTCGAACACCTTCTCAACGACCAACACGCAGACACCCTGGATCTGGAATTCACCTGCCACGACTGCGGCGCCTCGGTCCGGGTTACCGCGGGCAAGGACGACCAGGGGGCCACGCTGACCCCGCAGGACGGGGCTGCGGGCTATCATCCCCGCCTCAATTCCGGGGAACGCGAATATTTCGTCAAATGCGCCGCGTGCTACGAGCAGCACCCCAAACTCACCCATTTCAACCCCACCGAAGTCTACACCCGCATTGTGGGCTACTACCGGCCCATTAGCGCCTGGAACCGGGGCAAACGCGAGGAATACAAGGACCGCCGCCTCTACGCCCAGTCCCAGGCTGACACGGTTCCCGCCACCTAGTCGCTCCCACCCCCAAGCAATCCCAGCCGCCGGACCGTTTTTTAGAAAACGCCGGCGGCTTTTTCGTGCCCGCAAGCCTTGACGCATCCCCGCACTCGGGTGAATAACCACAGCCGAAGCGCAATGCGCCTTGGGCCCGTAGTCCACACACTTGCGTGTAAGGGTTCATTTTTGTGTCCCCACACCCAGCACCCCATTGACCCGTCTCCGCAACAGGTTCGCCAATGTCCCGACATTTGCTTTCCCACTTCCTGCTGCTTTTCACAGTCCTTGTGGCACTGCCCCCGTGCCCCAACGCCTTCGCCGCAGCAGAAAGCCACTCGTTTCGGATCAACACCGACCAGCGCCTCAGCGGCCTGCAACTCGAACGCCACAACGGCACATTGCAGGTCCGCCTGGAAACCTCAGGGAAAACGGTTCCTGCCCAGACCTATTTGGAGCAACTCTACCTCCAGCAAAATAAAGACGGCGAAAATCTCTTTTTTCTGATCTTCAACATCACCTCTTGGGTCAATTTTTTCTGGGTTGTGCTGGGGCTTTTGGGGCAGGCCTTTTTCACCGGACGCATGGTGGTCCAATGGATTGTCAGCGAAAAACAGCACCGCTCTGTGGTCCCGGTGGCCTTTTGGTGGATGAGCCTGGGCGGCGCCAGCATGCTCTTGCTCTATTTTATCTGGCGCAAAGATATCGTCGGCATCCTCGGCCAATCCACAGGCCTTTTTATCTATCTGCGCAATCTGTGGCTTATTTACAGCGAAAAACAAAGTTCCCTCAGCGCCTCCTAACGTGTAATACAGGGGCCTTAGGACGTAATAGCGTTAAACGTACTCATACGCGCTCCACTGAAGGAATGCTTTGCAATACTCGAGCAAATATTGTTTCGGCCTCCAAACAGGAACCCAGTCAGCACATCCCTCAATCCCACAGGAAAGCGCGCTGAATCCAGCCCGTGATTAAATCCCCGGCCTGCGCAAGCGGCCACGGGTGCAGCGCAGAAAGACAAAATTTTGGGTTCCTGTTCCAAAGCCCTTGATTTTGTTTTCAACTTCAGCAAATAAGGAAACGATAGTTGTTAGAATAATCCAAATCCAAATCGGGATCGCTATCGGGATCGAAGAGATATGGCGCTTGGACACGAGAAACTGGATGTCTATCGTCTTTCGATAGATTACGTTGCATGGGTTTACGAGCAGGCTGACAGCCTGAACGGAGTCCATCGGCCCGCCCGGGACCAATGGCTTCGGGCCAGCCAGTCGATACCGCTGAATATCGCTGAAGGGAACGGTAAGACGGCTGAGCCTGATCGAAGACGTTACTTCGAAATCGCTCGTGGCTCCGCGCTTGAGTGTGCGGCGATTCAAGATGTGCTGGTTGTCGGCAAAGCGCTGGACAAAATGGAAAGCTGGAAGCGAAAAGATGAACTCGACCGGATTGCCGCAATGCTCAGCCGGCTCGG
>JBNJGM010000104.1:0-4487 GCA_051747685.1 Thermodesulfobacteriota bacterium | reverse complement strand
GAGAGGCTATCGATGGCCACGCGCTGCGGCTGAAATTCCCTGAGGGCCTCTCGCATTTTCAAAAGCTTGTCCTCAAGACCAGAGACTTCGGGGTATTCACACACCACTTTCAAATAGCCGGCCTCCTCCATGGGCCGCAAATCCACCCCCCATCCAGCGGCGTTGCGGAAAAACTGTTCCCGGCTCTCTTCAAAGGCGAACAGCAGGCAGCGTTCGTGATTCTGCACCCCACCGGCAATAAATTCCGTGACCATCAAGGTCTTGCCGGTCCCGGTCGCTCCGGAAACCAAAATAATGGAATCCCGATAAAAACCGCCACCGCACATACGATCCATCTCCTCACTGCCCGAGGTGATGCGCAGGTCAGTGGATTCATATTCCAGATCGATTTCTGAAAGCGGAATGACCACGAATCCCCGTCCGGAGACAATGGTAAACGGAAATTCCCCTTTCTGGTGCGAGGCGCCCCGAAATTTGAGGATTTCGATGGTCCGGCGGCGCTTTTCATCCTCCAAGACGTTGCGCAGGACAATGACATTATCGGCCACGAAGTCCTCCACGCCTTGGCGCGAAATCCCGCCGTATTCATCCACGCGCTCTGCTGTGAGCAGGGCGGTAAGCTCCAGATCCCGCAATATGGCCGTAATCCGGAACAGCTCATTGCGCACTGTTTTGCTGTCCCCAAACCGGGTAAAGACCGCGCCGAGGGAATCCAACGAGATCCGCGAGGCGTGGGTGTCGCGAACGGCTTGCTCCACCCGGGCCAATAACGCGCCCATATCGTAATTGCCCACGATCATGGAGGCCTCTTCCCCGACTTGGGCGGAGGCATCCACAAAGGCCCATTTGCCATCTGCCTCCCACTGCGCGATATCCCAGCCCAGGGAGGCCAGGTTCTGGCGTATGGCCGTCGGGGGTTCTTCAAAGGTCACAAAAACCCCACTTTCCTCGTTTTTGGCGACACCTTCGGCCAAAAATTGGGCGGCGAGAATGGTCTTGCCACTACCAGCGGTGCCAGCGACCAATGTGGTTCTGTTTTGGGGCACCCCGCCCATGGTAATGGCATCGAGTCCGTCTATTCCTGTGGACAATTTTTGCAATTCTTGCATTGCTCCCATACTCTCCTCCGTATTCGTACTCCCAGTACCTGCCCAGTTTTCCTGCACCGGGTTCCAAATGGCCAGACCCGCCCCGAGGGTCTTGCGTGACTCCCCTGGGCACGACCCGGGGGGATTGCGACCTGCGGGCTAATGCGCCCCCGGACACTGCTTGGGCGCGCGACTGCAGACCGCCCGCTTTTGCAGCCCTCCCGACCCCACTGCCGGTTATTCCTCGATTCCGTTCCCCTGTGGGTCCAAGCCCAAGGCCTCCAGCGTGGCCTTGCGATCGGAAAGCGCCCCGATAATCCGCCGTCCAGAAGATGGCGCGCGTTGCACCAGCGTGGGCGTGGCGATTATCTTTTCCTGCTCCGCGAGCTGGGGATCGTCCAAGACATCGATCACATTGAGCAGATAATCCCCGGGAAAATAGCGCTCGCACAACTCTTCCATATTGCGCGCCGCCTGTTTGGAACGAGCAGTAGGCCCGGCAACGTAGAGATCGAATACATATTGCTTCATGAAGCGCCTCGCATGCCCTCTGTCGCATTCTCATCCTTGCCCAGGCACTGATTAAAATAAAAAGTAGCCAAAAAGCCCATCAGCTCAACAAGCAGCAGCCGCCCTTCCTCGGTATAGGCCCGGGCCTTTTGCGGCAGTTGGCCCTCGGTTTTTTGGGAAAGCGCCTGGACATAGGCCTGTACCAAATCCCGGGGCCTGGCCCGGTAGTGCCCCAGGTGTTCGGCCAAACGTCGGAGCCGGGTGGTGATGTCATGTTCGACCCGGTAAATATTTTGTTCCATCGCCTGCTCCAATATAACGACCAACTCCTGGACACTTTCGCTAAACGCTGCAGGGGCGGCTTGTTGCATGGTTTGCAAACCAAAGGAGGCCGCAGTCAAAGAAGAGGGACATTTTCCGGAATAGGACTCTAGGCTTTGTAATTCCCGGGTTTGGGCCCTCTCCACCAAGGCGACCTCGGTGATATCCAAGCCAGTGCTGACGATAAACTCGACATTGCCCCGCTCATCAATCAAGCTCGTGTTCGCCCAAGCCACCCGGATTCGCTCGCCCTTTTTGCTGACCCACTCGTTTTCAAAACGGTTGGACATCTGGCCCTGACTCAACTCTTGAAAAACAGCCCGCGTCTTGCCCACATCTCGCTTTGAAACCAGAGCTTCCCACACGGTTGTCCCAACAACTTCTTGCGCCGCGTACCCGGAAAGGCGTTCACAGGTGTGATTAAAACGCAGTATCCGCCCCTTGGGATCCAAAACCACAATCAAGGCCCCGGCCGTATCCAAAATAGCGTTGGTAAACGCCGCTTCCCGTTTGGCCGTGGCCTCACTGCGCCGCAATTCCTCCTCGATACGTCCCCGCTCCTGGTCCAGGCGATGCCATTGCTCGAGGTTTTGTATCCGCCGCTCGAGTTCCGCCTGAGCCCGATTAGGGCCCAAAAATTCTTCCGGGGGCATATAATACATATTCTCATAGCAGGCATCGCCGATCACAGCGATAGGGTGCGTGGCCAGAACATCCAGCAGTATCTCCGGGGCAAAGCTACGCATATCATATTGGCACATGCCTAGGGCCTGATGGGTGGGAAAAAATTCATTGAGCTTGCCCTCATACTCCATCAGCCGCTCTGAGCCGGGCAATCCGCGCAAGGCCCAGCTCATCTCACCGGTAACGCGCAGGGCCCGGAAACCCTGGCGAACCGCAATCTGGGTCTCTGCCTCCAACATATCCAGCATGGCATCGGGATCAAAACGGCCGTGCTTCAAATACGTTTGTCGCGACCCGGTGATGACCAATTGCTCCGCGGCGAGGAGGCCTTCAGTATCTATGCCCTTGCCCTGCAAAGCGGCCAGGATGGTGTCCGCTGTACGGGCGTCAACCACGTACAGGACCTTATCCCCTTGATCCACGGCGTCTCTGATAAACGGGACCAGAATATTTTGATGCTCTTGCTCGGTGCGATACAAGCAGCAAAGATGATCGCCCACAGCGAGTTCGGGTATCGCGGCAAAAGCCGACATCATTCCCCCTTTTCTATCCGTTCGCCGCGCTACAAACGGGCGTTGCACCGCCCTCTTGCCCTTCGCCCTCTCGCAAACCACGAGGGCGCGGACCCTTCAGACCTGATATTCAAGCGCCGCGTGTCTGCATTAAAAAAATAGCCGCAGCCCACACAATACAAATCGCCGTCGGTTTTCGTATACTCCAATCTCCGTCCCGAAACAAGGACCGTATCCGCCTTCAAAAGCACGACCGCTATACGGTAAAATAAACAGTGGTTCCCTGCCCAGGAACGCTGCTGATATTAACCGTTCCCCCCATAAGGGCCACGACTTCCTTGACGATGTGCAATCCCAGGCCAGTGCCCGAGCTTCCCGGTGAGGAAGCGGAATCGATCTGTACAAAAGGCTGGAAAATCGTGGCCACCTCCTCATCCGTCATCCCTTTCCCGGTATCGGCCACAGAGATCAAGAGCCGCACCCGGTCTTTGCCGGTGCCTTTTGCGGCAAAGCGCGAGTGGTGCCCGTAGGGGCTGTGCAAGGGGGTCACGCTCACAGTCACGCTGCCGTGTTCCGTGAATTTGATCGCATTGCCCACCAGATTGAACAAAACCTGCCGCAACCGGGAGGGATCGCCTTGTAATTGCCGCGGGGTGTCCGGATGCACCTCCATAACCAACAACACGCCTTTGTCCTCAAATTGGTAGACAAACGAGCCGTATACCTCGTTGAGCACGTCATTGATGTCGAAAACAGAATCAGTGATCCGGAGCTTTCCGGCCTCCATTTTGGCGAGATCCAAAATATCCGAGAGGATGGTGGTCAAATTCTTGGAAGCCAGTTGGGCGTGGTTGACATATTCCTGTTGTTCGGGGTTTAAATCGCACATCTGCATAAGTTGCAGCATCCCCATCACCCCATTTAAGGGCGTGCGGATCTCGTGGCTGACATTGGCCAGAAATTCAGATTTGGCCCTATTGGCGGCCTCCGCAATATTTTTGGCTTCCACCAACTCCCGCTGCACTGTATTGTGCTGCGTGATGTCGTGGAACATGGTCACTATATACCTGCCCTCCGGCAGGGGAACCAAACGGGAAAACAACCGGGCTTGCCGCACAGTGCCGTCGAGCAGCGTGAGTTCCACTTCCATGCCGCTGACCTCGCCCTCGGCTCGCAATCCGTGCAGCAATTGCTCGCGCATTTCTGCAGAATACAGCCCAAGTTCGATAACACTTTTTCCCAGCAATGTGGCGCGGTCTGCGGCAAATGCACGACAAAACGCCTCATTGACATTGATAAGCCGACCGCTTTGCATTTCGCTGACCGCCACAGCCAGCGGGGCGTACTCCACCACCCCTTGGAGCTTCAACGC
>JBNJGM010000103.1:0-4662 GCA_051747685.1 Thermodesulfobacteriota bacterium | reverse complement strand
TCGGACAGCGCTGTGCCGGTTATCGGTTACACCGTGCCCTACGCTATCGGCAATGTCCTGCTCACGGTGTGGGGGGCGCTCATCGTGCATTTGATGTAGCTAGGCAGTAGCCCGCAGGCGGGGTACCTCAAACGCCTCCAGGTACAAACGCCCCCGTACCGGAAGCCGGTACTGGGGCGTTTGTGTGCCGTAAAACGTTTGGATGTATTACAGGGCTGCTTTGACGGCCTCAATGGCGGGTTGACCATCGGTGGTCTGTACCCCCTCCAACCAGCCGGCCACCGTGTCTATGTTGGCGGTAATCCAGTCGTGGGCGACCGTTTCGGGCTCGCTTTTTTTATAGCTGAAAGCGTGGATCCATTCGCTTTGCGTTTGTCCGGAGACATAGAAATTGGACAGGAATTTTCGGGCTTCTGGAAAGCGCTCCTGAAAGTCGTTGCTGGCCACACTGTAGATAACGCTTTCGCTGACCAAGTCTTCTGAGCCGGGCACGGCTTCCAAGAATTTCATATCGATTTTGATGGTCATCCAATGCGGCTTCCAGGCATGGAACACCACCCATTCCTTGTTTTTGGCTTTATCGGCCACGGCCGTAAGCATGGCCGGGGTGGTGCTGCTGGCCAGTTCCCAATCGCCAAGGCCGGCCACATCGTTGTCCACCATTTCCTCAGTTGTGGAGTGCATGCCGCTGCCGACTTCAATGGTGTGCAGGGTGTGATCGAATTTGTCCGCATTGGGGTCGAGATCGGCAATGGAACGAATGCCAGCTTCCCAGACATAGGTGGGAACGGCAAAACCGGTCATGGCCTCATCGAGATTGATGTTGATGATGTCGATGGCCCCTTTTTCTTTGAGCGGCTCAAACATGTCGGTTTGTTGGGGCAGCCAGGAGGCGACATAGGCGTCAACATCCCCTGAAGTCAGCCCCTCATAGATGATGGGCGGGCCGATCTCCAATTGCTCCGTTGTATAGCCCATGCTTTCTAGGATTTGGGTGACGACTTCGGTTTTGACGGTCACTCCAGGCCAGGGCGGGACGCCGAAACGGATGGGGTCTTTTTTCGCAAAGGCTGTGGCGGGAAAGAGAAGGGTGAGGCATACTAGGGAAAGGAGCAAAAAACGTTTTTTCATGGATTCCTCCGGGTTCAGTGAAAAAAAGGCCGTTTTTACCGTCATTTGGAGGTAAAAGGGCCATCCCCGACATATTTTTTTCTGTCAGGGTACCACACACGTAAAAAAATTTTATAGAGGATCGGGAAAGACTGGTCAAGAAAGCAGGTGGGCATGAAAAATTCTCTGTGGCCCCGTGTTGGGGCCACAGTTTGTTGAAAAGTTAGGCCATGACAGCTTCAGAGGCGTTCACCGCTTCAACGTATTCCTCGGCCAGGGAGTGCATGAGTTCATGTACGGAGATGATCTCGTTGACCCGCCAGGCGTTGGCCCCGGCAAAGGCGAAACCGTGCTGGAGGCGTCCGGCCCGGGCCTGGTTCAGGGCTTGGGCGATGCAATAGGGGGATTGGGTGTAGTCGCAGGTTCGAAGGCAGTGCCAGGGACAGGCAAACGGTTTTTTCTGCCCGGCGGCCACTTCCTGCAAAAACGAATTGTTGATCGCCCGGCCCGGCAATCCGACCGGGCTCTGGATAATGGTCAAATCCTTTTTTTGAGCCTGAACAAAGGCCTCTTTAAAAGCGTGGTCCGCGTCACATTCGTGGGTGGCCACAAAGCGGGTGCCCATCTGGACACCACTAGCGCCGAGGGCGAAAAAGTCCGCGATATCACGGCCGGTATAGACCCCACCAGCGGCGATGACCGGGAGGTGTTTGTCGAATTGTTCGGCATAGGGGCGCACGGCCTCCACGACCTCCGGCACCAAGCGATGCAGCGCAAATGCCGGATCCTCAATCTGTTCGAGTTTAAACCCCAGGTGTCCCCCGGCTTTCGGGCCCTCGACCACAAAACCGTCCGGAATGTGCCCGAAGCGTTTGCTCCAGTATTTGAGCAGGGTTTTGGCGGCTTTGGCAGAAGAAACAATGGGCACCAATTTACTGTGCATGGTGCGCATGCGCTCCGCTGTGAGTTCTTTGGGAAATTGCAGGGGCAATCCCGCGCCCAAGAAAATGATGTCCACCTCTTCTTCGATGGCGCCCAGAATCAGAGAGTCGAAATCCGTACAGGCGACCATGATGTTGACGCCCAATACGCCGGAAGTGTTGCGCCGGGCGGCGCGGATTTCCTCGATGAGGGCGTTTTTGTTGGCCTGGGCGTAATCCGAGCGGGCTTCAGGGGTCCGCATACCCAGGCAGATGGCGGAAATAACTCCAACGCCGCCTTCGTTGGCCACGGCTGCAGCCAGCCTGGCACCGGAAATGCCGATGCCCATCCCCCCTTGGATGATGGGGGTGCGGGCGGTCACATTGCCAAAACTTAAATCAGGCATTGCTGCGGGGGTGTACATACGCTACGGCCTCCTGGAGACGAAATGGTGTGGTGGTCTGGATAATGATTCGCATGCCGGTTTCGGGTGCCCGGTTCCGGAATCTCGCTTGGCCTGGAAAGGGGCTGGTGTCCAGCCCGGGGGCGTTTTCGATCGCCCGGTGTTGCGTTACGAGAAGGCCAAATGATTGGTAAAGGGCACATGGGTGTTGCCAGAGCGTGGTCAAAGCCACTAAACCGGGTTGCCCAGCACAACGAGTCGTGTTTACCGTGATGGCTAGCAGAATCAAACAACTCCACACTACCCTACATGGCAACAGAAGACGCCCCCTGGTTTGTAAAATGAACGTAAAAATCGGTGGGGCTGGTCAAAGAGGGAAACCATGAAACAGCCCCGGTCATTTGTTATCCAGGTTTTGATTTTTGTCTTGGCCCAAGTCGCTTGGCTGGTGTTGCTCGGACTTTGGATTTATTGGTATGTGAGCAACTATATGGCCATAAGTGAGATGGGGGCGCAATTGCGTTCAGGGTTGGTCAGTGAAGGGGGGAACCATGTGGTGTTAATCGGTGGACTGGTGCTCCTCATTGCCATATCTCTGGGGATGTCACTTCTTTTCCACCGCCTAAGTGTGCAGTTTAAGTTGACACGTTTGTATGACAACTTCATTGCCAATGTGACGCATGAATTAAAATCGCCGCTGACGTCCATTCAGTTATGCATTGAAACACTTCGAATGCATGATTTGCCAAGAGATAAGCAGAACGAATTTTTTTCAATGATGCTTAAAGACACTAAAAGACTAAACAATCTTATAAGCGCTATTTTGCAAGTCCCTGCTTTAGAGCAAAAAAAAATAGCCCATGATTTTCAAGTGTTTGAAATGGAGAGTCTTATTAATGAATTGATTGAGGAGTCTCGTGAGCAATTCAATATACCTGTTGAAGATGTTCAAGTTTTAGGTAGCGGCAATTGTAAGTGTGTTGTTGATAGAAATGCGTTTCGTATAGTTTTTGATAATTTAATAGATAATAGTATTAAATATAGTAAAAATAAAGTTTCTATATATATTCAAATGACATGTGAAGAAGATAAGTTTGTTCTGTACTTTACCGATGCTGGGGTCGGTATTCCTCTTCAGGAACAAGAAAATGTTTTTGATAAATTCTATCGCAGCAGGGAATCCAATATGCCCAGTGTCAAAGGAACAGGCCTCGGATTGTATTGGGTCAAACAGATTATACACTATCACCGTGGCGCTATCCAGGTATCCAGCCGGGGAACAGATAAAGGCACCACCTTTCGTATCGAATTGCCGCAATATGCGACTGGCACAGAACGGACGGCTCGGCGATTGCTGCGTTTGAGCCGGAGGCAAAAATCGCAAAGGGATATCGCAAATGACGAAAACGAGTGAGCCCCGGATTCTTCTAGTGGAGGATGAGGAAAGTTTGGCTGTGGGTCTGCAGTTTAATCTGCAGCAGGAAGGGTATACGGTAAAACGCGCCGCTGACGGGCGTGCGGCTCTAGAACATTTCGCTAGAGAGGACTTTGACCTAATTATTTTGGATCTTATGCTCCCTTATGTGGACGGGTATGAGGTGGCACAGACGATCCGGGCCCGTTCGCCGCAACTCCCTATTTTGATGCTCACCGCACGGACCACGGCCAAGGACCGGGTGCAGGGGTTGGAGGCAGGGGCGGATGATTACGTGATCAAACCATTTCATCTTCGGGAGTTGTTGCTGCGGGTCAAAGGGATGCTCAAGCGCAAGCAGTGGTATCAGGACGAAAGCCGGGAAGAGCCCGTGTATCGCTTTGGGGACAATACAATCGATTTTGGTTCCCTCACGGCGAAAACCCGTACCCAGGAATTTCAACTCACCGCCCGGGAAGCGATGGTTATGAAATATCTTGTGGAGCACGAGGGGCGGGTTGTTTCGCGCACAGAACTGCTGGAAAATGTCTGGCAGGTCGAGGGTACAGTGAAAACCAGGACCGTGGACGCGTTCATCGCCCGGTTGCGGAAGTATTTTGAAGATGACCCCAAGCATCCGGAGTTTATCACCAGCGTGCGTGAAGTGGGGTATCAATTTGTTTCTGGGCGGTAGATTGCGTATTGTAAACGATAGGCCAATGTCCCCAGCGCGAAGGTGACAAGCCCTGCATTGATTGAGGCCGTAGCTCTGTGCCGAGTACCTGGAGTGGCGGTGATTGGGAAGTGTGCTGTG
>JBNJGM010000102.1:2286-4737 GCA_051747685.1 Thermodesulfobacteriota bacterium | reverse complement strand
CCCCCCCCCTTTGTATTAATTCTAACAGCGGCAGACGGATCCTGCTTCCCTAAAGCCGGGGGTTGGGCAGGTGACGGCAATTGTAAATAAGGAGGAGCAATGGCTTTTTCATGGACAGTCGGACGTCGGGTGGGGACGGGCTTTGGGCTTGTTCTCGGCGTATTGGTTGTGGTGGTGGGGATGACCCTGGGAGGGGTCAGCGACTTGGTCAATGATTCCGAGCACCTTATTTATGAGAACCAATTGGATGGGAAGCTCTCGGAAGTCGAAGTCGGGCATCTGAACTGGCTCAACGGTTTAGGCCGGTATCTCAATGACGACCAAGTGACCCACTTGGATGTGGAAACCGATCCCACCCAATGCGCTTTAGGGTCGTTTTTGGGGAGCCGGTCCAGAGACACGGCGGAAGAGCGGGTGGATGGGCTGGCCGAAGTTTTTCAGGCCCTGGAAAAGCCCCACGCCCAATTGCACGCCTCGGCCAAAGCGATCGCCGAACACTACCAACCGGTGGACGCCAATTTGCCCGGCCTTTTGGCCGCGAAGCGCGCAGAACACCTGCAATGGGCCAATACCATCCGCGATGGGTTTTTGAACAACGCCGCTGACCTGGAGGTGGAAACCGAGGCTGGAGCGTGTCCGCTGGGCCAATGGATGGCTGGGGAAGAGGGGCAAAAAACCTATGAGCAGGCTTCCCCTGAGTTCCAAAACCGGTGGGATGAATTGCAAAAGACGCACAAGGCCCTGCATGCCAGCGCCGGTGAGGTGGTTCAGACCTACGAGCAGATCCACCCGGGTTTGGAAAACCGGTTGCAAAACCTGCTGCGTATCCATGACGGGTGGAGTAGCACGATTCAAAGCGCCCTGTTGACCCAAAAAGACGCCCTGGATGTGCATATCCGAGGCTCCTCCTGCCCGCTGACGCAGTTTTTGCGCTCGGACGAGGCAGAAGAACTCGGCAGCGCATTTCCTGAGTTGGCCCAGACCATGGAGGCGATTGCCGAACCCCACGAGGACCTGCACAGTGCCGTGGCCCGGATCCAATTTTTGATCAAACAGGACCGGGAGTCCTCCTATACCAAGGCCAAGGCCATTTTTAACGATGAGGCCCGCCCGGCGCTTGACGCCGTGCAACAGGGCTTGGAGGATGTCTTGGCCCTGGAACAAGAATTGATTACTGGGCGCCAGGACGCGCAGACGGTCTTCCAGGAAAAAACCCTGCCCCGTTTGGATACGGTGGCCGAGCATTTGCAAGCCATGCAGTCCCAGGCGGAGGCAGCCCTGGACAAACAGCGCAAGGCCAAAGCGATCTATGCCGCGCAGACGGTGCCGGCGTTGCAGAAGGTGCGCCAGGAGCTGGAGCGGGCCGAATCCGTGGTCCAAGACAGCGGCGGAATGGACGAGCAGGGGCTGTTGGCGAAATCCCAGCAACTCAAAGCCGGTGTTTCAGTGATGGGCGGCAGCGGGATTGTACTTGGCTGCGTGCTGGCCTTTTTGCTGGCCCGGAGCATGATCCGCATGCTCAAACGTTTTGCCACCGGGTTGTCCCAAAGTTCCCAGTATACCGCGAGTGCGGCGCAGCAGGTGGCCGCAACCAGCGATTCCCTAGCCGAAGGCTCCAATCAGCAGGCCTCGAGCCTGGAGGAAACCTCGGCCTCCTTGGAGGAAATGGCCTCCCAGACGAAACAAACAGCGGACCACGCCCGGCAGGCCGATACCGCCATGCTTGAGAGCGCCGAGGAGGTGGAAAACGGTGTCGAGGCCATGCAGGAGATGTCCGCGGCGATCGACGAGATCAAAAATTCGGCCACCGAAACCTCAAAAATCATCAAGACCATTGATGATATCGCCTTTCAGACCAATTTGCTGGCCTTGAACGCGGCGGTGGAGGCGGCCCGGGCCGGTGAGGCCGGCAAAGGGTTCGCTGTGGTGGCCGAGGAGGTCCGGAGTTTGGCCCAGCGCTCCAGCGAAGCCGCCCACAATACCGCCGCGCTTATCGAACAGTCCCAGTCCAGCGCGGAAAAAGGGGTGGCCATGGCTGAAGGGGTTTCCTCGCGTTTGGGCCGCATCCAAGAAAGTGTCGGCCAGGTCCAGAACCTGGTGGCCTCGATAGCCGCGGCCTCTGGGGAGCAGTCCCAGGGCATTGAACAGGTGAACACAGCAGTGGCGGAAATGGACAAGGTTGTGCAACATACCGCTTCGGACGCGGAACAATCCGCCAGCGCTTCCCGGCAGCTCACATCCCAGGCCCAGGAACTGGCGCATATGGTGACCGACCTCTCGACCTTTATCGGCGCGACACCGGTCACCGAGGAAGACAGCGACGCAGCGGCCGAGGAGCCGGCGGCGGTCAAGGCCCTGGAGCGGGGCCAGGCCCCGGCAGCGCTGACCGCTTACGAGGGCTGATAACATGCTCTGGGGGTGTGCTGAGCCGCGCTTGGCCACCCCCGGGGC
>JBNJGM010000102.1:0-2186 GCA_051747685.1 Thermodesulfobacteriota bacterium | reverse complement strand
GTATGGCTCCGAGACGACTCAAGATTGAGTACCGCCTGTTAGTGCCGGTGGTCATCATCAGTTTCATTTTCGCCCTGGCACTGTATATCGGTGGTGACCAACTCGTGGGCAAATTGATCGAAACCACCCTGCACACCCGTGTGGAGAATAAAATCGAGGCTATTCGGGCGGCCCAGACCAACCGGGGGGACAACCTCCTGGCCCAGGCCGGGCTCTTTAGCCAGGCCGACGGGGTCCAAGAGGCCTTTCAGCTGGCCCATTCCGGGGATATCAACACCGCGGACGATCCCCAACTGGAAGAAGCCCGGCAGATGTTGCGCAGCAATATGGCCTCGTTTCGCCGTGGCTATCTGGAGAGCACCGGGGCGGAGCAGTTCCGGATCCACTTCCATTTGCCTTCGGCACGGAGCTTGCTCAGGCTGTGGAAGCCGGATCAGAGCGCCAGCGATGATCTCAGCGGGTTCCGCAATACGGTCCTGGATATCTCCCAAGGGGCGCATTCCCCCATCGCGGGCATCGAAATCGGCCGCGGTGGCTTTGCCATCCGCGGCATCGCCCCGGTGCGCGGGGACGATGAAGACTATCTCGGCTCAGTGGAGGTGCTCTCCAGCTACGATCCCTTGGTCCAATCCATGACTGCGGAGAATGAATATATTGCCGTGTACATGAATGAGGAATTTCTCTCCACGGCCCACAAACTCCAAGACCCCCAGAAGCATCCGGTGCAGGGCGGGGATTTCGTGTTTGTCTCCTCCACAGACAAGACGGTGACCGACACCTTGATCGGGTCTGAACTCCTGCACCAGGGCACTGAAGCGATCACCCAAAAACGGGAAGAGGATTATGCGGTCGCCGGGTTCCCGATTGCCGATTACAGCGGCAAGCAGATCGGGGTCATGGTTTTGGGTGTGGACGCCAGCGGCCTGTACGGGGTATTGGACACCTTGCGCTGGTCGCTGATCACGGCCTGCGTGGTCTTTGTGCTGGGCATAAGCGGGCTGTTGTACTGGCGGCTGCGCATTGTCTGTCGCCCCCTGCGCGAGGTCATCGGCGGGCTGGGCCAAACCTCCGAGGTGCTGAAAAATACCAGCGGCCATATGACCCAGGCCAGCCAGAACCAGGCGGAAAAGGCCAACGAACAGGCCGCGAGCCTGGAGGAGTCCTCGTCCTCCTTGGAGGAGATGGCCTCACAGACCAAGCAGAATGCGGACAACGCCGATCAAGCGGACCAGGCCATGCGCGAAAGCGCCGCGGAAGTGGAAAGCGGTGTGCAGGCCATGGGGGAGATGTCCACGGCCATTGACGAGATCAAGAATGCGTCCACGGAAACCTCGAAGATCATCAAGACCATTAATGATATCGCCTTTCAGACCAATCTCTTGGCCTTAAACGCCGCGGTGGAAGCCGCCCGGGCCGGAGAAGCGGGCAAAGGGTTCGCTGTGGTCGCCGAAGAGGTCCGGGCCCTGGCCCAGCGCTCAGCCGAGGCGGCCCAGAACACCTCGGCCCTGATCGAGCAGTCCCAGGTCAGCGCGGATAAGGGCGTAACCACGACCCAAGGGGTCTCAGAGCGCTTGGAGCGCATCCAGGAGAGTGTGGGCAAGGTCAATACCCTGATCGGCGAGATAGCGGCGGCCTCCAAGGAGCAATCCCAGGGCATCGACCAAGTCAACACCGCGGTCTCCGAGATGGACAAGGTGGTCCAGGATTCGGCGGGCGATTCCCAGGAAGCCGCCTCCGACGCCCAGGAACTGTCCACCCGGGCCCAGGAGATCGATTCGATGGTGTCCCAACTCATCGCCCTTGTCGGCGGGGCCCTGGACACGGAGTCGAGGCAGCAGCCCCGGCAAGGCCACCGAGAGGGGGCGCAGGGCGCTACGGTGCGGCAAACCGGAAATGCATCCACTGCGCCCGCTTCGAAACGCAAACAGTCCCAATCCGGGGGCACCGGGCGCAGCCGCCAGCAGCGCTCGCAGGACCCGGAGTCGGTTATCCCCTTGGACGACCAGGATTTCAGGGATTTTTAATGCAGGGATACGAACAATACCGGGGGGCCCGTTCCAGGGCCTCCCGGTTTAGGTGCTTTTCGTGACGGACAATATCGATACAGCCACTTTTGAGCGCTTTGTGGATCTGATTTACCAACGCGCCGGAATCAAACTGGGCCCGCACAAACGGGCCTTGGTGTC
>JBNJGM010000101.1:0-4805 GCA_051747685.1 Thermodesulfobacteriota bacterium | reverse complement strand
CAGGGCTTCGTAGAGGGAACTCCCCCCCTCAATATCATTGCGCACCTCATAGAGTTTGCGCCGCAATTTGGGATTTTCCGTCTGCTCGCACATGACTTGCAGCGCTTGGAGGATAGGCACCCCGGAATCGATCATGGTCGCAAATTGCCGAGAAAAAATGACCATGTCTCGATCTTTGACCCGACCTTCAAGGAAGGTGCCTTCGAGTAAATCCTTGGGCTTAGGCTTCACCCGAATCTGGGACATCCCGCGACGTCGTAAAGCGGCCTCCGCCATTTCGAGATTGGCCGCATCAAGATCGCCCTTAACCCGCCGCTTCCCTTTCACGGCCTTATAAACAAAAATGGGCATAGCATAGGCCTTTTTTTCCGGCCCCATCTCCGCAACCTATTTGTAGGGCACGGTCGTAGCGTTTGGGGCGCTATTGGTCTTCAAGGGGGTTTTCGGCCGTTTTGCGGCCTGGCTCCAGCGGCTGGGTGGCAATCACAGCACCGCCAATGGATTAGCCGGTCATCCGGAGCACTTCATGGGCCGAGGTTACGCCGTTGCGGATTTTTTGAATACCACTTTGGCGCAAGGTCAGCATGCCTTCTTCCATGGCCAAACTCGCTAAACGGGTTACGGGCGCTTGGGCCAGAATTGCTTCCTGTATGCTTTCAGTAACTTCCAAGATCTCAAACAGGCTCACACGCCCTTTATACCCCGTATGATTGCATTGGACGCAGCCCCGAGGGGCATACATCTGCTCTGCCGGCGGTGCATCCTGTTCAAGACCCAGCGCGGCGATCACCGGAGGGGAGAGTTGCGTGGGCTGCTTACATTGCGGGCACAATTTGCGTACCAAGCGCTGGGCTACAATAGCGCTGAGTGCGGAGGCCAGCAAATATTCCTCCACCCCCATATTCAGCAGCCGCGACAGGGTGCGTACGGCATCATTGGTGTGCAGGGTCGAGAGCACGAGGTGGCCGGTCATAGCCGCCTTGATCGCGATTTCCGCGGTTTCCAGGTCCCGGATTTCGCCGACTAAAATAATATCCGGATCTTGGCGTAAAAACGAGCGCAGAGCGCCGGCAAACGTCAATCCGATATCCTCGCGCACCTGAACCTGATTTACCCCTTCCAAACTGTATTCCACCGGATCCTCGGCCGTGGCAATGTTCACATCGTGCCGATTGAGTTCCATAAGCGCCGAATATAATGTGGTGGTCTTTCCGCTTCCCGTCGGCCCAGTGACGAGAACCATCCCGTGCGGCTTGGTAATCGCCCGTTGCAATACGGCCAAACCTTGCTCTTCGAATCCAAGATCTTCCAAATCGAAACATAAAGCGGACTTATCTAACAGTCGCATGACAATTTTTTCCCCGTAAAGTTGGGGCAAAACCGAAACTCGAAATTCGACCTCCGCGCCCTGCGGGGAACGTACTTTGATCCGGCCGTCCTGCGGGAGACGCTTTTCAGCAATATCCATATGGGCCATGATCTTCAGCCGCGACACAAGAGCCTGGCGCAACCGCACGGGCGGACGCATCACTTCCTGGAGCATCCCGTCAATGCGCAATCGCACGCGAAAGACATCTTCATAGGGTTCGATATGGATATCCGAGGCGTTTTTTTGCATGGCCTCCAGGATAATCACATTGACCATTTTCACCACCGGCGCCTGCGAGGCGGCCTCTAAAACCGCTGGCTCTTCAACCGGGGCTTCGTGTGTTCCGGAAACCTCAACCTCGGTCTCACTGATAGCTGCCAAGGCCTCCTCCAAATCATGACCGGAACCGGTGGAGGGAGGCAAATCGCTCTTGTAGGCCAAACAGGCGGCAATGCTCCATGGAGTAGCGATATGGACCGCGAGTTCCATGCCGGTGACAAAACGGAGATCGTCCAGGGCGAGAAAATTTTCAGGATCGGCGAGGGCTACATATAGGGTATTGCAGTGCCGATAAAACGGCACTGCTTCGTATTGGCGGCAGAGTTCAAGGGGAACGAGGGCCGTTACCTCCTCGCGGATAGTCAAATGTTCGGGACACACACAGGGCAGGGCGAGATGGCGGGCCAAAAAATCCAGGTAATCTTGAGCACTTATATATTCCCGTACATAGGCAGCCGCAATAAAACTCAGACGTTGTTGGCGTTGCAGTTCTTCAATGGCCTGGACCTGCGGCGCCGTCAATTGGGCCCACTCTATCAAAGCCTCAGTGGTGGTAGGTTTGGCCATGCGAGCCTCACGGGTTAACAGCGCTAAAATACCGGGCCAAGGAATGCACGATCGGGACATCCGCAGCCAAAAGTGGCAACTGCAAAGCGTCTTTCGGGGCCAGCCAAGATAATTGCTGCCCTTCACGCGCCGATACGGCCCCGCGAAATTGCGGGACCAAATAAAAATACAAGCAGATGCGGTTAACAATATACAACTTGGGACACACTTTCCACAGGTGAAAGCAAAGCGGCGTAATGCCGAGTTCCTCTTCTAATTCTCGGAAAAGCGCCTTTTCCAAGCTCTCGCCGGGTTCGGCCTTGCCGCCGGGAAATTCCCACCGCCCGGCATAGCTTTTGCCTACCGGCCGCTGGGCGAAAAGGGCGTGCTTGCCTTGAATCACAATCCCGGCTGTCACCCGGAGGGGCTTATCCATTAAAACCCTCGCGCAACGCGTCCTGTTTGTGGCGCAGCTGTGCTATAGTTGTTTCCAATCCCGCCATCTCTTCCATGAGTTGTTCGCCCCAGCGCCGGGACTCTTCATATTCTTGATTGGCCGTCAAGGCTTCCTGGGGGTGCTCATAGGTCGCCGGATCCGCAAGGCGCGCTTCAAGCTCGCTCTGCTTTTCCAAATTGCTTTCAAGCAATGTTTCCAGTTCCTGGTAGCGCTCTTGCTGCGGCTGGAGTTCGCGGTACACGGCATTGCGGGCTTCCGCGACTTCCCGCCGTTGGGCCTTGACAGCTTCCCGAGACGGTTTTGTCGTAGGTGCTTCACCATCCTCATTTACGCCGGTGCCGTGTACTTCGTGCAGGCGCTCCTCATACTCAGGGTACCCCCGGTTCAACACCTCAATACCGGTGGAGCCGAGAACCCAGACATTGTCAGCCACCTCGGACAGTAAATAGCGGTCGTGGGCCACAACCAAAACCGTCCCCTCATAGCCGCGCAAGGCCTGGACCAGCGCTTCACGGCTTTCCAGGTCCAGGTGGTTCGTGGGTTCGTCGAGAATCAAAAAATTGGCGCGGTCCAAAAAAAGCGAGGCCAAAACAAGTCGATTTTTTTCCCCGCCGCTGAGTTCACTGACCTGCCGCTCCCAATATGTTTCATCAAGCAAAAACAGGCCCAGGGCAAACCGGAGTTCTTCTTCTTTCACCTTGGCATGGGCCAGACGGCGTATTTCTCCGAGCACGGTCTGCTGGGTTTCGAGTATATCGGTTTGGTGCTGACTGAAATACCCCAACTTCACGCCGGTGCCGAACTTGATCTGCCCCTTTTGTAACTGATGCTCCCCAACAATAAGCTTGAGCAAAGTGGATTTACCGCATCCGTTCGGACCGACCAAGGCAATACGCTGATCACGGTATATATTGGCGGTCAACGGGGGCCACAACTCCTGCTGACCGGGAAAGGCGTAGCTCACATCCGCCAAACTCAACACGTGGTGGCCGGCCCGTGCCGGTGGCGGCCATTGAAACGACAGCGAGCGGGAACTGTTCTCCGTTTCCTGCTGCCGCCGCTGTCCTTCCAGCCACTCAATCTGCTTCAAGCGGCTCTGGGCCTGCTTGGCTTTGGTGGCCTTGTAACGAAAGCGGTCAACAAAGGCTTGTTTGTGTTGGATCTGACGATCAAGTTTCGCGCGCTCCTTATCAGCCAAGCGGCGTTTTTCTTCCTCCCAGGCCAAATAGGCGGAAAAGTTCCCCTCGCGCAACACCGGGCGCGCTCCCCCCAGAGAGAGGGTGTGCGTTGCTACGGTGTCCAAAAAGATCCGGTCGTGGGCTACAAAGAGCAAAATTCCGGGAAATTCATGGAGAAAGTTTTCCAACCATTGCACCGCTTCCAAATCGAGGTGGTTGGTCGGTTCATCCAAAAGCAGGATGTCAGCGCCTTCGATCAAGACCCGAGCCAACTTGGCCCGTTCGCGCCACCCGCCGCTTAATGCGGCCACCGGCTGCGCGAATTGGGCGGCTTGGAACCCCAACCCACTCAATATGGACTTAGCGTGGTGCTCCGGGTTATACCCATATTGATGCTCTAACCGGGTTTGTTCCGCGGCCAACCGGGTCAACGCCTCTTGGTCCCCGTTTTGCTGCGCCCGTTCCCATCGGGACCAAAACGCCTGCCAATTGGGCAGATTTTCCAATACCCAGGCCAAAAGGGGGCTTTGCAGGTCATGTTGGGATAATTCTTGTTCCGCCCGGCCAATACGGGCGCCCTTCGGGAGGTGCACCCCACCGCCATCCGCCTCGCTCTCCCCATTGATGATCTTGAGCAAAGTCGATTTGCCACACCCGTTGGGGCCAATGACAGCCACACGCATTCCGGAGCTTAAACTCCCGGAGAGCCCGGAAAAAAGGACGTTGGCACCAAAGCCCTTGCTCAGGTTCTGGAGGGTCAGGGTCAGCATACGAACCGGCTACCCTTGCGGGGTTTGCAGACACTCGACTACGGCATCGCCCATGGCCCGACATCCGATGGCAGTTTCGCCAGGGGCTTTGATATCCCCAGTGCGCAAACCTCGGCGGAGAACCTCGGACACGGCCGCATCCACTGCGTCCGCCTCCGCCTCCAAATGCAATCCATACCGAAACAACATACCGAGCGAAAGGATCG
>JBNJGM010000100.1:0-4806 GCA_051747685.1 Thermodesulfobacteriota bacterium | reverse complement strand
TTCGCGCAACACCTCCAACATATGCTGGTCTAGCCCAAAGGCGTCCACAAGCTGGGCGGCTACGGTTCGCACTGCTATGGGACAGCTGCCGCTCCAAGGAATATTGCGTGTAAAGCCCTGGTAATAGGCAAAAAAACAATCCTCCAGCCATTGAGCCAGCCGCCGGAAGTCAAAAAGGTCCCGGGTATCCAGGGGGTGGCCGTGGGGATCCAATCCCACGCGGGTCGGGGATTGAAACCGAAAACAACTCCCCGCCACCAGGACCAGGCTCAAAAAATGGTCCCCAATGCCGTGGTACACCTCCCGGCCCCCTCCGGAGAACGCAGTCAGATGTTCAAAATCGCGGATCCCGGCCACCCCCAGATTGGGGTACCGACAAGAGGCCAGCCATTGGTCCAAGCGACCGCCGCGATGCCATTGATACCGCCCGCCGTCATTGCGACGCCAGTGCTGGATGTGGTTATGGTACAAGGCGATGGGGTCGGTATGCAGGACGCCTGCCCCGGCGAGCAGGCCCAATTCATAGGCACAGCGCTGCAGCCCTTGGCCGCAGCGATCAAGAAGGTAACACCCGCGCCACGGGGCATTGAGATAGGCAAAATACTGCTGCGGTGCGTAAAACACGAGGCTGATGGGCACGGAAGAGCACCCGGCCTGCTCCGCAGCCGTTTCTGACAGCGCCAAACGGACAAGGGGCGCCTGCTGGGGAAAAAGCAGCGCATACTCCCCGAATTGCTCGGGAAAATTCGCTGCAGTCCAGGTAAGCCAGGAGGCCTCTTGGGCCAGCGTGTGGGGATTCTCCCCGGCCCGGAGACACTTGCAGACGCAAATCCGCCCGTCCGAGACCGGGGCCCACACACTGCGCCCGGCCCACTGCCACCCCCCCACACGGCGCAACGGCCCCAGCGGTAGCGCCTCCAGACTGACAGAGCGCTGCGGCACCTCGGCCGTCCCGGGCAGCGCCGGGCCGTTGATTTGCAGCGGCAGCCCTCCCAACGCTTCCGCGGCCGCCTGCCGCGACGATTCCTGCCCTGCGAAAACATGGTGCTGCAGGGCGGCCAGGGCGTGCCGCCGCCGTTCATGGCCCCCAAAACGGAGCAATTCGGCCAGGATTTGGGTCCCCTCGCGAAAAACAAAAAACGCCTTGGAATGCGCCCCTAACCGCGGGGAGCGCAGCAACTCCCCAACCCGGTGCACCACCTCCGCCCCGGCTCTTTCCGGGTGCTGTCCTACCGCCTGCTGCAAGCGCCGCAGCCCCATGTACACCCCGCTGGGATCCTCCCCGCAGCGTTCAAGGCCCTGCAACGCCTGGGCCGGATACTCACTCTCCAAGGATGGCCTCCAACCGGACCCATTGTTCGTAAAAGGCGGTGCCTTGTCCCAGGTCGGTTTCCTCGGCACGGATCAATTGATTGGCCCCGCCCCCACAGGCCATCCAATCGCCCCGGCGGTAGAGCACCACCTCCGGATGGAGGTCCGGAGCCACAACGCAGCGCACCCGAAGTGCTCCCAACGGGGAAACCAGCCAGGCTTGCCCATCTGGGACCACCTGTTCCCAGGCCGGAGAGGCTGGCCCCAACCGGACCTCGGGCCGCCCTTGGTCTTCCGGTGGAATTTGCGAATGGATGGCGTCCCGGCGCACCGTGGTTACAAGCCGTAAGGGATACCCCTGGGGGGCAGATCCAGGAGCTGAACAGCCGCTCAGGCACCTAAACCGCCCGTCCGGGTGGGCTGTGACGCCACCGGCAAAGGCGAGGCGCGGGTGGGGGGCGACGACAAACCCGTGCTCGTGGAGGTCCTCCCATGCCGTTTCCGGCAGCGTCGGGCTCTGACGGATGCTGGTGGCCAGACAGGTCTCTTCTGCAGGCAACGGATCGCTCGGGGTGAGGCGCTGGCTTATCTCCCGGGCTATGGCGTAATCCGTCCGGGACTGCCCCGCTGCAGGGACCACCTGCCGCGCCAATTGCACCCCGTCGTGCAGGCAGGAGCCCACGATCTCTGTTTGCTCCAGCATCAACGCAGCCGGAAGGAGAAGATCCGCGCACTGCGCCGTATCGGTCATAAAGGCGTCCACCACCACGGTAAATCCGGCACGTTGCAGCGCTCGGGCCGTTTGCCGCGATTCCGGGGCCTGATTGACCACATTGCTCCCAGCGACCCAAACCAGCTCCGGGGCAAGTTCTGTAAGCCCTCTGCCCACGGCGTTCCAGGCAAAAGGCTGCCGGGCAAAGGAGGCGTGGGGATACAGCCAGTCCAAAGCCAAATGCCGCATAGACCCAATATTGAAATACACCCCGGCCCCAGGAACCCCTATTTGGCCGGCCGCATAGGCTAAGGCATGAATAGCCCGGACATTTTCGCCGCCATGCGTGTAGCGCTGCATTCCCCAGCCGAGAAGTGAGGCCACCGGCCCCTGCGCATACAATCCAGCCAAAGAGTCCACATCCTGCCAGGAACACTGCGCGAGGGCCAACACACTCTGCCAACTTGTGCGTGCCAACCAATCGCCATATTCCGCACCCTGATGGGCCCTGGCCAAACGCGAGCCGCACTCCGGCTTGCGCTCAATGAGCCGTTTGAGTACCGCCGCGGCCAAAAAGCGGTCCCCGTCAGGGCGTATGCCCAACCGGTGGTCGGAAAAGGGGGCATTCCCGTCTCCACCCGGAGAGATGCTTATCACGTGGGCCCCGTTCCGCCGCGCCTGCCGCACCAGCGCGGCGGTGTGCACGGAACTGCGGGACAAGTCCTTGCCCCAATTCACGATCGTCTGCGAGGCCGCCAGCTCACGGATATCGTTATGCTCCAAGCTACCGAAATCCGCTATGCAGGCCGCGATACCGGCGCTGTCGCAAAGCGACCCAGCTGGGGTGAGCGCGCCAAGGGATTGGAAAAATCGCTTTGCAGCCGTGTGGAGCACGCCGCGGCCGGCCTCGCCGTGGATATACACGCAACCGGACTCGGTTTGCAGGCTCTTTTGCAAGCGCTTTGCGCAGATATCAAGCGCTGCGGCCCAGGAAAGGGGCTGCCATCCGGATTTGCGCCGCAAAAGCGGTTGCCGCAGGCGTTGCGGGTGGGATAACCGCCGCACCCAGGCATGGATTTTGCCGCACACAAATCCATGGGTGTATGGGTGCTCCGGATTGCCGCGCACAGTAATCTTGTCCTCGCCGGGCGTGACCAAAAGCGAACAGGTATCCGGACAATCCAGGGTACAGGCCGTACAAACAGGGGGAGTGCGCACGCAGAGTCTCCTTTGTGGTGCCCAAATGTTCAAAGCCCAGCGCCACCCTGGGCCCTTCAAGACTGTGGCGAAATGCCTTGCCTCATATTGACAACCCGGTGTGCCTGCCTATGTTGTGCAGGGTAACAGGCCCGGCCGAAGCCGCTTCGGCCCCCCAGAAAACCCCAACACGTTGCAGGAGCCCTCCATGAGCGAACAGCACAGCGAACAATACGAATTCAAAGCGGAAATCAAGAAACTCTTGGATATCATTATCCACTCCTTGTATACGCACAAAGAGATCTTCCTTCGGGAACTCATCTCAAACGCCTCCGACGCTCTGGACAAAGCCCGGTTTGAACAAAGCCGTTCCACGGAAATGGCCGACCCTGACGCGGAGTTGGCCATTACCATCCAGACCGACGCCGAGGGCAAGCGCCTGACCATCACTGATACAGGCATCGGAATGGACAAGGACGAGGTGGTGGAAAATATCGGAACCATCGCGCATTCAGGATCGGCCGAATTTTTGCGCAAAGTCGCCGAAGACCAGGCCCAGCCAGACAATATCATCGGTCAATTCGGGGTCGGCTTTTATTCCGTGTTCATGGTTGCCGCTGAGGTAACCCTGACCACCCGCTCGCACCGGCCGGAGGCGAAACCAGTGCGTTGGCATTCCGACGGCCTGGGCAGCTACAGCATTGAAGAGCTCGAGGAAGACCACCCGCGCGGCACGAGCATCGAAATCGTTTTACGCGAAGGGGAAGAAGAATACGCAGACAAGGAGCGCATCGAAGCCGTCATTAAACGCCATTCGAATTTTATTTCCTTTCCCATTTTGGTGGACGGAGAGAAGGTCAACACCATTCCCGCGCTCTGGCGTGAGCCGCGCGTTGCCGTCAGCAATGAGCAATACACCGAATTTTATAAGTTTTTGACCTACGACACCCAAGAGCCCTTTGAGACCCTGCACATCTCCGTGGACGCCCCGGTGCAATTCAACGCCCTGCTCTTTATTCCCCAGAAAAGCCCGCTGCTTTTCGATGTCAACAATATCGAATACGGGCTCGATCTCTACGTCCGCCGGGTATTGATCCAGCGCGAAAACAAGGATCTCTTGCCCCAATACCTGGGCTTCGTCAAAGGCGTCGTGGACACTGAGGATCTGCCCCTGAACATTTCCCGGGAAAATATCCAGCAAAACGCCTTGATCCGGAAAATCGCGACCAATATCCACAAACAGATCCTGGATCGGCTCTTAAAAATCGCCACAAACGAGCCCGAACGGTATGAGTCCTTTTGGCGCGAACACAACAAACTCTTCAAACTCGCCTACGCCCAATTTGAACACCAGGACAAAATCAAAGATCTCGTGCGCTTTAATTCCTCCCACTGCGCAGACGCCTCCGGGTTGGTTTCCCTCAAGGAATACGTCCAACGGATGCCGGAAGGGCAAAGCGAAATCTACTACCTCTCCGGGCAAAGCAGGGAGGCCATTGAGTCCAGCCCGCACTTGGAAATGCTCAAACGCAAAAATGTGGAAGTTCTTTACCTCCTTGAACCTATTGACGAATTCGTCTTGGAAT
>JBNJGM010000099.1:0-4973 GCA_051747685.1 Thermodesulfobacteriota bacterium | reverse complement strand
GACATGATGGCCGACAAAATGGCGGCCAAAAGAATTCCGGCGATCCAGGGGTTAAACAGGGCCTGGGTCAGGGCGATGAACACTGTTTCCGAGTTCTCCAGGGGGCTGCCCACGTAGTAGGCGATTCCGGCAAAACCAGTGAAGATGGCGCCGAACAGACCGAGCACCATCCAGGTCATGCCGACCATTTGGGCTTTGGGCACTTCTGCTGCCTTTCGGATGGCCATGAACCGGGCCAGGATGTGCGGTTGGCCAAAATATCCCAATCCCCAGGCCATAAGCGAAATAATGGACATGAGGGTCATGCCGGAAAAGGCGTCCACATATTTGGGATCCACTTGCGCGACCTTGTCCACCACCGTGCCCCAGTCGCCCATTTTGCTGACAACCACGGCCGGAACCAGCAAAAGGGCGATGAACATCAGCGTTCCCTGGAGAAAGTCGGTCAGACTCACGGCCATGAACCCTCCGAGAAAGGTGTAGGCCACGATGACCAGGGCTCCGATCCAGAGGGCGACTTGGTAGTTCAGCCCGAAGGTTTTCTCAAATAAAATAGCCCCGCCAACCAAGCCGGAGGTAACGTAGATGGTAAAGAATATGAGGATAACAACCGCCGAGATGACCCGCAGGATGCGCGAGGTGTCATTGAAACGGTTTTCTAAATAGTCCGGGAGGGTGATGGCATCTTTGGCCTTTTCCGTATAGGTCCGCAACCGCCGGGCCACGAACTGCCAATTGAGATAGGCCCCGATGGATAATCCAATGGCAATCCAAATATTGTTCATGCCCCCGGCGTACATAGCGCCGGGCAAGCCGAGCAAAAGCCATCCGCTCATGTCCGAGGCGCCAGCGCTTAGCGCTGCAACCGCTGGGCTGAGTTTGCGTCCGCCGAGGATATAGTCGGAGAGGTTGCGCGTCCGGTAATAGAAAAAGACCCCGATGGACATCATGACGATCAGATAGAACACAAATGAGGAGAACGTGGGCAGGCTCATCATTCGTCATCCCTCCTGTGCAGCAAAAGATTGACAAAGGAGAGCACGACAACCAACGGCATGGGGACCAGCAACCAGAACCAAGTCGCTGCGGTCAGCGAATAGTTTTCCATGGAATCCTCCTCAGCGTAACAGGTGAATGGAAGAACCGCCGTCCGGGGCGTCCAGACGGCGGGGCGTGGTGGGTTAATCGAGCCAGTCGTCGCCCTCGGCGATGGGGGCGAAGCCACGGCGCATGGTGTTTTCCGTGGCTGTGCGCGGATCCATAAACTGCAGCAGATAATCGGGACCGCCGGTCTTCGAGCCTACACCGGAAAGCTTGAAGCCACCGAAGGGGTGGCGCTCGACCATGGAACCGGTGCTACCGCGGTTCAAATAGAGATTGCCGACGCGGAAATGGGTTTTGGCCCGTTCCAGATGGTGCGGACTGCGGGAAAAAACGGCCCCGGTCAGAGCGTAGGGGGTAGCGTTGGCCCATTGGAGGGCTTGGTCAAAATCCTGGACGCGCATGACCGCCAATACCGGCCCGAAGATCTCTTCCTGGGCCAGACGGTGCTCTGGGGTGATGCCTTCGACGATGGTCAGCGGGACATAATATCCGTTTTGCGGGATGTCCGCACGTTTAACAGCCAGCGTGCCCTCTTCTTCGGCGAGGGCCACGGCGGCATTGACCTTTTCCTGCTGGCTCGTGTCGACCACAGGGCCCATATAGTTATGCGGATCTTCAGCCGGACCGATGCGCAGGGAGTTCGCGGCCTCCTTGAGCCGGTGCATGAAGGTCTCGTAGATCGAGTCCAGCACGATCACCCGCGAACAGGCGGAACATTTCTGGCCCTGGTAGCCGAAGGCGGAGTAGATGATGTCCACCACGGCCTCATCCAGGTCAGCGTCATCGTCGACGATGATGGCGTTTTTGCCCCCCATTTCCGCGATGACCTTTTTGACCTGCTGTTGGCCGGGTTGGAGTTTACCGGCGCGGTCGATGATCCGCAGTCCCACCTCCAGGGAGCCGGTAAAGGCGACCAAGGCGATATCCGGATGGTCGACTAGGTAATCGCCGATAACCGAGCCCCGCCCGGGAACAAAATTGAAAACACCCGGGGGCAGACCGGCCTCGCGGAAGATCTGGCACAGGGTGTGCCCGACCACTGAAGAGAGACCGGCTGGTTTGTAGAGTACGCAATTGCCGGTGACTATGGATGCGGCGCTCATGCCGCAGCTGATGGCCAGGGGAAAGTTCCAGGGCCCGATGACCGCGGCAATGCCCTTGGACTGGTAGAAATAATGGGTCATTTCCCCAGGGGCCTTGCCGGTGCGCCGGGGGCGACCGAGTCGGATCATGTCCCGGGCGTAGTATTCCATGAAGTCAATGGCTTCGGCCACGTCCCCGTGGGCTTGGTTCCATTGTTTGCCGACTTCGAGGATTTGCCAGGCGCTTAGGGTGTGGATGTTTTTGCGGGCGATATCCGCGGCGCGGAAAATGTATTGGGCCCGGTCTTCTGGAGCCAAGTCGCGCCAGGCCGGCAGGGCCTGTTTGGCCGCGGTGATGGCTGTGTCGATGTGTTGGGTGGAGGCCTGGCAGACATTGCCGACAACCTCTTCAGGTGCGGCCGGGTTCACCGAGGCCAACACATCCTCAGTGTGCACCTCTTCCCCGCCAATATACAAGGGATAGGTGCGGCCGGTTTCTCGGCGCACAGCGGCCAGCGCTTCGGGATAGGCGTGGCGCTCGGCGGTTTTCGTGAAATCCGGGCCGGGCTCGTTGCGGAAGGGTTCCGCAGGGGTGAGCGGGGGCGGGGCCGGCGTCTTCTCGCGGCTGAAGGGGCCGGATTGGGCCAAGACCGCCGGATCCTCCAAAAGGTGGCTGACGTCCTCGTTCTCAGCAAAGCTCTGGCGCAGGAAGGATTCGTTGGCCGTATTCTCCAACAGTCGTCGGACCAGATAGGCCATGCCCGGGATGAGTTCGCCGTAGGGGCAGTAGAGGCGGACCCGTTTGGCAACGTTGCGCAATCCTTTGCGCACCGGCTCGGCCATGCCGTAAAGGACCTGAAATTCGTACTGCTCTTCGGGCACACCGATGGCGTCGGCCATTTCCTGGGCGGCCGCTATGGAGCGGATATTATGCGAACCGCAAGCGTAGTGGCAGATGTCGTGGTTGTGCAGGATAGCGGCGGTGTGGCGTTCAAAAGCGGCGTCGGTTTCATATTTGTTGATATACACCGGGATATCCCAGCCGTGTTGTTTGGCCAGGACGGTTTCGTAGTCCCAGTAGGCGCCTTTGACCAGCCGGATGGAGATGGGCAGCTTTTCAGTGCGCGCCCAGTGCAAAAGGTCCTCAAGATCCTGGTCGGTATCCAGGAGATAGGATTGCAGCACGATGGCTATGTGGGGATAGTCCCGAAAGGTTTCGTGTCCGCGCAGCCGTTTGAAAACCTCTAGGGTAATGTCTTTGAATTTGTATTGCTCCATATCGATACAGACATGGCAGCCCATGGTTTTGGCTTTTTCCAGTACCGGGAACAATCGTTCGAATATGGCTTGGACCGTGTTTTCAAAATCCGAAGGCCGGGCTTGGGAGTACAGGGCGGAGGGCTTGATGGAGATATTGGTGAGTGGGGCGTGTCCCCAGTCCCGGTTGCTGCCACCGTGCCCTTTCCAGGTTTGGGCCTCCTGTTGCAACGCGTCCATGAGCCTGAGGTAGTTGGATTGGTATTCCAGGCCTTCGGGTTCGCTGACGGTGGCTTCTCCTAGAATGTCCACGGTGAAGGCAAAGCCGTCTTTACGCAATTTGTTCAGATTTTTGATGGCCTGTTTGGTGTTTTCGCCGATGATGAATTGTTTGGCCATGCCCTCGATATTGCCGCGGATGGTTTTGTTCATGACCTTGCCGGCCAGCCCGGTGCCTTTGCCAGCACCTTTGGCCCCCCACTTCAAAACCGCGGGAATATCTTGGTTTTCGGCCACAAAATATTCTTGGATATGGCGGTTGAGGGACTCGGTGGTGTTTAAATAGGGCAAGACGTCCACAAAACGGAATAATTGGACTTTGAATTGCTCGTTACGCATGGCCCAGTCCATGACTTTCCCGGTCCACCACCCTTTATTGAAAACAGTAGGGGCCTGCCCGCTTATACTGCGGAAAAATTGCCGGCCCCGGTCTTGGATTTTTGGGTTCAAGACTTGCATGTCCATGTCGGCTGCATCCTCCTGGGTTGCGTGGGTTGGCCGATGCGAGAGCCGTTATTCGGCTTCGGGCAACGGCAAAACACCCGATTCCTTGATCGGGGTCAAAACCAATACGGTATGGGTGTAACTGACGCCGTGGATAGCGCCGAAGCGGTGGAGCAGGTGGCCTAGGGATTCGTTGTCTGGAACATGGACCTTGACCAGATAACATTCCGGGCCTGCAACATGGTGGACTTCCTGGACTTCTGGCAGCGCGGCAAGGTTATGCCCTGTTTGGGTGCTGCCCACCCGTTCTTCAGAGCCGACGCGGATAAACGCGGTGAGGGCTAGGCCGAGTTTTTGGGCGTTGAGTTTGACTTCATAGCCTTGGATGATGTCCCGCTTCTCCAGTTTTCGGATGCGCTCAAGCACTGCCGAAGGGGCCATGCCAATGGTTCGAGCAATGGCGGCATTACTTGTGCGGGCATTTTCCTGCAAAATCTGCAATATTTGGATATCTGTTTCGTCGATCATACGTATATGTTCTCCCTGCGCTGACGTACATTCGATACCTGGGATGAGTCAAGGTGAAGAATTGAAAAGAAGAGGGGGTATTACGGTAGGTGCGTGCTTCTGTGGTGTGTCCGCAATGGTAAAAATTGCCCGGGTGTACTTGGAGCAGGCAGGAACCTGCGGGTGAAATATGGCGTTAGGACAATCCACATCGAAATCGGGATCGAAAAGATATGGCGCTTGGAGACGATGGAAAACAGGAAGCGAAAGGATGCACTCGACCGGATGGCCGCGATGCCC
>JBNJGM010000098.1:0-5254 GCA_051747685.1 Thermodesulfobacteriota bacterium | reverse complement strand
ATTCCAAGACGAATTCGTCAATAGGTTCAAGGAGGTAAAGAACTTCCACATTTTTGCGTTTGAGCATTTCCAAGTGCGGGCTGGACTCAATGGCCTCCCGGCTTTGCCCGGAGAGGTAGTAGATTTCGCTTTGCCCTTCCGGCATCCGTTGGACGTATTCCTTGAGGGAAACCAATCCGGAGGCGTCCGCGCAGTGGGAAGAATTAAAGCGCACGAGATCTTTGATTTTGTCCTGGTGTTCAAATTGGGCGTAGGCGAGTTTGAAGAGTTTATTGTGTTCGCGCCAAAAGGACTCATACCGTTCGGGCTCATTCGTCGCGATTTTTAAGAGCCGGTCCAGGATCTGTTTGTGGATATTGGTCGCGATTTTCCGGATCAAGGCGTTTTGCTGGATATTTTCCCGGGAAATGTTCAGGGGCAGATCCTCGGTGTCCACGACGCCTTTGACGAAGCCCAGGTATTGGGGCAAAAGATCCTTGTTTTCCCGCTGGATGAGCACCCGGCGGACGTAGAGATCGAGCCCGTATTCGATATTGTTGACATCGAAAAGCAGCGGGCTTTTCTGGGGAATAAAGAGCAGGGCGTTGAATTGCACCGGGGCGTCCACGGAGATGTGCAGGGTCTCAAAGGGCTCTTGGGTGTCGTAGGTCAAAAACTTATAAAATTCGGTGTATTGCTCATTGCTGACGGCAACGCGCGGCTCACGCCAGAGCGCGGGAATGGTGTTGACCTTCTCTCCGTCCACCAAAATGGGAAAGGAAATAAAATTCGAATGGCGTTTAATGACGGCTTCGATGCGCTCCTTGTCTGCGTATTCTTCTTCCCCTTCGCGTAAAACGATTTCGATGCTCGTGCCGCGCGGGTGGTCTTCCTCGAGCTCTTCAATGCTGTAGCTGCCCAGGCCGTCGGAATGCCAACGCACTGGTTTCGCCTCCGGCCGGTGCGAGCGGGTGGTCAGGGTTACCTCAGCGGCAACCATGAACACGGAATAAAAGCCGACCCCGAATTGACCGATGATATTGTCTGGCTGGGCCTGGTCTTCGGCGACTTTGCGCAAAAATTCGGCCGATCCTGAATGCGCGATGGTTCCGATATTTTCCACCACCTCGTCCTTGTCCATTCCGATGCCTGTATCAGTGATGGTCAGGCGCTTGCCCTCGGCGTCGGTCTGGATGGTAATGGCCAACTCCGCGTCAGGGTCGGCCATTTCCGTGGAACGGCTTTGTTCAAACCGGGCTTTGTCCAGAGCGTCGGAGGCGTTTGAGATGAGTTCCCGAAGGAAGATCTCTTTGTGCGTATACAAGGAGTGGATAATGATATCCAAGAGTTTCTTGATTTCCGCTTTGAATTCGTATTGTTCGCTGTGCTGTTCGCTCATGGAGGGCTCCTGCAACGTGTTGGGGTTTTCTGGGGGGCCGAAGCGGCTTCGGCCGGGCCTGTTACCCTGCACAACATAGGCAGGCACACCGGGTTGTCAATATGAGGCAAGGCATTTCGCCACAGTCTTGAAGGGCCCAGGGTGGCGCTGGGCTTTGAACATTTGGGCACCACAAAGGAGACTCTGCGTGCGCACTCCCCCTGTTTGTACGGCCTGTACCCTGGATTGTCCGGATACCTGTTCGCTTTTGGTCACGCCCGGCGAGGACAAGATTACTGTGCGCGGCAATCCGGAGCACCCATACACCCATGGATTTGTGTGCGGCAAAATCCATGCCTGGGTGCGGCGGTTATCCCACCCGCAACGCCTGCGGCAACCGCTTTTGCGGCGCAAATCCGGATGGCAGCCCCTTTCCTGGGCCGCAGCGCTTGATATCTGCGCAAAGCGCTTGCAAAAGAGCCTGCAAACCGAGTCCGGTTGCGTGTATATCCACGGCGAGGCCGGCCGCGGCGTGCTCCACACGGCTGCAAAGCGATTTTTCCAATCCCTTGGCGCGCTCACCCCAGCTGGGTCGCTTTGCGACAGCGCCGGTATCGCGGCCTGCATAGCGGATTTCGGTAGCTTGGAGCATAACGATATCCGTGAGCTGGCGGCCTCGCAGACGATCGTGAATTGGGGCAAGGACTTGTCCCGCAGTTCCGTGCACACCGCCGCGCTGGTGCGGCAGGCGCGGCGGAACGGGGCCCACGTGATAAGCATCTCTCCGGGTGGAGACGGGAATGCCCCCTTTTCCGACCACCGGTTGGGCATACGCCCTGACGGGGACCGCTTTTTGGCCGCGGCGGTACTCAAACGGCTCATTGAGCGCAAGCCGGAGTGCGGCTCGCGTTTGGCCAGGGCCCATCAGGGTGCGGAATATGGCGATTGGTTGGCACGCACAAGTTGGCAGAGTGTGTTGGCCCTCGCGCAGTGTTCCTGGCAGGATGTGGACTCTTTGGCTGGATTGTATGCGCAGGGGCCGGTGGCCTCACTTCTCGGCTGGGGAATGCAGCGCTACACGCATGGCGGCGAAAATGTCCGGGCTATTCATGCCTTAGCCTATGCGGCCGGCCAAATAGGGGTTCCTGGGGCCGGGGTGTATTTCAATATTGGGTCTATGCGGCATTTGGCTTTGGACTGGCTGTATCCCCACGCCTCCTTTGCCCGGCAGCCTTTTGCCTGGAACGCCGTGGGCAGAGGGCTTACAGAACTTGCCCCGGAGCTGGTTTGGGTCGCTGGGAGCAATGTGGTCAATCAGGCCCCGGAATCGCGGCAAACGGCCCGAGCGCTGCAACGTGCCGGATTTACCGTGGTGGTGGACGCCTTTATGACCGATACGGCGCAGTGCGCGGATCTTCTCCTTCCGGCTGCGTTGATGCTGGAGCAAACAGAGATCGTGGGCTCCTGCCTGCACGACGGGGTGCAATTGGCGCGGCAGGTGGTCCCTGCAGCGGGGCAGTCCCGGACGGATTACGCCATAGCCCGGGAGATAAGCCAGCGCCTCACCCCGAGCGATCCGTTGCCTGCAGAAGAGACCTGTCTGGCCACCAGCATCCGTCAGAGCCCGACGCTGCCGGAAACGGCATGGGAGGACCTCCACGAGCACGGGTTTGTCGTCGCCCCCCACCCGCGCCTCGCCTTTGCCGGTGGCGTCACAGCCCACCCGGACGGGCGGTTTAGGTGCCTGAGCGGCTGTTCAGCTCCTGGATCTGCCCCCCAGGGGTATCCCTTACGGCTTGTAACCACGGTGCGCCGGGACGCCATCCATTCGCAAATTCCACCGGAAGACCAAGGGCGGCCCGAGGTCCGGTTGGGGCCAGCCTCTCCGGCCTGGGAACAGGTGGTCCCAGATGGGCAAGCCTGGCTGGTTTCCCCGTTGGGAGCACTTCGGGTGCGCTGCGTTGTGGCTCCGGACCTCCATCCGGAGGTGGTGCTCTACCGCCGGGGCGATTGGATGGCCTGTGGGGGCGGGGCCAATCAATTGATCCGTGCCGAGGAAACCGACCTGGGACAAGGCACCGCCTTTTACGAACAATGGGTCCGGTTGGAGGCCATCCTTGGAGAGTGAGTATCCGGCCCAGGCGTTGCAGGGCCTTGAACGCTGCGGGGAGGATCCCAGCGGGGTGTACATGGGGCTGCGGCGCTTGCAGCAGGCGGTAGGACGGCACCCGGAAAGAGCCGGGGCAGAGGTGGTGCACCGGGTCGGGGCGTTGCTGTGCTCCCCGCGGTTAGGGGCGCATTCCAAGGCGTTTTTTGTGTTCCGTGAAGGGGCCCAAATCCTGGCCGAATTGCTCCGTTTTGGGAGCCACGAACGGCGGCGGCACGCCCTAGCCGCCCTGCAGCACCATGTTTTCGCGGGGCAAAAAACGTCGCGGCAGGCGGCTGCGGAAGCGTTGGGGGGACTGCCGCTGCAAATCAACGCCCCGGCGCTGCCCGGGGCGGCCGAGGTGCCGCAGCGCTCTATCAGTCTCGAGGCGCTCCCGCTGGGGCCGTTGCACCGGGTGGGGGCCTGGCAGTGGGCCGGGCGCAGTGTGTGGGCCCCGGTCTCGGACGGTAGGATTTGCGTTTGCAAGTGTCTCCGGGCGGGTGAGGATCCCCACACGCTGGCCCAAGAGGCCTCCTGGCTCACCTGGATTGCAGCGAATTTTCCCGAGCAATTCAGGGAGTATGCGCTGCTTTTTCCCCAGCAGGCGCCCCTGGTCCGTTTGGCGCTGTCAGAGGCTGCTGCGGAGCAAGCCGGGTGCTCCTCTGTGCCGATCAGCCTCGTGTTTTACGCACCGCAGCAGTATTTTGCCTATCTCAATGCCCCGTGGCGCGGGCGTTACCTTCTTGATCGCTGCGGCCAAGGGCTGCAGCGCTGTGCCTATGAATTGGGTCTGCTCGCCGGAGCAGGCGTCCTGCATACCGACCCCATCGCCTTGTACCATAACCATATCCAGCACTGGCGTCGCAATGACGGCGGGCGGTACCAATGGCATCGGGGCGGGCGCCTGGACCAATGGCTGGCCTCTTGTCGGTACCCCAATCTGGGGGTGGCCGGGATCCGCGATTTTGAGCATCTGGCTGTGTTCTCCGGAGGGGGGCGGGAGGTGTACCATGGCATTGGGGACCATTTTTTGAGTTTGGTTCTGGTGGCGGGGAGCTGTTTTCGGTTTCAAGCCCCGACCCGCGTGGGGTTGGATCCCCACGGCCACCCCCTGGATACCCGGGATCTTTTTGACTCCCGGCGGCTGGCTCAATGGCTGGAGGATTGTTTTTTTGCCTATTACCAGGGCTTTACACGCAATACACCTTGGAGCGGCAGCTGTCCCATAGCAGTGCGAACCGTAGCCGCCCAGCTTGTGGACGCCTTTGGGCTGGACCAGCATATGTTTGAGGTGTTGCGCGAAGACGATCTGCAGCACATGGGGCAGGAAGGGGTGTTGTCCTATTGCACCGCTCGCGGCCTCCCCCGGGAGGAAGCCCTGCGGTTGTGGGCCACTGGCCAAGAGATCCAGGTGGCCAGCGGACCCCATCTTGGGGAATTCAACAGCCGGATCAATGTGCCGGCGCTTTTGGACTATGTGGCGCAGGCGGCCTCGCTTTGTGTGGCTGGGCGGTATTTGGAGGAAAATCGGCTGCGGCAGCAACCATTTCGGATTCAGGGTGGACACATTCCGGGGATTTCGGTAGGCAAATCCTTAGAAAGGTGGAATTTTCACGAGAATTGTCGTTAGCCCGGATCAGATGTGATGCGGTTGCACGCGACAACCAAGGAGGGTTCGTATGGCCTGGTATGAAAAGCAGCGGGTTTTGGTCCCCATTGATTTTTCCCAAAAATCCTTTGAGGCGTTGGAT
>JBNJGM010000097.1:0-5322 GCA_051747685.1 Thermodesulfobacteriota bacterium | reverse complement strand
CTACCGCTCAATAATCGTGGCCGAGACCATCAAGACCAATTCGGTCTTGTCCACGCTTTTATCCTGGCTGGCAAAGAGGCGGCCGAGGCCGGGGATGTCCCCGAGCATGGGCACCTTGGTCCGGCTGTTGCTGCTTTCCTCTTCGATGATACCGCCGACCACAGCAGTAGCCCCGTCGGGCAAACGCAGCAGGGTGCTCGATTCCCGGACCTTCATGATGGGCACATTGTAGGAATCGCCCTGATAGGTGTAGTTGAAGTCCCCGGTCTTTTTGGAGACCGACGGCACCACGTGCAGATTGACCATCCCGTCGGCACCGATCTGCGGAGTAATCCCCAGGGAAATCCCTTCATCCAAGAACTCCACTTCCGGGGTGACCGTGTTGTCCCCGTCATCGTCCTGGTCCATCTGCCAGCTGACATACGGCCGCCGGGTGGTCAGATTGATCATCGCGGCCTGGTTGTTGAGCACGCTCACGCGGGGCGCGGACAGGACATTGATCTCGTTGTCTTCGGCCAGAGCGGTCAAGACGGCCTCGTACCCCATGGCATTGCCGTCACCCTGATCACGGTCCAAGCCGACAATAAAACTGCTGTCATCCGCACTTGGACCACCGGTATCAAAATCAAACGGGGTCACATTCCAGCCGTCACCCAAAGTCGCCCCAATCTGGCTCCAATTGATGCCGTAGCTGTGGCTGTCTTTTAAGGTCACCTCCACCAGCCGGGCCTCAATGAGCACCTGGCGGCGCAGAGCATTTTCCAATTGTTCAAGATATTCACCCACCCGTTTGATATTCCGGGGCCGGTCGTTGACCACAATGACGCCGGCCATCTTGTTGACCTGCACGCTGCCGACATTGGAGATCAGGGTGTTTTCCTGCTGCCCGGAAGAGCCGCCACCGCCATCCCCAGTGCCCAAGGCGTCCTCAATGGCCTCCCAGACCTTGACGTCATCCTCCTCGATCTCGGTGTTCACATCGTAGCTCTCACCGCTGAGATCCGAGGACCCGGTGCTGGAGACCAGGGAATGTTCCACTTGAAAGACCCGGGTTTCCATGGCCTTAACGCGCAGGACATTGCCGTCGACTTTGTAGTAATACCCGTGGGAACCAAGGACCAATTCCATGGCCTCCTTGAGCGGCAAATCCGTAAAGCTTGCAGAAACCGGAGCGTTGACATCCACATCCTCGTCAAAGACCAGGTTCAGCCCAGCCGCTTCAGCCATGGGCATGACCGCTTCCTGCAACTCCGCCTGCATGACGTTTAAGGAAAAGAGTTTGCTCTCAAAGGGCATCTCTTCTTCCATGGCGGCCTCGGGCTCGATCTCTGCCAAAGCCTCCATGTCAGGCATCTTCTGGGGTTCGGGTTCTAAATTTTCCGATTGCTCCGGCTCTTCAGGCGGTTCGGGCTTTGACATGGTTGCACAGCCTGAGCTGGCCAGAACCAGACACAGGACAGCAAACAGGACCCACTTGTTGACCCTTGTAAATTTGTTCTCCCTTTCCACGTGCATCTCCCGCCTTTCCGTTGAGATTGGACAAGTCCGTTACTACAGAGCGCTGCGCTCAGCCCGCTCGGGCCTGGCTGCCGCGTTATGAGCCCTGCATCTGTTGTATTTCCTGCAGCAGATATTCCATCTTTTCTGCAGAGCTGCCTTGTTCGCTGGGCACGTCCGGCTGCTGCGGCGCACTCTGCGCCGGCTGCTGCTGCCTGCCCTCGGGCGCTTTTGGCTTGCGAAAGCGCACCATCTGCGGCGCCCGGTTCATGGTCAGGGTGATGGTTTCCTGTTTGTCGTTCACCATGACCACTTCCAGGGGCTCGATGCTGGTGACGGTGCTGTTGCCCACGGTATCGCCCTCAAAAACCATCTTGCGGTCGATGACCGCCATTTTACCCACTTCCCCGACCATGACCACCTTGAGATCATGCTGCGGCCCTGTGTCCTCGCCTGCAGTGGCGTTGCTCTCAGCCTGCTGCTGCGAGGCCTCTTCCTCCTGCTCTGCGGCCGCCAGCAATTGGTCCTGCTCGCCGGGCCACATAAAGGGATTGCGGGCCACGTCCCGAGGGGCAAACGGCGAATCCGCCGCGTCCATGATCATACTCCGGGACACCGAGACCAGGTTGGTGTCCACGCTGTCTTCCGGGGACGGCTCGGCCGGGGCGGCTTCGGGCTGACTCAATTCCGGCTGCAACATGGGCTGGATGAAATAATAACTGCTGGCCACCAAGATCAGGGCCAAAAGGAAGGTAATCACCGCTGTGAGAAGAACGCTCTGCCGGTTCATTGGACCTCCCCGTACAAATCACGCACTGTTTGCGTCTGCTTGGCCGGTATGAGCAAGGAGACATCCACTGCGGCCTTGGCTTCCTCTTTGCCGGAGCCGGCAAGATTCATGGAATTGAGCACCACGGGAAAATCGTTTTGGTGCATCAGGAAATGGAGCACTTTTTCCGCCTGCTGGGTTTGCAGAAAGGTAAAGGAAAAATTGAAGCCGCTTTGGAAATGGGGAATAGGCTGGCTTTTATACGCCGGGGAACGGCGCATGCTGACCTCGACATCCTCGTTTTCCAGAAGCGGGTCGTTTATGTAGTTCAAAAATTCCATAAACCCGGTTTCCGGATCCTGATAATCGGCCAAAAAATCCGGGGGCACGGAACGAACCATCTTTTCCAGCCGCTGCACTTCGCTTTGCAATTGCGTGACCCGGGATTGTTCCGAATCGAGCTGGCGCTGGAGTTGGCTGTTGTCCTGCTCCACGGTGGCAATGGTGTCCTGGACCATAAATCCGTAGACGACCACCTGCACCAAGGCCAAAAGGGCAATCAGAACTATGCCGACCTTCATCTTCATCAGGCACCGCCTGTGCGTTTGAGTTGCACATCCATCTCGAAGTCAAACTGGCTGGGGTCGGTACGCACCCCTTCAGGGCTGTAGTTGACCTCGGTCACGTCGAACAGAGAGGAAGCCTGGACCTTACGGCCGAAATCCCGGAACAGGTCCAAGCCGGTCTCCCAATTGGGCGCCTGGATCTTGCCCTGGACCCGGCATTTGCGGGATTCCCCGCTGCCGTCCAAGACTTTCAGGGAATCGATGACCACATAATCCTCGAGAACCATGGCCAATTCGGAAATGAACATGTCCCAGGGCGGCTTGGCGGCCATGGTCTGGTCGTAAAATTGTTTCCAGCCCTCAATGGGCTTGAGGCGGTTGACCTTGTCCTGCAGCTCCGCCGCCTGCTCTTGGGTGGCGGCAATTTGGTCCACCCGCTCCTGGTGGGTTTGCACCGCTCTAGCGCGCTGCTGATAGAGCTGGTCCACCCAAACGACCCCCGCGCCAATGCCCGCCACCAAAAGCACGCCAGCGGCATTGAGCAGCATGTTCGACTTGCGCTTAATGGCCACGAATTCGGGGATGAAACTGAAGGTATCGGTGACAAACAAATTGCCCAGCAGATGGATATTCTCCTGGGCAAATTCAGAGGACAGCCCGCGCTGGCTGTCGGTATGCAGGGTATAGTGAACGCGTTCGTAGGCTTCGGAGAGGGGGTAATAGCGGCTGATTTGGTGCAGATTGGGGTTGCCCAGCAAATAGACCTGGGAGGGGGCGGCTTCACGGAATTCCTGTTTGAAAAAGGTGAAGGTCCGGCCCAGCTCTTGTTCCAATTCCCGGGAGAAATGGCCCGCCGCGACCATGTCGGCGTGTTGTTCCTCCCCGGCGCTGGGACGAGCCGAAGGCGCCGCTTCTCCCGCGGTGGACTCCCCGTCCTCGTCGGCTGCGCCCTGGTCCATGAGGCGCTGCATATCGACCTCGATCTCGTCCTCGTCACCGCCGGCAGGGGCGTGGGCGGCGGGACTGCTCGGCTGCTGCAGCTGCAGCGCCCGCTTTTCCAGGCGCAGCGGCACGTTGCGCGCTACATGGACGATGCCGTCGGTGGAGGCGATAACGATGATCGAACTCTGCTCCCCGACCCAGACGACCACGAATTTTTCCGCGGGCTGCTCGAGTTCGCTGACCATAGCGGCCATGGCAACCGAAACCGGGGTAACGAAACGGATCTTTTTCTGAAACGGGGCCATGGCTTCCCACAGGGCCATGACTTCGCTCTCGGCAATGGCGCAATACCCGGTCTGCCATTTATTGACCCCGGCCTCGGTCATTTCCTGGATGATTTTGTAGCGGGAAAGGACCGGAGCGCTGACACCCATTTTTTCCTTGGCCTGCTGGTTGACCAGGTTGGGCATGTAGCGTTTGGCCACCTTGGGCAACAGGGTGCGCTGGTAGATGGCCGAGGGAAAGACAGAGGCGAGATGGATCTCATCGGCCTTGCGGCACAAGGTCTTGATCGCATCCAGCGAGGTGGTGCTCTGGGGGTATTGGGGAAAATATCCGGACGCTTTCTTTTCCGCTTCTAAGTAGTAATAAACGCCGTCGATATAACTCACACTCAGGATCTTTCCACCAGCCATACGGCTCCCGCCTTAGAATATGTTCAAAACACCGTCTGCGCGAGTCTGCGCGACCTCTTGCTTCCCAAACCTTTAGCCGCCGCACGACGGCCCTATTTATCAAATACAATGCATCCATCTCAGCATTTATGGGCGATGATTACGGGCTAGCTCTCGCAAAATTCAACACGCCTGTCCAGTATCGCCCACCAAAAAATGTACCGAAGGGCACTTACGGGGCCAATCCACGCGTGATTGCACCACCAACGAAGTTGGGCACGCAATGCTCAAAACCGCGCCTGCGAAGAGTTTGCAACCTTTCGCAGTACACAGGCGTTTTTGCGCCGCACAGGGCGGGCAGAAACGGCTTGTGCAGTGGATTCGCGGGGCCCAAACAGCTTTTTCTGCGCCCGCGTACAGCGGCAACAGAAAAAAAATTTCCGCACCCGCCTCGCTACAAAACTTCTTTCAAGTTTCATCGGACCCTACAAAAAAGCTATCCGGCATGCAACCCCATTCCTGGAAAAAATCCAACAAATTCCATAGATAAAGGTTGTGCTGCTAACCCCCCGATACTGCGTGATTTTTACACTACTTGTCATTTCAACAATCATCTCAGCATGTTTTTCTGCTCTACGTACATTTGTGTAAATGGCTGTAAAATGAAGGGATTTGTTTTTTACAGGGGGGAAGGGGTGAAGAGGAGGCACAAAGGGGGAAGAGGGGAAGAGGTTAGGGGTTATGGGTGATAGGTTATGGGAAGAATAGGCACAGAGGCACAGAGGGAAGAAAATTCCAAATCACAAATCACAAATTACAAACAAATTCCAAATTCAAAATTACAAACGAAAACAAGGTCATAGGTGATAGGTTA
>JBNJGM010000096.1:0-5329 GCA_051747685.1 Thermodesulfobacteriota bacterium | reverse complement strand
CCTCAATTCCTCAATCTTTCTTAACACTTAAAACTTAAAACTTCTTCCCCCCCCTCAATCCTCCGTCAACACCACAGCATCACGCCCGTCCCGTTCCCGGATTTCGACATCCACCCGTTCCCAGCGGGAGGTATGCATCCGCTTGCCGATATAATCGGCGTGGATGGGCAATTCCCGATGCCCCCGATCCACCAAAACCAACAATTCCACCCGCCGGGGCCGTCCGAAATCCAAAATCGCCTCCAAGGCCGACCGGATCGTCCTTCCCGTGTACAAAACGTCGTCGACAAGGATGCAATGGCTGTTGTCCACCGCAAAGGGGATTTCCGTATGATTGATCCGCGGTTGCGATTCCATGGTGGTCCAATCGTCGCGGTAGAGATTGATATCCAATTTTCCGAGGGGCACCGCCTGGCCCAGCCGGGTTTCGAGCAGGTGCCGCAAACGGTCCGCCAGTTCCACGCCCCGCCGCTGTATCCCGATCAAAGCCAGGGTGCCGTCGTACTCGTGGCGTTCCACGATTTCCGAGGCCAAGCGTTCCAGGGTGCGGGTGAATTCCGTTTCAGTGAGGATCTGACGCGTCGACGGCGAAGGCATAGGCAAAGCTCCCAGGAAACAGGTTCAGCGCGGAAATGGACAACTGCGAAGTGAAAAGGATAAAAGCGGAGTACTTGGTTTGGCAAGCAGCAAACGCCTGGAAATGCCATGCGATTCCCCGCCGGGAGTCCCCACCGGCATTGACAGCGCCCAAACGGCCCTTACCCCTTTATACCCAAGCCCCGCGTCTGTCTTGCCCCTGCGCCCACTGCCGCTTGGTGGAGGGGCCCGCAACACTTCCTGACAGAATTCGCCACGATTTGACCTCGGTTAATGCATTCAGGCCCCACCGGCCCTAGCTGACTGTACAAAACATCCGTACCGAAGCGACTGCCCCTTGTGCCGCTTTGCTACCACGCGGCAATGGACAACGGCCTATTCAGCTCGCTTTGCAAGGAGAACCGATGGATCTGCCACCTCTGACCACTGCCGCGCTACTTAAGCGGCGCAAGCGTTTTCTCACCGACGTCCGCCTTGAAGACGGCACGGAATTGACCGCCCACTGCCCCAACACCGGGAGCATGCGCGGTTGCAGCGAACCCGGGCGGGATATCTTCCTGTCCCGGCACGACAACCCCAAACGCAAATACCCCTATACCTGGGAACTCATCGATATGGGCAGCGGCCTGGTGGGAATCAACACCCAGCGCACAAACAGTATTGTCCGCGAAGGCATCGAGGGCGGCCACGTCCCGGCGCTGAGCGGCTACACCACCTGCCGACCGGAAGTCGCCACCGAAGCCGGCACCCGGTTGGATTTCCTCTGGGAGGGCCCTGAGCACCTCCCCCTGTATATGGAGGTCAAAAATTGCACCTTTGTCGAAAACGGCCGAGCCGCCTTCCCTGACGCCGTGACCATGCGGGGCCAAAAGCACCTCCGGGAGCTTATCCGCCTCCAACAGCAAGGGGCGAAGACCGCTGTATTTTTCCTTATCCAGCGCACCGATGCCGCGTGGTTCGAGGCCGCCTGGGAGATCGACCACGACTACGCCCGCCTTTTGCATGCCGCCCACGCGGCCGGGGTTGCCATTCTGGCATTTGATGTCCATATAGACAGATCAAGGATAACCCTGGCCAATGAACTCCCGGTTACCGGGATCTCGTGAAGACCCCTCCCCCTCACCCATATTCCACAACGCTTCCGACGTAAGGAGATCATATGGCTGCCTCCCCGAACGCCCAGCAAGGGACCTTCCGCATCACCGGCATGAATTGCGCGGCCTGTTCCTCTCGCATAGAGCGGGCCGTGAACAAACTCGACGGGATCCAAGAAGCCGCCGTCAATCTCGCCGCCGAGACCCTCCAGGCCACTTGGGATCCGACCGCCCTCACCGCCGAAGATATAGCCCAAACCGTGCGCGAGCTTGGCTTCGAGGCCCACCCGCCCTCCACGCAGCAACAGCTCCAGCTCGGCATCAAAGGCATGACCTGCGCGGCCTGTTCCGCACGCGTGGAAAAAGCACTGGGCAATCTCCCCGGCGTGGACCAGGCCCAGGTCAACTTGGCCACCGAAACCGCGAACGTCATGCTCGACCCCAACCAACTCCGCTTTGCGGATTTGCAACAGGCGGTCTCGGACGCCGGATACGAAGCCGTGGCCATGGAAGAGAGCAACGCCGCCGAAGACCAGCGCCAGGAAGAGCTCCTGGAGCGCCTGCGCGGTATGCGCCAGCGCCTGAACATAGCCATCGCCTTTACCCTGCCCCTGCTGATCATCTCTATGGGCGAAATGTTCGGCCTGCCCCTGCCCCGCTGGCTCAGCCCGATGCACGCGCCGCTGAATTTCACCTTGGCCCAATTCCTGCTTACCCTGCCGGTTATCTGGGCCGGACGTGACTTTTACACCCACGGCTTTCCCAATCTGTACCGCCTGACCCCGAATATGGACTCGCTTATCGCGGTCGGCACCAGCGCCGCGTTTATCTATTCCACCTGGAATTTGCTCGAGATCCTGCTCGGCCATAATCCAGTGCCCCGGGCCATGGATCTCTATTTTGAATCCGCCGCCGTCATCGTGACCTTGATCTATCTGGGGAAATATCTGGAAACCCGCTCCAAGGCCCGGACCTCAGACGCGATCAAGGAGCTTATGCAGCTGCGCCCGGACACCGCCACCCTTGTGCGCGGCGAGGAACTGATCAGCGTGCCCGTTCAGGACGTGCGGCCCGAGGATGTCATCCTCGTCCGCCCCGGGGAGCGCATTCCTGTGGACGGGACCATCCTTGAAGGCCACTCCAGCGTGGACGAATCCATGCTCACCGGCGAGAGCCTGCCGGTGGGCAAGACAGCCGGAGACCAGGTCGTCGGCGGGACCTACAACGCCCACGGCGCCCTGCGTGTCCAGGCCGATAAGGTGGGCAAAGACACCACCTTGTCCCGGATCATCCAGCTCGTTCAGGAGGCCCAGGGCTCCAAGGCCCCCATCGCCAGCCTGGCCGACACCGTGAGCCTGTATTTTGTGCCCACGGTCATGGCCATCGCGGTCGGGTCTGGGCTGGCCTGGTTCTTTCTGGGCGACACGGAATTCACTTTTGCCCTGCGCATATTTATTGCGGTTATGGTCATTGCCTGTCCCTGCGCCCTCGGTTTGGCCACGCCGACCGCGATCATGGTCGGCACCGGTCGCGGCGCCCAGCTGGGCGTGCTCATCAAGAGCGGCACCGCCCTGGAAATGGCCCGCAAGGTCAACGCGGTGGTTTTTGATAAAACCGGGACCTTGACCTACGGCAAGCCGGAACTGGTGCACACCACCTATTTACAGCACCCGGATGTGGACCAGGAAACCCTGGGCCGGCTCGTCGCCGGGGCGGAGCAAGAATCCGAACACCCGCTGGGACAAGCCTTGATCCGCGGGTTGAACCCAGCCGGCGCCGCCCTGCCCCGCCCGGACTCTTTTGACGCTGTGCCGGGCCAAGGCCTCAGCGCCCGGATCGCCGGGCACGACCTCCTGATCGGCGCCCCCGCCTATATCCGTGCGAGCGGCGCCGAGGGGTTGGACGACGAGACCTCGCAGCAGGCCTGGCGCGAACAGTCCGACCAGGGTGCCACCCCCATTGTCGCTGCCGTAAACGGCCGCATCGCCGCATTTTTCGGCGTCGCGGACACAGTCAAAGAGGAGGCCCCGGAGGTCGTCCACCGTTTGAAGGCCCTCGGACTCAAGGTGGTCATGCTCACCGGGGACAACAAGCGCACCGCCCAGGCCATCGCCCAGCGCATCGGCATCGACGAGGTTGTGGCCGAAGTCCTGCCGGACAATAAGGCCGCGGCCATCCAGGAACTGCAGCAGCAAGGCCATAAAGTGACCATGGTCGGCGACGGGATCAACGACGCCCCGGCCTTGGCTGCGGCCGACCTCGGCATCTCTATGGGCACCGGCATAGATGTGGCCATCGAATCCGGCGACGTGGTGCTCATGCAGGGACGGCTCACCGGAGTTCTTGACGCCTTGGAACTCAGCCGGGCCACCGTACGCAACATCAAACAAAACCTGTTTTGGGCCTTTTTCTACAATTCGTTGGGTATTCCGGTCGCGGCCGGCCTTTTGTATGTCTTCGGCGGCCCGACCCTCAACCCTATGATCGCGGGCGGGGCCATGGCCTTGAGTTCGGTTTCCGTGGTCACCAACGCCCTGCGATTGCGTTTTTTCCAGCCCGCACATTCAGCGCGATAAGCGCTGGAAAACCCAGTACGCCGGGTCGCGGATTGACAATACCGCCATTCGTGCGTATATATTTAATCCTTAAGACCACTTGAAGGAGGGACTTTATGGTTGAGTTAACACCAGGAGCGAAGGCCCAGCTTGATAAGCATTTCACGGGCCAAGAAGAAATCCCGGCCATCCGGGTTTACATGGCTGCCGGTTGAGGCGGCCCCCGGCTGGCACTTGCTCTGGATGAGCAAAAAGACACCGACGACGTTTCCACAGTAGAAGGGTATACCTTTGTAGCAGATAAGCGCTTGATGCAATCCGCTTCCCAGGTCACCATCGACGCTTCGCCCTACGGCTTTTCCGTGACCTCTCCCGGAATGGACATGGGCGGAGGCGGCGGGTGCAGTAGCTGCACCTCCTGCTAGTCAGGTGTGCGATCCGACGTCACCTCAGCCGCCTCCTTCGGGAGGCGGCTTTTTTACCATTGTGACCTAAACAAATGGGGCAAGACCTCGCTTCAATGCCTTGGCTTTTTCAATCCCCAATCCTTACAACACCTCAATTTCCCGTACCACAATATTCCCAACACCCCATTGACACCCTGCACAGCCGATCATATTTTTATTGTTCAACGTACACACAAGAAGGAGACCCTCTATGGTTGAACTCACACCAGAGGCCAAGACCCAGCTGGATAGGCATTTCGAAGGCCAAGACAACCTCCCCTCTATCCGGGTGTACATGGCCTCGGGCTGCAGCGGCCCGGGCTTGGCCCTCGGCTTGGATGAAAAACAAGAAACCGACGACCTCTTTGACGTCCAGGGATATTCTTTCGTGGTCGACAAAAGCTTGGTCATCGCGGCTTCGCCCATAACCATCGACGCCGCCCAATACGGCTTTTCCGTTTCCTCGAACCTGGAAACCACCGCCGGCGGCGGCAGCGGATGCGGCGGCTGTAGCGGGTGCGGCTGATCCAACAACAGCGCACCAAACAATGCCCCAAAGCCGTCTCCCCCAGGAGGCGGCTTTTTTGTGGGCAACTGCCGTCAACCTCCGCAGAAAACACGGCCCAACCACACCCCC
>JBNJGM010000095.1:0-5390 GCA_051747685.1 Thermodesulfobacteriota bacterium | reverse complement strand
AATTTCTCCAGCAATTTTTTGAATTCCTGGGAGATAGAGGACAGGCCGCTTGAAGCCGACCCCACCCTGTTGCTGGAATCGCTTATCTGCTCGGCGCTTTGGTTTACCCCGTTGACATCCTTGGCAATATCTTCCGTGGCCGTGGAGGCCTGGGCCACGTTTTCATTGACCTCCCGCAGGCCCTGGGAGGCCTGGTTAACATTTTCAGCTATCTCCTTGGTCGTTGAGGACTGCTCCTCCACAGAAGAGGCCACTGTACCCACGAACTCATTGACTTCATGGATAATGTCGATGACCTGCGAGATTTCCTCCGAAGTTGCCGTGGTGGAGGACTGGATGTGCTGAACGCGTTTTTTGATCTCTTCCGTGGCTATAGCGGTCTGATTGGCCAACTCCTTGATCTCGTTGGCGACCACGGCGAATCCTTTCCCGGCTTCGCCGGCCCGGGCCGCCTCAATGGTCGCGTTCAAGGCCAAGAGATTGGTTTGCGCCGAAATAGCGGTGATCGACTCCGAAACCTTCCCGATTTCCTGGGCCGCAGTCCCGAGTTGGGAAACACGCGTGCCAGCGCTTTCCGATTGGGCTACCGCCTTATCCGTGGTGGCCCGGGCCGAATCCGCACTGCCCGCGACCTCGGTGATGGTGGTACTCAATTCCTCCGCAGCCGAGGCCACAGTGGCGACATTGGTAGACGCCTCTTCCATAGCCGCGGCCACCGAAGTCATATTGGAACTCATCTCTTCCGAAGCCGCAGCCACGGTATTGGAGCGGCTCGTCAAGTTCCCGGAATTATCTGACAGTTCTGTAGCGATGGACTTCAGATTGTCCGAGGCCTGGACCATTTCTTCGCCCTTGCCAGCGATAAGCGAGAGCATTGCCGTTAAGCTTTCGGACATCTGATCCAGATCGTTGAGCATTTGCCCCAATTCATCTGTTTTGTCCGTCTCGATTTTCGGCTGGTCCAAACGACCGGCCGCCAACCCTTTGAGGCGGGTACCAGCCTGTAAAATAGGTCCTACAATAGTGCTTTTGATCAACAACCAAGAGATCACACCCAAGACCACCAAAACCCCCAAAGTCCACACGGTGATCCGCCACACCGACTGCTGGATAGCGGCTTTGGTGTCGTCCAAGGACGTAATGATCTCAAAGGCGCCGTGGATTTCCCCGGTTGCCCAGCCTTCCTTTGTGCCGCCCACTGGATCTGTACTGCCTTTGGGGTCACCGTGGCAGTACATGCATTCTTCAGTCAATTTAATGGCCCGAAAATACCGGATCTGATCCTCTTGGATCAGGGTTTTTTCTTTGAGATCCTTGGCCTTGAGTTCCGCTAAAACGGAACGCTCCAATTCAGTAGGGGTGTTTTCAGGATTGCGGGGCTGCACCTTGGGCACCCTGAAGGTATATCCGGCTTCGCGGGCATTTCTGCCGGCCACACGCATGGCTGTGACAATGGGTACGGCCTCGATGATCTGTTCCCGACTCTGGAGTTCAGAAAAGGGTTTCATAACCCCTTGCTGTAATTTGTCAGCCATATTTTCCCGCACGGCTTCAGCCATCATGACAATAGCGCGGCTTTTGCCCTCGATTGAGGTCAGCGCGCTCTCATTGGTGCTTTGGATCTGCATCGCAAGTGAAATACAGGAAATAATGATCGGCCCGGCCAGGATAATGGCCAGGATCTTCCATTTGATACTCAATTTCTTCCAGCGCATGCACAACTCCTCAATGTCACATAGCGAAACCAAAATACGGGTCTTAGCCGGAGATTGCGCGCACAGTAGCCCAGACAGAGGTGGGAAGCAATAGAAGGAAAACAGGAATAAAGGTGGAGAATGGAAAGAGCAGGAAATAATTTCTTCTTGCCTTTATTCTGTAAGGTAAATAGAATTCAAAAAAATTTGTCTATGCTTCGAAAACATCAAACAATTCCGCAGTACGAAAACCCTAGCGTTGCGATAACCCCGCCATAAGCCCCTGCTACTCCCATGGCTCGCCATCCAGCCCGCGCCCGCCCGTAAATGGCAGGCGAGCTTCAGGGGAGCGCCCCGCGCTTTTTACCTGGGAACAGTTATTACTCGCGGCGCATATCATCCTTTGGAGGTCGCCATGAACGATCCCTCGGACATGAACTGGCACACCCCCCATACCTATTTGGGCCGCCAGCCCATTTTCGATGCAAGTACCCGGGTCAAGGGCCATGAACTCCTGTACCGCGCGGACAAAGACGCCCCTAGCGCCCTGTTCGAAAACGGTGAGGACGCCACGCTCAGCGTGATCCAAGAAAGCTATGCCACCCCGTTCGTGGAAACTGCGGCCGACACCTTCATTATGATCAATTTCACAATGCCCGCGATACTGAACAACGCTCCCTACGCCTTGCCGCCGTACAAAACAGTACTCAAGATCGCGTATTCCAGGCCGCCCACCCCCGCCCAACACAAGGCATTGCAAAACCTGCGCCGCGAAGGATATTATCTGGCCGTTGACCGCCAAACAGCCGACTGCACACAGCTTGGCAGTGATATGGATATTTGTATTGTCGACGGCTTAGAGGGGGCTACCCCGGAAACCCTGCAGCAAATCCGCAAGTTGCAAGACGCCGGGGTCACGGTCATGGCCAAACGGATTGAACACCAGGCGGTTTTTGCCGCGTTGCAAGCCGAGGGGGTTGAGCTCTTCCAGGGCTTTTTTTTCCAAAAACCCGAAACTATTCAGGGGACCCAATTGGCCTCAAATCAGGTTTTGCGCCTGAAAATCCTGCAATTGCTGCACCAGGAAGATCCGGATCTGGATCAATTGGCCACTGTGGTGGAGCAAGAGGTTTCCCTGACCTACCGGGTACTGCGCTACGTCAATTCCGTGCATTGCAGCCCTTTGATACAGATCAACTCCATCCGCCACGCCCTGACCTATATGGGTTCCAACCAATTGCGCCATCTGTTGCAATTGTTTCTGCTTCGCGACCTAACCCCCCAGGGTAAAACCTCGGCTTTGCCGTTTTACAGCGCCCTGCGGGCCAAATTCTTCGAAACCTTGGCCAAACAAAATGCCTACGCTCCCCACGCTGAACACCTTTTTCTTTTAGGACTGCTCTCCCTGCTGGAAGCCATATTTGACCAGCCCATGTCCGCTGTCTTGGCCCATTTGCCCCTAAACCCCGAAGTGAAAGCCGCGTTAGAGGGGAAAACCAATCACTACACCCCGTGGCTGGAACTGATCCAGGCCTATGAACAGGCACACTGGGAGCAAGTTGACCGCTATGTCGAACGCTTGGAACTCTCACCCGCTGAGGTAGCTGTCACCTATGCGCAAACCATGCAGTGGACCCGAGATTTCTTTGAATTCGCTGTTTAACCCCATTCCCGGCCATCTTTTCGCCTCCCCAACCCTCCTAGGTGAGCGCATATGAACCATGAAAACGTGTACCCAAATCTGATCCAGAAGGCCCCCTTTGGCTATGCCGCGCACAAACTCGTGCTCGACGAAAACGGGGCGCCAGCGGATTATATATTCGTGGAAGTCAACCCCGCCTTTGCCGCCATTACCGGCCTCAACGCCGAAGAGGTGCACAACCGCCGGGTCACCGAGGTACTGCCGACAATCACCAGCGGGCAATTCGATTGGATCGCCTTTTATGGGGCCATCGCCCTCAATGGAGGGGAAGAGGTTTTTGAACAATACTCCCATCCCCTGGGGCGCTGGTACCAAGTCCATGCCTTTTCCCCACAGCCTCTGTACTTCGCTACCACCTTTGTGGACATCACCCGGGAGAAGCAGGCCAATAGCGAACGCCAGATCCTTTTGGACAATATCCCCACCCAAATCTGGTATCTCACCGACGCCCGCACCTACGGCGCCGTGAACCGCGCCCACGCCGCCTTTTTCGGCTTTTCCGTGGAGGAAATGGCCTACACGGATATGCAAGCGCTTTTTCCGGCCCAGGTGGCCGAAACCTGTCAGCAAAGCAACCTCCAGGTCTTCACGAGTGGCAAACCAGTGCATACCGAGGAATGGGTGCCGCACGCCTCCGGCGCCTTTCGCCTGCTGTCCATCACCAAATCCCCGCACCATGATGCCCAGGGCACTATCCGGTACGTGGTCTGTTCCGCCGAGGACATCACCGAACAGCGCGAAGCAGAACACCAACTGGACCGCCAAGAACGGTTGCTGGCCAAAATGCTCGCGGTCATTCCGGATATGGTCTCTGTGCATGACCCGGACCTGAATATCATCTACAGCAACTGGCAAGGTTTGGCCGCAGTGGCGCCGGAGCACCAGCACCTGCACAGCAAATGCTACCAGACCTATTGGGGATTGCCGGCGCCGTGCTCCAACTGCATGGCCCAGACTGTCCTGGAGACCAAACAACCGCTGCAAAAGGACGTCCTGCTTGCTGACGGGCGCTGGATTGAACTGCGGGCCATGCCCATCTGCAACCCCGCCGGGACAGTGGAATATTTTATCGAATGGGTGCGGGATATTTCCGAGCGCAAACAAGCTGAAGCAGAGCTCAAACACCATAAGGGCTTGCTCGAAGGGGTCATCAACGGGATCTCGGACATCTTGGCCATCCAATACCCGGACCATAGCATTGATCGCTACAACCGGGCCGGGTATGAACGCCTCGGCCTTGCGCCGCACGAAGTGCAGGGCCGCAAATGTTATGAACTCCTCGGCCGGGACCGGGAGTGCGAACCCTGTGCCACGCGCCAAGCCGTGCGCCAAAAATCCTCGGTGGAGTTGGAAAAATACGTCCCTGAACTCGGGCAATACCTGAATTGCCGCAGCCACCCGGTTTTGGACGAAAACGGGCGGGTGGTACGCATCGTGGAGCACCTCCGGGATATTACCCCCCAAAAGCATATCGAAGAGGAATTACGCCGCAGCCGGGCCGAATTGGCGGAGCAAGAACAACTCTACCGCAGCCTGGTCGAGGACCACCCCCATTTTGTCCAGCGCTTTTTGCCGGACACGACCATTTTGTTCGTGAACACGACCTTTGCGGAATATATGGGGTGTACTCCGGCGACATTGCAAGGCCAGCAATGGATCACCTATCTCCCCCCAGAAGCGCAGCAGCAGACGCTCGAATACCTGGCCGGCTTCACCCCGGAAGACCCCACCCATACCAACGAAAATGGCTTCCCCGGCCCTGACGGGACCCAACGCTGGACCGCCTGGACCAACCGGGCTTTTTTCGACGCCCAGGGCAACGTGACTTACTTCCAATCCGTGGGCGTGGACATCACCGAGAAAAAGCACGCCGAACAGGCCTTGGCCGAGAGTGAAGCGCGACTTCGCTCCATGTTCGAGTATATGGGCAGCGGGGTGGCTATTTACGAAGCCCGGGATAACGGCGCGGATTTTGTTTTTTTGGATCTCAATCC
>JBNJGM010000094.1:0-5449 GCA_051747685.1 Thermodesulfobacteriota bacterium | reverse complement strand
TACAACGGATCACCCACCAAAACCATTTTCCAGGACCACACCGGCACTGACACGAGGTAAGCCTCAGCCAACGTGTAATGCCCGTCTGCCAGAAAAGCAAAAAAAACCTCCGGCAACGGGAAGGACTGGACATACGGTTCTTCCACTGGACCGATAGTGGCGGCCACCCCTTCCTCCAGCATCCGTTTGCACCATTTTTGAGTGTTGCCCCTCAGTGTTGCACATTCAGTGCTGGCGATATGATATCCTATAGCTCCCGGCTGCCATTGGAACGCGTCCACATACTGGGACAACTTATACCATCCGCAATACAAGGCCGCCGCAGGGCAGTCTCCAGGTTGGAAAAGTTGCGCCTGGTCATCCACGACAACACCCAGGGAAGTGGCGTTACCCACGAGTTGGGCAGCCCTGTGGAGAGACTGATCGTACCTGGCGTAACTCGAAGCCTTTTTCGTTTGGGGCACCGGCCAGCGGGCATCGAAGTAGGCTGTTCCCTGCAACCCCCCGTTGTGTTCCACTGTCAGTCCGTCACGGATCAGGCGCTTCACCGTAGCGCCATCCGGCCCATCCAAGCGGGAGACCATCAGGATATCGTCTTTCGCCAGCGCGCAATCTTCAGGTGTATGCCCCAAAAAAAAGGGGTTGGGTTGCCAAAAATCCAACGAGGCATCTTCGTCCAACACCATGGCCAGCTCAGAATCCACCGCAGCGGAACGGTTGAAGGCATTTTTGCGCCGCCGGATTTTGCCCTGCACCTCCTTCAGGGTGGACTTTAATTGCTTCTGCTGCGCACCGGTTGCCGCGTCTATCTGTTGCCTAAGCCTCTCTTGCTGGTCCTGCAATTTGCGCCACACATTTTTTTCCTCCCCAGTGAGTTCCGGCCCTCCGACCTTCAGCGGCATCCCGTATACAAGTACCAGACAGCGGATTCGAGGGTTTCTTGTACTTTCCGTAAGCGCCCTTCGGATAGGAGTGGCAATTTTGTGGGTGTAGGTTTCGCGAGAGCACTGCTCTGCGGCTGGCACCCAAAGCTGGACCAGGTTTTTCTCTGGGATATGCCGTTGTTGCATATAGTACCTGGCCAGCCCCACACTTTGGGAAGCCTTTTTATTCGCGACCACAAGCACTTCGGCTGGCTGCAAGGCGTACCCAGACCGAGGAGGTAAAAGCGCCGAAAAAAGGCATACGGCCACTAGGGCCACCAAAAAAACGCAGCTGCTATGGGACATGCAAATCCTCCTGCATCCGAAGCACGTGTGCTCTATAAGGTATACCGCTTCGGCTCGGGATATATCCGTTCATAACACGTTGAATATTTTATCCCTTTGCGGTTATGGGCAGATCTGCCACGGCCTGTTAGCGGTAACGGAGCACCCGGACCGGATTGCCCGCAGCCACGGCCCTATCGGGCACAGGGCGAATGACCACGCTACCGGCGCCGATAACGGACCCGGCGCCGATGTTTGCAGCCACCACCGCTGCATTACCCACCCACGCGTTTGGGCCAATAACAACCTGCACAAACGTGCCACCTTGATCACGAATAGGCGTCTTAGGATCGTCAAAATGGTGCTGGTGCTGACCGCTGACAACATGCACCCCGCTGCCCAGGATACAATCCCGACCGATCTGGGCGTAACCGATATCACACCCCGGGCCAATATACACGCCGTCCCCGATACGCACCCGGGGATCGGAGAAGGTGGTCCCGAATCCAATGCAACAATCGCGCAATGGCTGTTTGGTCACCCATTGCAGCACCCCACGACGTACCCATTCACCGGTAAGCCCCGGGACAAGAGCGCAGAGTTGGCTCATGCCACTCAACGCCCGTCGCCCACCGAGCCAGCCGCGTTGGACGCAGTACAACACATACAGTGGCCAAGTCAGGGCTTTGAAAGTGACATGGGCCAACTGTTTGAAAAATCGCTTCATATATCATCCATTATTGGGCATTGTGTGCTTGGCGTTCCCTGTGCTCGCCCATAGCCGCCTCTGTGCGCCCGTGACCGATTCGCTTCTGTCTCTCCCAGCATTTGCTCTATCAACGCGTTTCCATACGTAGTAAATTTTTCCGTCTTCGCCTCACTACGAGCCGTGATATCTGTTCAAAATCAGAGCTAAACAGCCTACCCTGAATTGTAGACCACAAACACGAATGCGGGATAAGAAGCGTCTATTCCGGTTTTGAGGGCTGCAACGCCCAAAGGCCCTTATATTCCAACGAGAGCCTCCACGGGGATCGGAATATCCCGTTTGTTACGTATTCACAGGTGCTTGCACGTAGCGCATCCTGTGCTGTTATCCCCAAAGGCGGCCACGAACCCACTGCCATTCTTTCTGGAGAGAGGTCTGCCGTGCAAGGTGCCACCAGTTTTGCCCGTCCGCTACTACCGGCAGGCCTGCGGAATACTCCTGCCACTCGTGATAAATCTGTTTGACACGTACCCCATCAGGGAGCGTTCCAGCTGACCATTGGGCAGAGAGTGCTTTGTGCTCAAGGCCATTGGTCATTGCTAGCGCCAAAGCCCGGGTACTGGCGGCGTTGTCAAAATATTCGAGCTGCTCCATTGCAATCTGGAAAAAAAATTGGCTCCGCTCGAAACACTGGTCACGCAGCGCACCTGCTACCATGCGGCCCAACAGGGCAAAAATATCACTTTTGCGAAGTTCCTGGGCGGCCCAGGTCTCGTTGGGGAACTCCAATATCTCCGGGGTCTGCAAATAGGGATATTCGTTTTCAACCATCCACAATCCGTAGTGGACAAAAACAGCCCGCGCATAAGCCGCGTGGCCATCTTTTTCCCCTTCTTGTTCCTTGAGCAGCAGATACCGGGCCAAGGCCTTCATAAATACTGTATACATCCAGCGCCGCTCCGCATCTAAAAGCCTGCGCTCTGCAATATTATCATTCGGTGCAACACAGGTACAAATCAGCCGCTGCGCCAGTTCCATATAGCCACGATCCTGGGTCAAGGCAAAGCCGTCCAGCAATGTGTTTAAGGCATTCCCACTGGCACGCCCAGGGCCATCCCACAAACCGTACACCTTGTCCTCGGCGGAGCCGTTGCCGTTGGCACTTTTTTGCAATCTTGTATAGAAGGCTTCCACCAGTGTCCGAGGCCCGCGCATGAGTTGGACAATATTATCGACCAACTCCAAGGCGGCCTCTTTGTAAAACTGCCGCCCAGTGATCCAATACATGAGGCTGAGCCCTGTGGCGTAATTATGGTCCGGAGCCGGCCCCCCGCCGACTTCTTGTTTGGATTTTTTGTGGGCCTGCGCTATACCCCGATGGGTGGCTTTATCTGCTGGAAGGTGGTGGTCGGTGTGCCAGAACAGGCCGTGGTTGTATTGGTAGCGATCTTCCTTTGTGTGATAGATATCAATATCAGCCACATGATCCGCCAATTCGCCAGCCAGACGCAGCCAGACCCTATCCTGGGTCCGCCAGGCCTGAGCCACTGCCCCTTTGATCAAGTCGTACTGGTTATTATAGTGCGAAATAAATATCTCTGAATCGGTATGAAAAACCGCTTCATGGTCGGCATACATATCCCCAAAATGGCGCCAGCCGTATTCGTCGATTTCCTCCCGGCGCACAAAAAAAGACCTCGCCCCGTGAACAGCCCGATCCAAAAATCGTTCATACGTCGTATAGGCCTCACTGGCCGTTGCAGACAATGCGTGCCCCCCCGGCACGGCGCACGGCGCCGCCTCAGCGCGACATACCCAATGGGGGTCCAACATCACACTCAAAGGCGCTCTGGCATGGTCCAGGACCTGCGCCGTCTGGGAAAGATCATCGCCCACGGCCAACCAGCAAACATGTGTTTTTTTCTCCCCAGCTTGCAGCTCGTGGACGTCAGCCCAGGCATCCGGAAACAACCCCAGTTGCAGTCCGGTCGCATCGGCTTCAAGGGACTTCGGAAATTGCTGCCAAAAACAATCAAGGGCTATCCCGACGGCCCCGGAGTCGTCGCCCACCAAAGCCAGAGGTTGGGCTCGCTTGCCTTGGGCGACAAAATGCTCACCGTGGTGCACCGTATACCCTTGTTGCCGCACAGGAACTGTACCCAATCTATTAATATGGTTTGGTGAGCGCCAGTTCTCGCCGCCGCTGGAGTCCTGATACACAATCAGCGGCCCCTCGTTGGCCACAAACTCGGAACCTGGTTCAGCCCGAACCCAGACTTTCGAGACCAGCGAATCACTTTTGGGAACCACGAGTCGCAAATCCTGGAAATAAATCGAGCCGGGATCACCAAGATCCCAAGTATTGTCCGGATGTTTGGCCGCTTGGGGATTATGGACCGTCACTTCCATGCGCAACCGCGGTTGACCGGCCCAGGCCTCGACCCGACAGTCCATCTGCAAAGGGTGGGATTCATCGCCGCAACAAAACCCTCCCCAGACCCTCAGGACCACGCGAAAGGGGGTCTCGATCTCTTTGGACCACCCCGCAATTATGGGTGTCCACTGCTGACCCTGAACGTCTGTGAGGACCATCCCTGGTAATCGGGATTCCACCAACCGGCGATTGTGCCGCTCAACAGATGCAAACGGAAAGGGTGTTCCTGTGCTAATATGGAAACTTTCCGCGCCCGTAGTGAGAATTATACCCTTCTCGTCCGCCCATAGCGAGAAAGCACTTTCGGTGCGCAAAGGGGCGCGCCGCTCCTTTTCACAAACACTGAGTCCAATTTCCTGATAGGGTTTCAGACTGATCCGGCAATCCACCAGTACCCAGCGAATACTCCCGTCTCCCCACCAAGCCAGAGGAGTCCACGCGGCTTCCTCTGTCTCGCCCCCGGCAAGTCGGAGGCCAAGCACAGCAGGATCGAAAATCCACCCCCGAGGCAAGGGCACGCCCGCGGTGACCGGTTCTTTGCAGCGATTGAGCCCAGCCGGTTCGCGAATATATAGAGTTTGTCCGTCCATCGGCACTCGCCTTGTTTTCAAGCGCAATTACAACCCCACCCGCCAGACACAAACACATCTACGAACAAAAGGCGTTTTGCCACCCTCTTCACTCACTACATCCACCTGTGTGGGCCCGTTGGCAATCTTTTTCCCCCAGACTATTGACCGTCCTCTCGGACCCTGCCTTTGTCCCTTTAAATCGCTAGGCCCTCGTGCCCAATGCCCCGTGTTCCTAACAGGCTCTCAGGCATGGTGGCCCCGTGTGGACGAGCAGTACAGCCGGCCGCACTCAATCTCCAACCATCAAGGCCTTCTTATCTACCTTGCCATTGGCTGAGCGGGGCAGGGTAGGACAAACACAAACATATTTGGGGACCATAAACGGTTCGAGATGGGCGCTACAGTAGCCGCGTATCCGCCGCTCACTCAGATCCCAGCCGAGTTCAGGGACAATAAAGGCCTTGAGGGCGCAACCCAAAATGGCATCCGCAACCCCAACCACTACCGCTTCGGACACGCCAGGAAG
>JBNJGM010000093.1:0-5606 GCA_051747685.1 Thermodesulfobacteriota bacterium | reverse complement strand
CCCTTCTTCCCCTCACCCATTACCCATAACCCCTCACCTTCTTCCCTCTATGCCTCCCCAACTACCCCATCGGCAACTCCACCACAAACACGCTGCCCTGCGGGCTGTTGGGCCGGATGCGGACGTAGCCGTGGTGGTCGTTGACCAGGGATTTGACAATGGTCAGCCCCAGGCCGGTGCCGCCTTTTTTGCGCGAGAAATAGGGCTCGAACAGCCGTGAGCGCTCTTCAGCAGACAACCCGGGGCCGTTGTCCGCCACCTGCACCCGCACCCAGCCCTTGGTCACATCGCAATTCAAGGACACATCGACTTGCCCCCCTTCCTGGCCGGACAAGGCTTCGGCGGCATTGGTCAGCAGGTTCAACAGCACCCGCTTGATGGCCTCGCGGTCGAAACGAAAGCTCGGGGTGTCGCCCTGGTGCGTGACGGTCCAAGCGATAGCGCTGTGGCTTTGCCGGAACAGCCCCACTACCTCCTCCACCAGGGAGGCCAAATCGTCCCGGGCCGGGTGGACCTCCGGCAACTTGGCAAAGGCGGAAAACTCGGAAACCATCTGCTGCAAGTGCTCCACCTGACGGATGATCAATTCCGTGGACTGGCTGAAGACGCGGTCTTGCACCTCATCGCCGAACTTGCGCTGCAACCGCTGCGCCGAGAGCTTGATCGGGGTCAGGGGATTTTTGATCTCGTGGGCGATGCGCCGGGCCACTTCCCGCCAGGCGGCCATGCGCTGCATCTTGTCCAACTCGGTAACGTCCTCAAAGACGGCCACCAATCCAGCGCGCTCGCCGTTTTCCGTTTGGAGCACCACGGCGTTGATCAGCAGCTTACGCAATTGACCGCCCAGATCCAGATCGAGTTGGCGCTGCCATTGCGAGTCCGGGGCCTGGCTCAATTGCCGCAGCATACCCTGGACCAACACGGCGTGCTCGCCCTCTAGCAGGTCCAGCGGGTCGGCGCCGACCAAGCTCTGGGCCTCCAGGCCCAAAATGGCTTCCGCCGCAGCATTGACGGTATTGATCCGCCCCTGGCTGTCCACGGAAATGACCCCGGCAGTAATATTATTGAGCACGGCCTCCATATACCGGCCCCTTTCTTCAAGTTCACGGTTCTGCCGGGCCAAGCGCTCATTGGCCAGCCGGAGCCGGTCCTGGCTCTGTTCCAGATCCCCGGCCATCTTGTTGAAGGATTGGACCAAGAGCCCGATTTCGTCCGAGGAATGGTCCTCAAGCCGGACACTGAGATCACCGCGAGCGATGCGCTGGGTGCCCACGGCCAGGGCCTGCACCGGGGCGGAGATCTCCTTGGCCAGCCGGAAGCCAAACCACATGGCCCCCAAAAGGATAAGCAGGGTCATGACCCCTAAAATAAGGTACAAGGAGACTTTGAGCGGCAACTTGAGGGTCTTGAGCTGCTTGTACTCGTCCATGCCCTGCACGATATTGTCCAACTGGCGCAAGAGCCCCTTTTCCATGCTCCGGCCCACGACGAGAAAGCCGGTTTGCCCTTTGTCCACCGGAATCAAACCGATGACCAGGTCCGCATCCGGACCGGGGCGCATCCCAGACCAGAACCGGGGCTCCTCAAGCAGGGATTGCCAATCGATAGAATCCTTAAAGGCTGGCCAGGCCTTTTCCCAGCCCTCAGTGCTTTGCCAATTCTGGCGCTCCATATCCTTTTGCAAAACGCCCACCAGCGAAAGGCCATACTCGTGGCGTTTAAAACTCAGAAAATTCTCCATTCCATCGCCGCCCCAGGCGAACCCCCGCCGCCGGATGGAGTCCAAAATAAAGCCCCCTTGTTCCTCAAGGCGGTCCTGCATTTGACGATAATAGCCCTGCCCTACTTGGACCGCCTGGTCCAAAGAATTCTCGATCTGGCTTTTGAACCAAAAATCCACCGAGGTCTGTACAAAGCGCACCGCCACCAAAAACATGAGAATAGTCGGAATAAGCGATAGAGACATAAAGGCCAACACGAGCCGGATGCGCAGTTTGGCACCCAAAACGCGGCGGCGGCGCTCCAGAAGCAGCTTGACCCCGTTGCGCAGGACCAAAAACAGGATCAGCAAAAGCAAGATGAGATTGAGATTAAAAAAGGCCAGGAAGAGGTAGGAATTCACGCCAAAGAACTGGAGTTCGATCCAGGTCAAGAGAATAATGAGCCCCACCGCGCCCCCGGCGAGGAGGAGTTCTCGCTGGCGGCGGCGGCGCTCCCGGGTATCAGGGCTGCTGATGCGGATCGGCTCGGGGACCATCGGTCAATACCTGAAATGGAGTTTGTACGAACGTGGGGGCAAAACATCCCAGGACCAGAAAAACAGGGCCTTCCGAAGCCAGACCGGTATATCGGCCCGGTCGCAGCGGATCCGCAATTCCACGGTATACTCAGAGCCTGGCTGGAGATTGCGCCAAGGGCCCAAGTCCATTTCCAGCGTGGACCAGGCCTTGTGCAAAAGCGGCCCGAGCAAGGGGCCGATCAAGGGTTGTTCCATCTGGCTGCCGTCCACCACGAACTCCTGACTCAAGGAGCGGTTTTGGAGCAAAAAGGTCCGCCGGGCCACGGTTTCTTGTTTTTTCCAGAAAAAGAGCCGGTCCCGAAGCAAGGCGGCCTCGAAAACCACGCGGATGACCCCGCCTTCTTCGACCAGCATGGTTTGCAGCGGCCCCACCGGGCATTGCACACCAAAGTGCACACCAATGTGGCCGTCTTCACTGCTATTGAGCCCCAGGTTATCGACGTGACACTCTTGCGCCGCACTCGGGGCGGCAACAGCGAGCAGAGTCAGGAAAACCAGCACTACGGCCTTGCGGCCTTGGCGCTGCAAGCAGGTACAGAAAAAACGGGACAGGATACCCAAACGTCTTTCCTTGGTTTGCAAGTGGTACAAGCCGGGATACATATGAAATATCCAGGGATTCAGGTCAGCCCTTATTCCCTCGCACTTTTCCTACTGAACCCCCTGCGTTTTGACAACCGCCGCCCTTTGCAGTAACCGGTTCAACCTATGAAATGCAATGAACACCAAAGCAAGGCCTTATTCAAAAGCTGCGGCATTCCGGTGCCCAACGGGGATCTCCTCGGTCCGGAGGACGCAGCCGACTACCGGCCGAATTTTGCACCGCCGTACATGGTCAAAGCCCAGGTCCTGCGCGGCGGCCGGGGCAAAGCCGGCGGCATCCGCCAAGTGGATACGCTTGAGGCCCTGCCTGCCGCGATCCGGGACATACTGGCCATGCGCATCGGGGAGGAATCGGTGCCCCTGGTGCGCGTGGAGCCCCTGACCGCTGTGGCCCGCGAATTCTATCTCTCTTTGAGCATCCAACGCTTTCTGGGCGCGCCGGTTCTCAGCGTGGGCCGGGCCGGGGGAGTGGACATCGAGGACAGTGACCCAGACAACCTGCTTATCCAACCCTTGGATCCCTGTCTCGGCCTGCGCCCCTTCCACATCCGCAGCGGCTTTTTCCACCTCAAGCTGCCCCCTGAGCATTGGAAGGGCTTTGAACAGCTGATATGCAATCTTTTTGCCACCGTGCAGGATCGGGGCCTGACCCTGGCCGAAATCAATCCCTTGGTGCTCACCGAACAGGGCCAATGGTTGGCCCTGGACGGCAAGGTGGAAATCGACGACAACGCCGTGGAGTTGCAGCCGGAATTAGAGAGTTTCTACCAGCCCCAGCACGCCACGGCGCAGGAAAACACCGCCCGCGAAGCGGGCTTGAGCTACCACACCCTAAACGGCCGGGTCGGCCTCATGGTCAACGGCGCCGGGCTGGCCATGGCCACCATGGACATGCTCAATTTCGCCGGCCTGCCCGCGGCCAATTTTCTGGACGTGGGCGGCGGCGCGAACGAGGAACGCGTTGGCGCGGCCCTGGACCTGCTTTTCAGCGACGATCGGGTCGAAGCTATCTTGCTCAATATTTTCGGCGGCATCCTCTCCTGCAATAAGGTCGCCCGGGCTCTGGCCCTGGCCCTGGAAAAACGGGGCCTGGCCAAACCCCTGGTGGCGCGCTTCGACGGCCACGGTGCCGCAGAAGGACGGGAACTGCTGCACGGCTTGGGTCTCAAACACCTGGAGGTGGTGGCCACGCTGCAAGAAGCCTTGCAATGCATCGCCAACCAGGTATCGCCTTCTGCCGCCCCCAGTCAGCCCCCCAATGCCCAGCCGGCCGTGCCGCCGCGGTCCAGAAATCGCTTAGCCGCCCCCCCCTTCTCCACGACACAATTGCCCCGCGGCGATACCCCGGTGCTGGTGCAGGGGCTCACCGGCCGCGAAGGGCGATTGCACGCCCGCCTCATGCGCGAATACGGCACCAACGTCGTGGCCGGGGTCACCCCGTTTAAGGGCGGCAACACCGTGGACGGCCTGCCGGTGTACAATTCCGTGGCCGAGGCCGTGCAGCAGCACAAGATCGGGGCGAGCATCATTTTTGTCCCTGCCCGCTTTGCACCGGATGCCATGCTCGAAGCCCGGCAATGCGAAATCCCCTGGACGGTCTGCGTCACCGAGGGCATCCCCCAGGCGCAGATGCTGCCCCTTTTGCCCCGACTGCAAAACGGGGCCACACGGTTTATCGGCCCGAACACCCCTGGATTCATCCTTCCGGGGCAGATGAAAGTGGGCATCATGCCCGGGGCCGCGTTCACCCCCGGCCCGGTGGCGGTGCTCTCGCGCAGCGGCACGTTGACCTACGAGTGCGTTGCCCGTTTGACCAATGCCGGCCTGGGCCAGTCCGTGTGCTTCGGAATCGGCGGCGATCCCTTCACCGGCAGTTCCTTTGTCGACCTCTGCCGCCTGCTGGAAGACGACGAGGCCACCAAGGCCGTGCTCGTGCTGGGCGAAATCGGCGGCAGCGCCGAACAGGATCTGGCGCAGTGGGTACGCAAAACCGGGTTTTCCAAACCTGTGGTCGCCTTTGTTGCCGGGCAGACCGCGCCCACGGGGAAAAAACTCGGCCACGCCGGAGCCATTATCGAAGGCGCGAACGCCAACACGGACAAACTCGCGGCCATGCGCGACGCTGGCTTTGGCATCTGCCCTGATCTGGCCTCCATCCCTGATGCAATGCGCCAGGCTTTGGCATGAACCGCATCAAATGCCTTTGGGTCGGCGCGATCAAAAAGGGCATCTGGCGCGAGGCGGTGGAGTTGTACTGGAAACGGCTTTCAGGGTTGTTTGCCGTGGAGGCGGAGTGTCTCAAAGACGCCCCCGGCCATCTCGATCTGGAACAGCGCCGGAAGCGGGAGGCTGAAGCGATACAGGCCAAACTCGCCCCGCGCGACCGGCTTATAGTCCTGGACGAACACGGCCTCGCCCGCTCCTCCCACCAATTGGCCCACGATCTCACCACCTGGCTCGAGGACCCGACCACCCAACCGTGCTTTGTCCTTGGCGGGGCCTATGGCCTGGCCGATTTCCTTGTACAGCGGGCAGACGAGCGTTTGGCCCTCGGCCCGATGACCCTGCCCCACGAACTCGCCCGGGTGGTACTGTTGGAACAGCTCTACCGGGCGGGCACGATTGTGAAAAATATTCCCTATCATCACTAAGCGAGACAGAAGGCACACAGGCACAAAGGGAAGAGGGAAGAAAAATTCCAAAT
>JBNJGM010000092.1:0-5752 GCA_051747685.1 Thermodesulfobacteriota bacterium | reverse complement strand
AGGACCAATTCCCGCACCCCGCTTTTTAAAAGCCGCTCGGCCTCGGCCAGGCTTTCGGCCGGGGGCCGGGATACGGCCGGGCCCCGGGTGTGGGGGACGATACAATAGGTGCAGCCGTGGGAACAGCCGTCCTGCACCTTGAGCACCCCCCGCGCCCGCGGATAGCTGGAGATGGTGAACTCCGGAAAGCGGTCCGCCTCGCGCAGCGCCTGGTCAGCAGAGGCCGGGCCAGCGCAAAGACCGGATTTGGCCTGCTGGGCAACGGTCCGGGTCACGCCGGGCAGGCCCGCCATATCCTCGGGGAAGATCTGGGCGGCGCAGCCAGTGACCACGATGGCGGCCTGCGGGTGTGTCCGGTGCAGTTTGCGCACCGCTTTGCGGACCTGCTGCACCGCGTCTGCGGTTACCGCGCAGGAGTTGACCACTACCCAGTCGACTTGTTCCCCGGGCCGGGATTCGCGGTAACCTTGGCGTTGCCACGCCTCGCTCAGGGCCTGGCTTTCGTATTGGTTGATCTTGCAGCCAAGGGTGTGCAGGAGAAAAGTGGGGTGCGACACGCTATGCGGTCCTTTGTCTGTCGTGGATAATGCCGCCGCCCAGCACGCATCCGCTCGCGGTGTAAAAGGTGGCCACTTGTCCGGGGGCTGCCGGGCCTTTGGGCTCCAGGAAGTCCACCTCCAGGCGAGTATCCGCTGTGGCTCGGATGCGGCAGGCAACCGGCTGTTGCCGGTAATTGGTCTGGACCTCGAGTTGCTCCGGCCACTGGGCAAGGGGCAGGAAGGCATTGAGGTCGCCCACCACGCAGCCCCAGGCCTGGCGTTCGGCCCGCGGGCCCACAACCAGGCGGTTGGCTTTGATCTCTTTGGCGATGACGTACAGGGGCTCGCTGTAGGCGATGCCCAGGCCCCGGCGCTGGCCCAGGGTATAGCGCCAGAGGCCGTTGTGTTGGCCGAGGTGGCTGCCGTGGCGGTCGACAATGGGCCCGGGCCCGGAAAGCGGGGCGCCGCTTTGTTCAAGGAAGCTGCGGTAGTCGTTGTCCGGGATAAAGCAGACTTCCTGGCTTTCCCGGCTCTCGGGCACGGTCTGCCCCTGTTCTCGCAATGCTTGCTGGATCGCTGACTTCTGCCGGGAGCCGAGGGGAAAGACACAATTGTCCAACGCGTGGGGGGCAACGAGACTGAGAAAATAGCTCTGTTCCTTGCGCGGGTCACTGCCCCGGCAGAGCACGGGGCCCTTTGGCGTGTGCCGCAGCTGTACGTAATGGCCGGTGGCAAAGCCCTCGCAGCCGAGTTGCCGGGCGCTATCGCGCAGCAGGCCGAATTTGATGTGCTGATTGCACAGGGCGCAGGGATTGGGGGTCAGGCCCCGGGCGTATTGCTGTACAAAGGGGCGGATGACCGCTTCGGCAAATTGGTGCTGCAGGTCTATGATTTCCAGGTCCACCCCGGCGGCGTCACAGCAGCGGTGCAAGCGCTCAGTGTGTTCTGCAAAAGCGGCTTCAGGCAGAAAGCGCGCGTGCAGGGCGAGCACCTCGTGTCCGGCCTGGCGCAGGGCGAGCAGGGCAAACAAGGAGTCGGCCCCGCCGCTGAAGGCGACGGCTGTTCGCATGGCCGGCGGCTCTTACAGCCCGGCCAGGGCCGTGGGCTCGGGCAGCGGGCCCCGGGCCTGTTCCAGAAGATGCCCGGCCTGAAGTAAGGCGGGTTCGCCGAAGGCGGGGGCAAAAAGCTGGACCCCGACGGGCATTTTGGTGTCCGCGCCTATGCCGGCCGGCAGGCTCAACCCCGGCAGCCCGGTTAAGTTCAAGGGGTTGGTGAAGATATCGGTCAGGTACATCTGCAACGGATCAGCGGTTTTTTCGCCCAGGCCAAAGGCCGTTGTCGGGGCCACTGGCGCGCAGAGCAGATCGCAGGACTGGAAGGCCTGGAGGTAGTCGTCGCGGATCAGTCGCCGGACCTGGGCGGCCTTTTTGTAGTAGGCGTCGTAATACCCGGCGGACAGGGCGTAGGTGCCCAAAAGAATGCGGCGCTGGACCTCGCGGCCGAAGCCCTGGCTGCGGCTTTTGCTGTACATCTCCATGAGGCTGTTCGCCTCCGGGGCCCGCCAGCCGTAGCGCGCGCCGTCGAAGCGGGAGAGATTCGAACTCGCTTCGGCCATAACCAGGATATAATAGGCGGCGATGGCGTATTTGGTGTGCGGCAGCGCGACATCGACCAGTTCGGCTCCCAGATTCCGGGCCTGCTCCAGAACGGCGCGGCAGGTGGTGTTGACCTCTGCACTGAGACCCTCTTCGCCCCAGTATTCGCGGGGAACTCCGATGCGCCAGCCGGAAAGGTCCGCCACCTGGCCCAGGGCCGCGGTATAGTCGGGAACCTCGGCGCGCACCGAGGTCGAATCGTGGGGATCGTGCCCGGCGATGGTTTGCAAAAGGGCTGCGCTGTCGGCCACGGAGCGGGTCATGGGGCCGATCTGGTCCAAGGAGGAGCCGTAGGCCACTAGTCCGTAGCGGGAAACGCGACCGTAGGTGGGTTTGAGCCCCACAATGCCGCAAAACCCAGCGGGTTGGCGGATGGAGCCCCCGGTATCCGTGCCCAAAGCGCCCGGGACCTGCCCCGCAGCCACGGCCGCTGCCGAGCCTCCGCTGCTGCCTCCGGGCACGCGGCTGGTATTCCAGGGGTTTTTCGTCAGCTGGACCGCGGAGTTTTCCGTGGAGGAGCCCATGGCGAATTCGTCCATGTTCGATTTGGCCAGAACGATGGCCCCGGCCGCTTGGAGCCGGTCCACGACATGGGCGTTATAAAACGGGGTAAAGGTGTGCAGCATTTTCGAGCAGCAGGTGGTGGGCGCGCCCCGGGTGGCCAGCAGGTCTTTGAGCACCAACGGAACGCCCCACAAAGGCTGCTGCGGGGAAGGCCCTTTTGCGTCGAGAGCCCGGGCCGTCTCCCGGGCGTTGTCGCCGTCGATGTGGACGAGGGCCTGCACGGTCGGTTCGGTCTGGTGGATGCGCTCCAAACAGGCGTTGACCGCGTTTTCGGCTGTAGTCGCGCCCTGTTGCAGGGCGTCGCGCAATGCGCAAAGGGTGGCGGTGTGCTGTGTGTTCATACTCGGTGTCTTTGGAAAAATGTGGTGCTGCGCCCGGCCGGGCGGCGTGGGTTGGGCCGTACACGTCCCTCGCGGGGCTACAAGACCTTGGGGACCTGGAAATAGGTCCCGTCGGTGTCCGGGGCGTTGGCAAGGACCTCGCTGCGCGTAAAGGTGTCTTGTGCTACGTCCTCGCGCAGCACAGTGTGGTGCTCCACAGGGCTGTACAACGGCTCGACCCCGGTGGTGTCCACTTCGCCTAAGGTTTGCATATACTCCAAAATGGCGTCGAGTTGACCGCAATATTCTTGAATAGTGCCCGGGTCGAGTTCAAGGCGGCTGAGGGTAGCCACGTGGGCGACTTCCTGGGTGTCGATTTTCATGCTCGAAACTCCTCGTTCACGCAGTAAAGATCGGGGTTGGATCCGTGGATTACAGGTGTGTATCAGATTTTCCCGGGCTTGCGGCTCGGGGTTATTCGTCGGTCTGCGTGGGAATGTCCTTTTCCGGTGTTTGGGCCGTGGCGTTTTTCGCTGTATTGCGCCGTTCGTGTTCGCGGCGGGTCTTTTCCAGGCGGTTTTTGAGGCTGTCCAAGGCCGCGGGCCGCAAGCCGCCGGAGACCGGTTGGAAAAGGAATAACTCCTGTCGCGCAAGGCCGTCTTGGTCCCAATGCAGCGGGGCCAAGGCCCAGGAGAGCCCGGAAAAATTGTGCAAGCGGCGGTTCAAGGTCTTGGGCGTGAACCCTGGGGCCGGATCGTCCAAGCGGGCCGCGAAGCGGACGAAATCGTATCCGAGCGCGCTCCAAAAATCAGGGTCGGGCAGCCCAGCTCGGTCCAGCTCCTGCTGCAGTTGGAGTACGCCCGGGCGCTGGCTTTCAGGGTTCCACGCCGCCGGGGTCAACGCCAAGCGGAAATAGCGCTCTTCCAAGTCCTCGCCCTGGGCCAGCGCCTGGCTCCAAAGGCGGGGTCCCAAAAAGAGCAAGCGGTCTTCGTCGTGGTAGAAAAAATTGGGGGCCATGAGCTGGGCCTTGGACAGGGTGTCCGGCAGAAAGACCGCCTGAAAGTCGGGGTCTGGGCGCTCTTGCGACGTGTCCTCTGTCTCGGCGTTCTCCTGCTGTTCTTCTGGCACGCGCAGAAAATCTGCAACGGTGGTACTCCATTTGGTCGGCGCTTCCGGGGAGTAGCTTTGCAGGCCGGTGATGGTGGCGTTGTGTTCTTGGGTTTGCTCCCAAAAGGATTCAGCCATGCGGCGACCGAACCGTTCCCGCGGGTACAATACAGCGATATCGTGGATATCCAGTTGGTTACAGGCCTGGACCAGGGCTCGGCTTTGGTCCGCAGTACTGGCGAAAAAACGCCAGGCGTGTTGTCCTTCCTCGCCATCGGACAGGGATGCGAGAAAGGTGAAAAAGGCCCGGCTGCTCCGGCGGTCCTCAGACACCGACTCCCAGATGTCTTGGCGCAGCGGCCCACCGACCAACTGGATGTTCTCCGGCAATTCGTTGAGGCGCTCCTCCCAGTTGTCGGCCGCGGTGTTGAGCACATGCACGGTGATGGAGCCCCTGTTCCGGGTGATTTCCCATTGCGCGGCACCGGCGCCGCGCAGGATGCCCCGGCCGAATTTGGCGTAGGAGCCGTCAAGGGGCACCAACAGGGCGATTTCCTGTTTCGGGACCCCGTAGTCCTGGCGCAAGGCCTGTAATTGCTCTTCAAGCTGGTCTGTTTGGGCCAACCCGCCGTGGCGGACAATAGCGGCGAGGCGGTGCCAGGCAGCGCCCCAGCCAAGGGCCTCGGCCTCCAACTGGTCTGTGGTCCGGATCCATTGCAAAAGGTTGTCCGGATACGACTGCGCCTCAAGGGGGCCGATCGCTTGGAGCAGCGCGCGCCATGTGTCCTCTGGCGTGTCTTGGACCGTGCGGCGTAAAACATCCTCTACCCGGAGCTGGGCCTTTTCGGTGGGCGCGTCTCGGTGCAGGGCGGCTTGCACCTGGGCGAAGTCGGCAAAGGCCTCCTGCTGCCAATAGATGCGCGTCAAGCGTTCGCCCGCCGGCTGGCGCACTTGCCAGGGGATTTCCTTCTCCAGCACAAGGGAATGGAGGTAGGCGTTGGCCTTTTCCGGGCCCTGGGTTTGGCTCAGTGTGAAGCTGTATAATTCGTGCCACGGCCAATCGGATTTGGCCTGGGGCTCGGATTGCGCCCAGCGGGAGAGGCCCTTCAGGGCGAGGTCGAATCGTTCAAGCGCGGCCGCGCTTTGGGCGATGCGGCGCCAGGCCTCGGCCGCTTTGGGTTGCTCAAGATCTTCGGTGTGCACCAGTTCTTGGTACAGTTGCAGACTCTGTTCGTAGGCCTCATTGTGCCAGGCTCGGGCGGCTTGTTGCTCAAGGCGGGAGGCAGCGGGTTCTTTTTCCAAAGGCACCGGAGCCTTGACCGCGCAGCCAGCGGCGAGAAACAGCCCGAGCAGGCAGAGGCAGAAATATTTGTGGGGCATAGTATGGACTCGTCGCCGGGAGCAACCGGCATAGAACCTGATTGGGGTGCTGGGGCTGCCGGGAACACCGGGGCAGCCGTGGTGGACACAAATGCCCGGATTTGCCGGGCGGACGGAGTCTAGAAAGCCCCGGTGCGCCTGTCAAGGTATACGGGCGAGCCGGAGATATCTAAATGGACCGAGGGAG
>JBNJGM010000091.1:0-6014 GCA_051747685.1 Thermodesulfobacteriota bacterium | reverse complement strand
ATCATCTCCGCATCCTGTTGCCGCGCTGCCGCACCCAATTCCTTGGATTCCCCGACACAGCGCAACACACCCCCGGAAATATGCACCCGCCCGGCCGCCAGGACCCTGGCGTAGGGAATCTGCTCGCGCATCTCCTCGTGCCGGATCTTTTCCGGAAAAATAATCGGCGTTGCCTTGCCCGCGAAATCTTCGAACATAATGTAATGCATATCGTCTCTCCTGCGTACGGTGTGAACGTATCCCCCCGGCTGAGTCCCGGAAAACGCATCGCTCGTTAACCTGTCAGGGGCAGGCGCCACCACTTTGCACCCGCCACAGCCCGGCGTAGACACCGTTTTGTTCGACAAGTTCCTCGTGACGGCCGACTTCAGCCACCTGTCCGTCCATTATTACCACAATTTGCGATGCCTGCCGCACGGTGGACAACCGATGCGCCACAGCAACAACCAATCGATCTTTCTGCAGTGCCAGCAGATTGGCCTGGATGAGTTCTTCGGTTTGCGTATCCACAGCGGACGTGGCCTCGTCCAAGAGCAGAAGCGGAGGATCCCGCAATACGGCTCGAGCCAGGGAAAGTCGCTGCCGCTGCCCGCCGGAGAGGGTTACCCCCCGCTCACCGAGTATAGTCTCGAAGCCTTCGGGCAGGGCCTGGATAAACTCCAGCGCACCGGCTATACGAGCCGCCTCATGAACCTCCTTTTGCGTTGCCTGGGGCGAGCCAAGCCGAATATTCTCCGCCACACTGCCCTGAAACACGAACGCATCCTGGGAGACATAGCCCACCTGATCCCGGACACTGGCCAACGTCAACGCGTCATGGGGCGTTTCGTTGAAATAAATACGGCCCTGCTGCGGGGCGTACATACGCAGCAAGAGTTTGACCAATGTGGATTTGCCCGCCCCGGTGGGCCCGACCACGCCGAGCATCTCCCCTTGGTGCAGCGTAAAGGAGATATCGTGTAAAACCGGAACCTGCGGGGCATACGAAAAACTGACGTTGGCGAATTCCAGACGGCGTAAAGGGGCCTTTAAGGCCACAGCGCCGACAGAATCGAAAATGCGCGGCTCGCGCTGAAGTACCTCTTGGATCCGGTGTGCTGAGGCCTCAGCACGTTGGACTTGATTGAGCAGGCGCCCCACAGCGAAAATCGGCAAGATCAAGCGCATAGCCAAGAGAATAAAGGTTGCAAATTCGCCCAAGCTCGGGCCGTAGGGCTGGGAGGCCAACCACCCCCCAAAACCGATAAGCAGCGCAAAGGCCGTGCCGGCAATAAGATAGATAAAAGGGATGAAGCGGGCCCGTTCCCATAAGGCGGCGCACACCGAATCTCGGTACACCGCGGACTGCTCGCCCACGAAACGGTCCTGTTCAGCCTCTGCGGTATAGGCTTGAATGACCTCTATCCCGTTGATATTATTTTCTATGAGGCTATTTATACGCCCCACGGCTTGCCGCGCCCGACGGTATTGGGGCTGGACCTTACGGGCGAAAAACCGTACCGCCCACAAGGCTAGGGGCAGGGGGACAAACAGGATAAGGGCCAAACGCCAATCAAGAAAGAGCAAAATTCCGTAGACCCCAAAAAAGGTAATCACAATGCGCACCAAGCTGGTGCTGGTATCGGAAAAAAACGTTTCCAGACTGTCGACGTCGTTGGAGACCACCGCCAGGATATCCCCTGTTTGCCGGGTGCCGAAAAAACTCATATCCAAGCGCTGTATATGGCGATACAATCGGGTACGCAAATCGTGGCGCACTTTTTGGGCCATCGTGCCCAAGTTGTAGCTACTCACGGACTGAAAAATCGCCAAGCCGATAAAGGTACCCAAAACCCACAGGGCGTAGACGAAAAACCGCTGGGGCGGCAGGGAACCGCCCTGGATGGCATCCACCACCCGACCGACGATAAGGGTAGGTACTAAATCAAAAAACCGTGCCCCACCGTTGGCCGCGAGGCCAATGCCAATCTGCCGCTTATACGGGGCAAGCAGCGGCAAAAGCTGCCAAAGAGCGAACTCGCGGATTGTGTTGTACATAGATATCTGCTGCCTTTCAAAAAAGGACACAAAAACATACACTGCAAAAACGCAGGCCTGAAACCAAACCCTACAGTTAGCCCCGCATCCAAGATTCAAGGAGGCCCTATGCCCCGCCCCCCGTTTTTGTATTTCCCCTTTCTTGTCCTTGCCGTGATTATTTTCGCGGTCGGCTTGGCGTTTTTCTTTGCCCTGATTCAAGTGGGGGCGATCAGCATAGCCTTTGCCAAATTGGGGCTCAATCCCAATCAGGCTATTTTGGTGTTATTCGCTATCCTTTTCGGCAGTATGGTCAATATCCCTGTAGCCACGCGGCCAAGGCCCCGGACCCCGAACAGCGCCCCCCCACCGCCCGGGGGCCTGGGTTTCAAAACTTGGCCGTATTGGCGCTTGCCCCAAACGCATCTGCAATCCCCAACGCAACGCATTGGGCTCAATCTCGGCGGCGGGCTCATTCCCATCGTTCTGTCCCTGTATTTTCTACAAGGCCTCGGTGTAACCCTGCCCCTTGTGCTGTGCCTGGCCATTGTCACCGGGGTCACGTATAAAGCGGCGCGGCCTATCCAGGGCGTGGGTATCGGTGTGCCGGTCCTTTTGCCACCCGTGGTGACCGTTCTCGCGGTCTGGCTCTTTACCCCTATTGAGCAGCAGCCGCAAACCGCTTACATCGCTGGTACTTTGGGCACACTTTTGGGCGCGGACCTCCTGCACCTTTTCTCTCCCCGCACCCGCCCCTTGCTAGACGCGCCGTTTCTGTCCATCGGCGGGGCCGGAACCTTCGACGGCATCTTTCTCACCGGCATCCTGGCCGTGCTGCTCACCTAATACTGCTTTGCCCTCACCACGCCTACGCACACAAAACCCGGAACAGAACTTGCGATGTGGGACTTACTCACTGGCTTCGGCCGCTGGCACTAAGGGGTAGCGCTGGCGGACCCTATATACCGGGCCCCGCGGGGTCAATTCGCTTTGCCACAGGACAAAGGCGTCCTGCTGACACCGGGGCCAGTGGCGATTCCCAAGCGAGCGCAAAAGCGGCGTCCAATCGTCCCCGCGGTCCTGCTTGACCCGCATCAGCGTGAGGTGGGCGTGAAACGGACGCTTCGGCGCTTCAAAGCCAAGCGGCTGCAACACCGACCAGATCCGTTCGGCCAGGGCGAGGCTTTCCTGCGCGCCCTCTTGCAGTCCAATCCAGAGCACACGGGGGCGCTTGCCCGGGGGGAATCCGCCACCCCCTGCGGCCCGGAGCGCAAACTCTGGAAACCGCACGTTGCCAAGTGCCTGTTGCACCGCTTCAGCTTGCGTCGCAGGAAGTTCTCCTAAAAAGGCCAAGGTCAAATGCCAATTGCCCCCGCGCGTCCAGCTCACACGCGAACGCACCTCCGGCTCCCATTCACGGCGCACCGCCTCAAGCCCTTCTTGGTAGGAGGCGGGCAGGGAAAGCCCGATAAAAAGCCGCTGGTGCTGCGCTTTGTGCCCCGCATCCCTCGCGTCCATCGAAAACCTCCCGATCCTGAATCCGTGCAAATTTCCCTAAACTCAATTCCCAAAGAGTCACCACGGCCTGGAAAGCCTCAAAGCGCCCAGAGCTAACGTATATACAAACCCAGACAGCGCACGCCGTTCAAACAATTCCCTTTGCCTCCAGGCGCCCTCCCCAAAGCTCAGGAAACAGCCGCCCCCAGATTCTCTAGTCCCTGCCTTGCCGCCAAGTATTTCACCTCGTGCCTGTCGCCCTGAAACACATAGCGCCGGCTCTGAAGAGCACCGGCACAGCACCAGGCCAACCAGACGGTACCCACAGGCTTTTGCAAAGTGCCGCCCTCCGGTCCGGCTATTCCGGAAATCGCCAGACTGTACTCAGTGGCCAGCAAACCAGCTACCCCTTTCGCCATGGTTTCCACAACAGCCTGACTGACCGCGCCGTGCTCGGACAACAGCTGTTCTGAAACCCCGAGCACATCGCGTTTGACCGCATTGGCGTAGGCAATCACACCGCCTGTGTACCACCGGGAACTCCCGGGCAGAGACGTTACCCAATGCCCGACAAGGCCGCCGGTACACGATTCCGCCGTGGCCAACATCCCGTTTCGTGCCAAAAGCCCAGAACGGACTCGTTCAAGAATATGTTCGGGTATATCCATATACATCCCCTGTGTTTCGCTTCCATTGTCGCTATACTCCCCTGCCAGCCGAAAAGGGCATATTCCCAAAAACGCCTCCAGGGAAAAATGCGCCTGCGCCCCGTGGGCCGCTCCCCCCTCCGGGATTTCTCCTTACTTGACAACTCCTCGGCCGTGAACCTCTCTAAACGGCACTCTGCCCTTGTAGGGTGGGTGGCAAACTCGTGCTCGGTGCAACTGGTGAGGATGATTTTTGACAAACCGCGCCCAAACGGCATACATACGCGGCACTGTAGACGAACGAAGCCCTAAAAAACAAACCTTAACTCCTGTGGAACACTGCTATGCTCGACCTCAAATTCGTGCGCAAGTCACCCGAAGCCGTGCAAGAGGCTTTGCGCAAACGGAATATGGATCTCGATCTGGAGACCTTCCAGGCCATCGACGCCCAACGTCGGGAATACCTCCAAGAAGTCGAAGACCTTAAAAGCCGGCGCAACGAGGTCTCTAAACAGATCGGCCAACGGAAAAAAAACGGCGAGGACGCCGAAGATCTTATCCAAGCTATGGGGGAAACCGCCGAGCGGATCAAGGAACTTGATGCCCAAGCCAAAAAGGCCGAAGCCCACGTCCAGGACTGGATGCTCGCGCTACCCAACATCCCCGACGCCAGCGTCCCCGACGGCACGGACGATACGGACAACGAGGAGTTGCGCCGCTGGGGCACCTTGCCGGATTTCGACTTTTCCCCAAAGGAGCACTGGGAGCTTGGTACGCAATTGGGAGGGCTGGATTTTGAACGCGCCGCCAAACTCACCGGTAGCCGTTTCGCCGTGTATTGGGGCTGGGCGGCCAAGCTCGAACGCGCCCTGGCCCAGTTCATGCTCGATATCCAGATCATGGAACACGACTACACTGAGGTCATCCCCCCGGTTATCGTGAATAGCGAAACCATGCGCGGCACCGGCCAATTGCCGAAATTCGAGGCCGACCTCTTCAAACTCGAGGGCTGGGATTACTATCTCATCCCCACGGCCGAGGTACCGCTGGCCAATCTCCATGCCGACGAGGTGCTAGAAGAAAATGACCTTCCTCGGGGCTACGTCGCTTTTACCCCGTGTTTCCGTTCCGAGGCCGGCTCCTACGGCAAGGACACCAAGGGGCTTATCCGCCAGCACCAATTCAACAAGGTCGAGTTGGTCCGCTTCGCCCATCCGGAGCACTCCTTCGAGGATCTTGAAAACCTGCTCGGCCATGCTGAAACCGTCTTGCAGCGCCTGGAGCTTCCCTACCGCGTGGTGACCCTCTGCGGCGGGGATATCGGCTTCTCCGCGACCAAGACTTACGATCTGGAAGTCTGGCTGCCCGGCCAAGACACCTACCGGGAGATTTCTTCCTGTTCCAATTGCGGTGATTTCCAGGCCCGCCGTGCCGGCATCCGCTTTAAGCGCACCGGCGCCAAAAAGGCTGAATTCGTGCACACCCTGAATGGTTCCGGTCTCGCCGTAGGCCGCACCCTGGTGGCCATCCTCGAAAATTATCAACACCGCGACGGCTCGATCACCATCCCGGAAGCCCTCAAACCCTATATGGGCGGCCTCGAGCGGATCAGCCCCAAAAAATGAAAAAACCAAGGCTTTGTTTGTTGACAGCAGCCCCGGTTTTCCTTACAACCCTTCCTCGTTGGTCGGGTCGTTAACTCAGCTGGCAGAGTATCGGCCTTTTAAGCCGAGAGTCGCAGGTTCGATCCCTGCACGACCCACCACTTTCAAAATGCGTCCCCATCGTCTAGCTGGCCCAGGACACCGGCCTCTCACGCCGGCGACAGGGGTTCAAATCCCCTTGGGGACGCCA
>JBNJGM010000090.1:0-6079 GCA_051747685.1 Thermodesulfobacteriota bacterium | reverse complement strand
CCCCGGACGGATTCAATGTAAATCCCGGCAAGTTTTCTGATGACTGCTAGTTTGGACAACCGCAAAAATCCGGCGGTGACGCCAAGGATAAAACCGAAAAAACAACCGACCACGGTGATAATCAGGGTTAATTCGGCCCCATCAAGCAGGGCGGGGATAGCTTCCCAAATGACGCTTGAGTCGAAATCGAAATTGTTTGCCATAGTTTCTCCTAGGCACGAAGACTGCTAGATATAGACGCAGAACGGCCCTTCTCACCCGAAAAGGGAGAGAAGGGCCGTTGCACAGAACTCCGTCTATTGGGGTTTTGAGCCGAACCATTTTTCATAGATTTTGTCGTATTCACCGCTTTCAATCAATTTGAGCAAAGCGATGCTGACCTCTTCACGCAACTCACTTCCTTGAGGGAAAGCGATGCCATAGGATTGGCCTTGATACAAGGGTCCGACAACCTTGACTGCACCCTCGCCGGCAGTGTTTGCATAGTACATCACAGCCGGGGCATCGAAGAGTACCGCGTCGGCTCCACCGGTGCGCAATTCCATGTAGGCGGCATCAATGTTTGGAAAGAGTTTGACATCTTCGGTGTCAATGTTGTCCCGAACATAATCTGCGCTGGTGGTGCCGGTTTTTGTGGCGATGACTTTGCCCTCTAAATCCTCCAGGCCTTTGATTTTGTTTTCGTCCGCGGAGACCAGCACACGCAACCCTGCGTCATAGTAGGGGTGGGAAAAATCAACCACTTCTTCGCGTGAGGATTTGATGGTGATAGCGGCGATGGCGGCGTCGACATTGCCGCTTTGCAGGGCCGGGATAATACCGTTGAATTCCATGGGCTGGAGTTTGTAATCAAGCTCTAGCTCCTGGGCAATGGCGTCCCAGATATCGATATCAAAGCCGACATATTCCCCGTCTTCTTTGAATTCAAAGGGCATAAAGTTTGTGTCACAGGCGACCGTTAGGGTCTTGGCCTGGACACTCCCAGCACTGAGTCCGACAGCGACTAAAGACAACAAAAGAATACGAAGCAAATGGCGCATAATCCCTCCTTAAAAAAAGTTGGTGGTCGGCTGAGGTTCTTCCTCGCAAATTTGGTGCTGTTTTACATACCTCAGGGGTAAAATCAATATCGGCCTTGAGGCCGGGAGCGCGTAAGCCTTCCCTTGACACTGAGCACTGCTCCGGATAGATATCGCTGTTCCTTGTCCTTGCCGAAGGCAGAGGACCAAAGACCACAAGGAGGTTTTGTATGGTCAATAAGTATGAGGCGCTACTCCTGTTCCACCCTGAGGTGGGCACGGAAGGTCGCCGGGAAGTCTTGGACAAATTTGCTGGTGTGATCAGTTCCCAAGGCGGCCAAGTGGTTGAAGAAGACGATTGGGGGAAGCGGACCCTGGCGTATCCGATCCAAAAAGTGACCCGCGGGCATTATATCCGCTTGGAATTTGCCCTGGAAGGCACTGCGGTTGCCGAATTGGAACGTCGGATCCGGATTACGGACGGTATTATGAAGTTTTTGACGGTGAAGTTGGAAGACAACTTCGAGCCCCAAGCTGAGGAGGCCGCATAATTATGGCGTTTCGTAAAAAATTTCGCCCCCGCAAAAAGGTCTGCCGTTTCTGCCAAGACGGCGACACGAGTTTGGACTATAAAAATATTGAGCTGTTGCAAGACTTCGTCACCGCACGCGGGAAGATTATCGCCCGCCGCATTACCGGGACGTGCGCCAAACATCAGCGTCAATTGACCTGCGAGATTAAACGGGCGCGGCAAATGGCCCTCTTATACTACACCACCACCCACAGCACTGAGGTCAAGAAAAAGACCGTTTAGGAGAAAACGCCTATGAAAGTCATACTCAGATCTGATCTGGACAATCTGGGCCGGCTGGGTGAGATGGTGAATGTCCGCCCCGGTTATGCCCGTAATTACTTGGTGCCCAAAGGACTGGCCATGGAGGCCACGGCCGCGAATATGAACGCCTTTGAGCAGGAACGGCGCAAGCTCCAGTCCAAAATGGACGCTGTGCGGACCGACGCTGAACAAGTGGCGGAAAAACTAGAAGGTACCGAAGTCGTATTGTCGGTGCGCGTCGGGGAGAATGAGAAGCTGTACGGCTCGGTAACCTCGGGCCATATTGCGGATGCCTTGGCTGAACAGGGTATCGTCGTAGATAAAAAGAAAATAATCCTCGAGAGTCCCATCCGGGCCCTTGGCGCATTCGATGTCGACGTCAAGCTCCATCCTGATGTCCAAACCACGCTCAAGGTGATAGTCAAACGGCATGACCGAGAAGAACACCCCGAAGAACACGCAGAAGAGGAATAGCTCCCACGGCAGGAATACCTCGTCTGCACAAGGGCTGGACAAGGTCTCCCAGGACCTTGTCCGCCGTTTACCCCCCCAAAATTTGGAGGCCGAACAGGCGGTTTTGGGGGGTGTTTTTTTGCGCAATACCGTCTTCCATTCCTTGGTTGACCTTTTGGGCGAAGACGATTTTTATTCCCCCGCGCATCGGATCATTTTCCGCTCCTTCCAGGATCTGTACCGGCAAAATATCCCCATCGATCTGCTGACCGTTTCCGAGCACCTGCGCAAAACCGAAGAACTCGAAACAGTGGGCGGGCCGGTTTATTTGACCACGTTGACCGAATCCGTGGCCAGTGCGGCGAATGCCGAGCACTATGCCCAAATTGTCAAAGAAAAGGCGGTTCGGCGGGCGTTGATCCAGGTCGGCTCGGATATGATAACCCGTTCCTTTGAAAGCGGTGCGGAATTGGAAGGCCTCCTGGACAATGCCCAGCAAGAAGTCTTTGCCGTTGCTGAATCCAAGTCGCAAGCCCTGTTTCAGCCGACACGGGAGTTGGTCAAAGATGTCTTTGAGCAATTGGAAAAACGCGTCGAGCGCCAGGAATTGGTTACCGGCGTGGCCACCGGCTATCATAAGTTCGATGAGTTGACGGCTGGCCTGCAACCCACGGATTTGATCATCATCGCCGGACGCCCGGCCATGGGAAAAACCGCCTTTGCCCTGAACATGGGGATGCGCTCGGCGATTATGTATGAAGCGCCTACGGCGGTGTTTTCCTTGGAGATGTCCAAGCAACAGCTCATGATGCGTATGCTCTGCTCTTGGGGAAAGGTGGATCTCAAAAACCTCCGTTCCGGCTTTTTGGACGACGAGGATTGGGCCCGCTTGTATCAAAGCGCTGATGACCTTTCCCAAGCGCCGATGTATATTGACGACACTCCGGCTTTGGGGGTCATGGAGATGCGAGCCCGTTGCCGGCGCCTGAAGGCTGAAAAAGGGCTGAGCCTAGTCATTGTCGACTATTTACAACTCATGCGGGCGAGCCGGAATATCGACTCGCGAGAGCAGGAAATTTCTGATATATCCCGGAATTTGAAGGCACTGGCCAAGGAAATGAATGTGCCGGTCGTGGCCTTGGCCCAGCTCAATCGCAAGGTCGAGGAGCGGACCAATAAACGGCCCATGATTTCTGACTTGCGCGAATCCGGGGCCATCGAACAGGATGCGGACTTGATAGTCTTTTTGTACCGGGAAGATGCGTACAGCAAAAACGAAGACCACGCCAAAAAAGGCATAGCCGAGATTATAGTCGGCAAGCAGCGTAACGGTCCCATTGGCACTGTGGAATTGTCCTTTCTTGATCGGTATACCGCCTTTGAAAACCTGTCCCACATCCCGGAACCCTCGGAAAATGTAACCTCCTAGTTGGCTTTTTCCGAGTTCCGCCGTTCGTAGTAGCGGCAAAGGGGGCACCGGGGCAAGAAATTGCGAGACAATGTCATGAGTTATTTTCTTGTCGGTCTTTTTTTATTAGCCCTCATTTTTGTGGTCGCTTCCAATGTCTTTGGTTTACCGGGCAATTGGATCAATTTGCTGCTTATAGGGCTCTGGAAATGGACCCACCCAGAAATGGAGGCAGGGTGGTGGTTTTTTCTGGCCTTGCTGGCTATTGCCGGCATCGGCGAACTTTTGGAATTTGGCTCGCAGTTTTGGGGGGCCAAAAAATACGGCGGGAGCACGAAGGGCAGTTGGGGAGCCCTCGCCGGGGCGTTGGTCGGGGCGGTTTTGGGGGCTCCGCTTCTTATGGGCCTCGGGGCCATCCTGGGCGCTTTGCTCGGGGCCTTTGCCGGGGCCTTTGTGGTGGAGATTATCCGTTCTCGTCCTTGGGCGGAGGCGCTGCATGCTGCTAAAGGGGCCATGTTTGGCCGCGTCTTGGGTACAGTGGCCAAATTGGGGCTGGGCATGGTGATGCTCGCGTTGACCCTGCCTCGGGTCTGGCCGACCTGAGTAGCCCAGCCGACCATAGCCCGTGAAAGTTACCTGCAACCCCCTTTCCGCGATGTTGAATACGCTCTGGCAATCAGTATAGCGTGCCGTAAACGCCCAAGCGTTTTCCGTGTACTGGGTGAGCCCCCTAGGCGCGTGTCGAGCACCTACGCTCTGTGTACAGACCGTGGAAAAATCTTGGAATCGGATTGAGGGGGCCAGGAGAATCCCTATATCCAAGGAGAGTATCCGGTGTCCTCTACGCATGAATTTCCTGACTACCGCGGAGAACTCGTCTATGTCTGCATGCAGTGTCAAGCGCGCTACGGACAGGACGAACTCCTGTACACCTGCCCTGACTGCGGGGGTGTTTTTTTACTCGAAGACGCCAATAAAGAGGCGTTGAAACAAATTCCCGGTTCGCAGTGGCGGGCACGCTTTGACCAGCGCGCGGCAACAAAGCGAAACTCCCTCCGCGGTATCTTCCGCTTTTACGAGCTCATCGCCCCGGTCTTGCAGGAGCAAGATATCGTCTCCCTCGGCGAGGGCCAAACGCCGATTATCCCCGCCAGCCCATCCCTGACGCGCATCATCGGACACCCCATGGCCATGAAAAACGACGGCCAAAATCCCTCGGCTTCGTTTAAAGACCGGGGCATGGCCTGTGCGTTTAGCTATTTACAATCCATGGCCCGGGCCTATGGGTGGGAGCATTTACTGACCATTTGCGCCTCGACCGGTGACACCTCGGCAGCCGCCGCCTTGTATGCCGCCTATGTCGGGAAACCCTTGCAATCAGTGGTTTTGTTGCCAGCGGGAAAGGTTACGGAACAGCAGTTGGCCCAACCGTTGGGCAGTGGGGCCTTGGTTTTAGAAGTTCCCGGAGTATTTGACGACTGTATGCGGGTCGTGGAGTATCTCGCTGATACCTATCGCGTGGCCCTGTTGAATTCCAAAAACCCGTGGCGGATTTTAGGGCAGGAATCTTACGCCTATGAAGTCGCGCAATGGTATGATTGGGATTTGGCGGGCAAAGCGCTGTTCGTGCCCATCGGCAATGCAGGAAATATCACCGCAATCATGGCTGGTCTGCTTAAATTGTACGATTTGGGCATTGTGACCCAATTGCCCCAACTCTTTGGAGTACAGACCGCACACGCCGACCCCGTCTTCCAATACTACCGCCAACCCCCGGAACACCGGCAGTATGCCCCGGTCACGGTCCAACCGAGCGTGGCCCAGGCGGCCATGATCGGCAATCCGGTGTCCTTTCCCCGGGTTCAGGTGTTGGCTAAGCGCTATGAACATATCGCCGGCGCCGGCAGTTTCCACGTCGTCCAGGTCCAGGAGCAGGCTATTATCGAATCCATGCTTTTGGCCAATCGCCACGGGCACATTGCCTGTACGCAGGGTGGGGAATGTCTGGCCGGTTTGCTTGCAGCCAAAGAGCAGGGGGTGATAGATTCGAATACCTTGGCAGTATTGGACGCCACCGCCCATAGCCTGAAATTCATTGGCTTTCAGGAACAGTATTTCCAAAACACTTTTGCTCCGGAATACGGCATCCGGCCCCGCGCCAAGTGGCAAAATCGTCCAGAGACGGTTATCAGCTCTGAAGAGCGCGAGGGCCTGACGAATTCGGCGTTTGCCCGCAAAGCAGCCCACGCCGTTGTTGAACGCCTGGGGCTCCAAGGAAAGTAGCCCGCTTCCCCAGGATCTGTGCCTGGGGCAGGCGTGATTCCTCTTTGTCTCCAATCTACGTTTCTGCTGGATTCGGGGGCC
>JBNJGM010000089.1:2393-6202 GCA_051747685.1 Thermodesulfobacteriota bacterium | reverse complement strand
GAAAGCAGCGAAAGCAGAGGGGCCACCTCCTCTCGGCTGAGTCCAAAAATGGTGCCATACAATCGGTGTAACGGTGTCATAATGGACCTTGTTGTGGGGTGCCTTCAAGGAAAAACGCAAGCCGCAAAAAAAGCAGGAGCGGGTACCTCCCGATGTGCCGTTTGCCCGGGCAGGCTTGCGGGATGCGGGGCAGTTTGTCAATATAGACTCTTTCCAAGACCTGCAACAAGGAGAAGAGGATGCCCCACACATTACACGATACGCGAATTCTTATGTTTGTTGGCCCCCTCTATGAGGATTTGGAATTATGGTACCCCAAATTGCGGCTGGAAGAGGAAGGGGCCTCGGTGACAGTAGCCGGGCTAGGCGACCGCCGCTATGCAGGAAAAAATGGCTATCCGTGTACTCCTGACGCGCAGGTCACGGATGTGGACCCTGATGCGTTCCATGGCTTGGTGCTACCGGGTGGCTTTGCGCCGGACAAGTTGCGCCGGTCTGCAGATGTGCTCCGCATTACGGCAGAGATATTCCACAGCGGCCGGCCTATAGCCCATATTTGCCATGCCGGCTGGATCCCCATATCAGCTGGCATCATGGCGGGAATGACCTGCACATCGACGCCGGCTATTCGCGATGACTTGGTCAATGCCGGAGCCACTTGGGTGGACCAAGAGGTGGTTGTGGATAAAAATATGATCTCCAGTCGGGGTCCCAATGATCTCCCGCGATTTTGCCAGGAAATCATCGGAAGTCTCCACAACAGGTAAGCCGGGGTCCCATCAATTATTCCGGGATAGGGCGGTGGGTTGCTTCCGAGGCGGTAAGCGGTGCATGGCACCGGAGAGAAAAGACCACACGCCCTAAAATAGCAATCTCGGCTTGCGTGATACGGTCTTGGCTGGGGCCGCCTTGCAGCAAAAGGGCTTCGGCCTGGAGCCAGACACGGCGCAATACGACCCCTTTTTGCAAATTCAGAAGGCATATTGCGCCATCCGCCGGGCTCCGCTGGGATTGGTCTATAAGTAATGTATCGCCAGGATGTATAGTGGGTTCGAGGGCGGGTGTGGGCGCATGCAGTGCCACCATTGATTCCGGGTCCCCTCCACTTTCAAGCCAGGCGCGTGAAAAGGGCCAGGCTGGTTGGGATAGGACTTGCAATTTCCCGGTGGAGGTATCGAGGGTGTTACAAACCCAGGGCACAGTCACACAATCGGCGTTGTCCGTTTCGTGCTGCTCAAGACCGGTTTCTGGTTCTTCGTCTTCCCCAGCCAGCCACACCGGATCCAGGTCATAGGCACGGGAAAGCAAGAGAATCCAGCGTGGCGGGACGGTGTTTTTGTGTTTGACCAAGGAAATAGCGGCTCTACCGACACCCAAGGCCTTTGCCAATTGGGATTGGTTTTGGATTTCGGTTGCTTGTCTGACACGCTCGAAAAAGGGACCGAACTGTGTACGCATAGCCAATGGTCCTTGCTGCACGGCATAACTGGAGTTTACGGAAAATAAACGCGGAAAGCCTCTGAGCCCTTCCTGCGAGTTCAGCCAAGGCGGACTATGCCCAGGCCGAGACCTACCGCGCCGACACCAAGGACGGTTTGGAGGGCGAGGTTAGACAAACCGAGGAGATAGTGGCCCTCCTGGAATAGGGCCGTGGTTTCAAAGGCGAAGGTGGAAAAAGTGGTAAAGGCCCCCATGAATCCGGTGAGAAGGATCAAGCGCCATTCCCCGGAGATAAGTGGGAGGTGCTGATCAAAATATCCCCAGAGTAGGCCAAAAAGGAAACTTCCCAAAATGTTTACTCCAAGGGTGCCGTAGGGAAATTCGCTTCCAAGTACATTAAGGGCTAGACGGGAAAGCCCGTAGCGGCACAAAGTGCCTATTGCCCCGGCTGCAGCGAGCAGAAGAAGGCGTACGAACATAGGTCTGGTTCGCTTTGTTCATGTGTTGTAAAGCTGAACATGGTTCTACGTTTAAGCCACTGCCCTGTAAAGATGGAGATGCCCTGCGACAACCCAAGACCGGCCCTGGGCCGCAATCCGGCGCAACGCAGCACGCATACCTCACGAGGCTTTTGGCGTGGTTCGCGTACGCACGAGAAGCGTTTGCCCTTATGGTCGACAGGTAAAAAGGCGATGCGGTGCGTCTAGCTCTACTTTCCGATATCCACGCCAACTGGGCGGCCCTTGAGGCAGTGTGGGCCGACCTGAAAGAGCATGATGTTAACGGGGTATATACCCTAGGGGATAATGTCGGGTATGGGCCGAGTCCCCAAGATGTGGTGGCCTTTTTGCATACACACGGAGTGTTGAGTATTCAAGGCAACCATGAACGGGGCTTGGTTGCGTCGCAGGAGCGTGCTTGGTTTAATCCGCACGCTAGGCAGGGCCTGGAACAGACCCGGTCCATGATGTCGCCGGAATGGATACAGGTGCTGGCCGCGTACCCCCTGTCTCGCGTGGTGGAAAATGCCCGGCTGGTCCACGGTTGTCCTCCGGATTCCCCGTTTACCTATCTCTTTGAATATGAAGAAGATCTTGCGCAATTATTCGAGATGTTCGAGGAGACAATATGTTTTGTCGGGCACACCCATGAGCTGAAATGGGTGCGCTCCCAAAAGGGCCAGGTGACCTCTGGGCCCTTGAACCGTGGTGTTCTGCCTTTGGATAAAGGCGCCCGCTATATGGTCAATATTGGGAGTGTGGGGCAGCCCCGCGACGGTGACAATCGGGCGAAGTACGTGATTTGGGATACGCACCAGTCTACACTCTCAGTGCGTTTTGTGTCCTATGATATTCAGGATACCGTGGATAAAATCATGGCCCAAGGGTTGCCGCAAAGCAACGCTACCCGGCTGTGGTAGCCAGAGCCCCAAAGCTTCCATTCTCCTAGGGTAAGGGGTGCTTCGGAAAAGCGTATTGTATGGAGGTGGCGTGCGCCGTATCGGAAAATATGAAATCCGCGGGCTTTTGGGGCGTGGAGGCATGGGCAAGGTGTATAAGGCACGCCTGCCGGTGTTGGGCAAGCTCGTTGCCCTGAAAGTCCTTGAACCCTGGGAGTTGACCGAAAACCTTTTGGGGACAGCGACGGTGCGTGACTTGTTCCGCAAGGAGGCTCAGGCGCTTGCTAGCCTCCGGCATCCGCATCTTGCTGAGATATTGGACTTTGACTCCGACATCCAGGGGCGGCCGTTTTTCACTCAGGAGTTTTATTGCCGGCATTTGGGCCTGGTGCTGGGGGAAAAGGACGGAGAGGCCCCCACGGTGCGGGTTTTGCCCCCGGAGCGGGCTGTACGGTATGCACTGGAAATAGCAGCAGCGCTGCAACGGCTCCATTCGGCGGGAATAATCCATAGGGATATCAAACCCGCCAATATTCTTTTGGACGACCATGACCAGGTGAAGTTGATAGACCTCGGCTTGTCGTTGTTGCCGGGTAAAGCCCCTGTTTTTCCGAAGCAATTCAAAGTCGGCACCCCGTTGTACGCTGCTCCGGAGCAGGAGCACGATCCGGACTCGGTCACAGCCAGCGCCGACCTGTACAGCCTTGGGGTGTGCCTGTGGCGTATGCTGATCGGCTCTTTTCCACCAGGGGCAAAGACGCAATCGGTGTTGCCCAGTCAATTGCGCTCTGCGTTAGGCAGCTGCTGGGATGGGGTCCTGACCAAAGCGGTGGCCGAATCCCCGGAATTACGTTACCAGAGTGCGGACAACCTGTGCGCCGATGTGCAGGAGGCGCTGGTCTGCTGGAAAAAAAGCCAGGCGGCGCAGTGCAAACTGCCGGAGACTGCGGTCGCGGACACAACTCTCGTG
>JBNJGM010000089.1:0-2293 GCA_051747685.1 Thermodesulfobacteriota bacterium | reverse complement strand
TCCCCGTATTGCCGGGGCACGGGAAAACCCTGGAGGCCCTACAGGCGACAGGCTTTCAGGATTGGCAAGAGGCCGCCCTACAGGCCTACGACAGACTCGCCGCTCGGACAGGGCCATGTTTTGTGCTCGGCTTGTCCATGGGAGGAGCACTGAGTCTGGCGGTGGCGCAGCACCGCCACCCCAAAGGCATCATCACCATCGCAGCGCCTGTTTTTTTGTACCGGTGTTTTCCTTTTCAGGCCACGGATTGGCGGTTGCCGTTCGTGCCGCTGCTCCGATTTTTTCGTCCGATGTGGCCGACCGGAACGAGTTCAGAGCAGGCGCGGCAGATCGCTCCCTGGCAAGGCTATGAAGGCGCCCAGCCCCTGCATGCCTTGACCAGTTTTCTTCGCGGCCTGCGCCGTGTGAGATCCGCATTGCCGCGCATCACCTGCCCGATTTGCGTCCTGCACGCCGAAGGGGACCGTACCGTCCTCGTCGATAATGCCTGGGAGATCCTGCGCCGGGTCCAATCCACCTCACGCCGTTTAGAGCTGTTCTCCCTTCAGGAAACGGTCACCAGCCACCATGTTCTGACCACCCATCAGGAAACCCGCGCCAGGGTTTCCGAAGTAGTACAGGAATTTATTTTCTCCCATCTCACCTCGTAAATGCCGTCCAACGAAGCAGGCATTTTCTTGTTTTTACGCTGGTGCTTCAGGCGCGCCTTACGTAAGGGCCGGAAATTCGAAGACAGTTCCAACCCCAAAGGGGAGAACTCGGCCGGAAAATCGGCGGGCGAGTTCGGTGGTCGCCCTGCGCCCGGTGCAGTGGCCAGGGGCGATCCATTGTATCTCGAACTCTTCCAGGCTCTGCAAGGATTCTTCCAGGGCCCACGTCGGGGCGCCATTGAGGTGCATACCCCCCATGACTCCCGTGATGGTGGAGTGCCCGAGACGCTCGCGCAGGGCGTTTAATGTGTTTGCCAGCCCGCTGTGGCAGCAGCCCAAAATAACCACTGGCCCGTCCGCGGTGTCCAGGACGAGGCAGGCGTCGTCTTGGACCGGATCCGGGTATTCGCCCTCGCGGTCCAAAAAGAAATGTGCCGTGGCAGAAAACCGTTCCGGTGCCCGCTCGATGGTGCTGACAAAGGTCAGGCCGCTGGCGAGCAATGCGGTGTGGTCAACTGGTGAAAACCGAGGCAAGGAGGTTCCCGCCGGCAATCCGATAGAACGAACCGGCTTGCCCTGTTGCAGCACGAATCGTTCCTGATCAAGTAATGGATGGCCAAGGATGGGGCCGGTGAAATCGGTTTTTTCCAGCAGGGCCCGCAAACCACCCGTGTGGTCGTAATGGCCGTGGCTTAGGGCCACACCGGTACTTGCACCCAACTCACATCCAAGTTCAGCGGCATTGGCTAAGAGAGTTTCCCCGGTTTGCCCGGTATCCCAGAGCCAGCGGTCGTCGCTAGCCAAATCGAGGTGCAGGCTCAAGCCGTGCTCTGCGATGAGGTTTGGGGCTTGTGCGGTGTTGTCCACAAGCACTGTCAAACGGTGCGAAAAGGGCATTATTCTCCAGCACTCCTGTCCATGGCTTGGGCGAGTTTGGCTTGGTCATATTTGAAGAGTTTGTAATTAATGGCGTCTTCTAGGGCTTGCCAACTGGCCTCAATGATATTGTAGGATACGCCGATGGTGATCCACCGCGCATGCCTGTCCCCGGATTCGATCAACACCCGGACATTGGAAGCGGTGCCTTCCTTGCCGTCGCTGGTACGCTGGGGCGGCAACACGCGGACCTTGAAATCCAAGAGATGCATTTCGGACAGCGCGGGGTAGAATTTTTCCAATGCCTTGCGCATGGCGTTATCTAGGGCGTTGACCGGTCCTTCCCCGGTGGCGGCGGTGTGTTCGGTCATTCCCCCCACTTGAACCATGACCGTGGCTTCGGAATACGGGTCTTTGTTTTCCTGGCGTTTTTCATCCGTAACCCGAAAACCCAAAAGGGTGAAGTATTTGCGGGCCCGGCCAAGGGTCCTGTTTAAGAGCAGTTCAAAAGAGGCCTCGGCAGCGGAGTATTCATACCCGTTACTCTCTCGTTCTTTGATTTGCGAGAGCAGTTCCAGAACAAAGGGATCGTTTTTGTCGAGATGGTAGCCGTATTGCTTGGCCTTGAAGAGGATATTGCTCTGCCCGGCAAGGTCCGAGAGCAGGATGCGTTGCTTGTTGCCCACGGTTTCCGGTTCAATATGCTCATAGGTGCGTGGATTGCGCCGAACAGCGCTGACATGGATGCCACCTTTGTGGGCGAACGC
>JBNJGM010000088.1:0-6228 GCA_051747685.1 Thermodesulfobacteriota bacterium | reverse complement strand
GTGCGCAAAGCCCGGACACCGCGGGAGATTATCAAGTCGGCTCAGGAGCGTATACCCAAAAAGCATTTTCTGGGGGTGGTCTTCAACGGCCATGAAGTTTCCAAAAAGTATTATGCCTTCCGAAACAAGAATAATGACTCTTACGGCTATGGTTATGGCTATGGATACGGCTCTCATGAGGGGAGCGATAACGAACATCCTGCTAAATAGTGATTTTGGAGCAGGCATATTCATTCCTCATCGAAATTTTCCAAGGTATGTACTGCGGCAAAGCGTTCACATTTTTCCGTACTCAGATGGACATTTCGACCTTGAACCTCTTTGGATCTTTTGGGGAATTTTTGATCAATCTACGTTATAAAGTCGCATTCAAACGTCAGCTACTGCTTTTTGGGATTGGAGTTTAAACACTGCTTTTGTACAACACATGGGACAGTTTAAAGGATGAGAGCGCAAAGGCATATTCATGCTGAAATTTTTTAATACATATTTCCCCATTCGCGCTATGATCTTCTTTTTGGGTGAAGGGGCGCTAATAATTGCTGGAATTCTAATTGCCGCCAATATTTTGCCCCACGAATCAGAAATCGACAGTGCCAGGGCAGATATGTGGCTCCGTATAGTGGTCATTGCTTTTATTCTCCAGATCAATCTGTACTATATGGGGCTTTATGATTTTAGTGCTCCGCGCCGTATTATGGATATGGGGTTGCGCCTGCTCCAGGCGATCGGGGTGACCTGTCTTGTATTGGCACTTATATATACATTGTTTCCACAGGTCATTCTTGAAGAACAGATTTTTTTTGTTGGACTGATACTGCTCGTGTTGTTTTTGGTTTCCTGGCGGTTTTTGTACCAGGTCTTGTGTCAAAAGCGGATTTGGAATGAGCCGTTTTTTATTATTGGTACCGGCCCCTTGGCCGAGATGATCAGCGACCATATCCAATGCAATCTAGACGTTGGATTTGTCCTCGCGGGCGTATTCACTCCTACCGGTGTTCCCCAGTGGGCCCGGGCACTCAATGTCCCCGCCTACGATACCATGGATGATTTGTGTGCTGTCGCTAGTCAAAAAGGGGTGAACAAGGTTGTTGTGGCTCTGGAAGAGCGTCGCGAGGCATCCCCAGTGGATGCTCTGCTCCAATGCCGTATGCAGGGAGTGGAAATTTATGAAGGTGTTCAGTTCTTTGAGTTGCTCAGCGGCCGTATCGTGGCAACGCAAACGCCCCCTAGCTGGCTTATTTTTACTAACGGTTTTAACCGCCATAGGGTCATCCTCGGAGCCAAACGGGTTTTGGATGTGTGCGCGGCTGGAGTTGGTCTTTTGTTGGCCGGCCCGTTGATGGTGGCTCTTGCCGCACTGGTCAAGCTCTTCCCCCCTGGCCCGGTATTTTTCCGGCAGGTGCGCGTGGGGCAATGGAGCTCGTCTTTTGAGGTTATTAAATTTCGAACCATGCGTGAAGACGCTGAGCAGCAAAGCGGGGCTGTGTGGGCCTCAGAATCGGATCCGCGCATTACCCGGTTGGGTCGGGTCATGCGCAAATTCCGTTTGGATGAACTCCCCCAGTTTTTCAACGTGCTCAAGGGGGAAATGAGCTTTGTTGGGCCGCGGCCGGAACGTCCTGTGTTTGTCGAGCAGTTGAACAAAAGACTCCCCTATTATGGCGAGCGACACACGGTAAAACCGGGCATCACTGGTTGGGCCCAAGTCAATTACGGATATGGGGCTTCTGAAGAGGATGCCCTGCGTAAATTGGAATATGATCTTTTTTATATCAAGCATCTATCACTGTTATTTGACCTATTCATTGTTCTAAAAACCATAAAGACAGTTTTATTTAGCAATGAGGGTGCCCGGTAGGGAAAAAAGGAGGTTGCAATGGTTTTTGTTAGCGCGTTGCGGTGGAATGTCTTGTTCGCTTTGATGGTTGGCTTGTGGTTTGTATTTTTTATGACCCAATACGGCATAGCTCAGGATGAAGATTTTGAGGGTGTATATACGGTTAATGTTGGAGATGTTCTCGACATTCAGGTTTGGAAGGAAGAGGAGTTAAGCCGTACAGTGACTGTGCGCCGGGATGGGCGCATTTCTTTGAATCTTATCGGTGACGTCCAGGCGGAGGGGCGGACCCCGGAGCGTTTAGCTGAAGTGGTTACTCAAGAGTTGTCCCAGTTTGTCGAAGGCCCGGAAGTAACAGTGATTGTGGATAGGCAAGGGGCGGCGTTTTATATGATTGGTGAGATCGCCACCGGAGAATATCCTCTAGCGCGGAAGATGACTCTGCTCCAGGCTTTGGCGTTAGGCGGAGGGTTTAGCGAATGGGCGGATAAAGAAAGGATTCTATTGTTGCGCCGGGAAAAGGGACACGAAAAACGTCTCATATTGGATTACAGTGCCATTGTCGAAGGGGAACAGGGTGACGATAATATTCTTATCCAGCCCGGAGATACTATAGTCGTTCAGTAACGCGCAGTCCATAGAGCAGTAAAAAATCTAAATCTCTTGTCTCTCATATGGCATATATATTTCCCAACGAGCTTTCTTTATAAGGACGGCAGGTATGTTCCACTTTGGCTTTGTCCCCACGTTACGGAGCGTCTTGATAGCCCTTGTGGCTGTTTCCTTTGCTGTCAACTTAGCCGTGGTACAACGCTGTCGGGCTCAGGCGATCAAAGAGTTCAGCCCCTCACTCCGCGTGTCCACAGAATACACCAATAATGTGAACTTGGAAGAAGATGACGAAGAGTCAGATGTTATTACCCTTATCTCCCCGCGTTTTAAGCTGGCCCGGACTATGCGTACGTCGGATTTAGCGGTGGTCTACGCCCCCACCTTGAGTTTGTATGCCAAAAACGACGAAGACAACACATTGCGTCAGAATGTGCGCGGGGAGTATTCCAAAAGCCTGTCCAAACGGTTGCGCTTGACCCTGTCGGACCAATTTATCCGTACAGAGGAATTGTACCGTGGCTCTGAAGAGGATTTTGCATCGGGCGAGGGCGACCTGCCGCCGGAGCAAAGCGAGGACACCACCCGGAGAAGCCGAGACATCCGATATACCAATAATTTTCGATTGGGGCTGGATTATGCCTATGGCAAGCGCGACTCCGTGGGAGTTACCTACAGTCTGGGGCAGGCGTGGGACGAGGGTTCCGATGAAGAGGACAGTACCCGGCACAGCGTCAATACTACTTGGTCGCATTGGATGGCCCAGCAATGGGGCACTTCCGTGATGGCGGGGTATACCAGAGGCAGTTTCTCCGGGGAAACCGAGACCTTTGACGAGTGGAGCGGCGATGTTCGGCTCTCGCATTTGTTCAGCAGGCATCTGACCGGCTTTGTCTCCTACGCCCATACTGCGGTGCATTATTACGACGACGATGACGATTACACTATCTATGATCCTGGTCTGGGTGTGGATTGGACCTTTGCCCGGGATGGCACGGCCAGTGTGCGGGTCGGCTATTATTTTCGGGATGAGGAGAACAATGATCTGGAAAAAGGGCTGAGTGTGGACGCGGATATCAGCCAAAACTGGGATGTGAACAAACGCACCGCATTTCGTCTCTTCGGCGGGAGCGGATATGAGAATACCTATTTTGGCGGCGAAAATTTAGGCTTTACTCTCTATACCCAGGCTGGTGCACAGCTCACGTACGCCCTGACCAAGCACACGGACAGTTCCCTGAAGGGGCAGTACACCCATAAGGATTACAAAGATACGGACCCGGAGCGTTGGGATGATATATATTCCCTGAGCGGGCGCGTCAGTCACGCCCTTAACGAATGGCTCTCTTTGGCCCTTTCGGACACCTATCGCAGGGTGGACTCCAATATGCACGGCGAAGAGTATACGGAAAACAGGATCATGCTTTCCCTGACTATGACGCCGAAGGGATGGCGGTGGTAATGGGGCGCGCCACTATTTCGCCCTCTCTTCGGAGTACACCGCTCGAACGCCGGATCTGGGCGCTGACAGCAGTGCTTTGTCTGTTTTTCATTGGCACGGCCTGGGCCCTGCACAGCTTTGACCGACAAAATGCCACGCCCTTGCAGCGGCCGTTGGAGGAACTTCCCCAGCGTCTGGGCACATGGAGGGTGGTCCAGGAGCAAAGCTTGCGCCGCAATGTGGCGGAGGTGCTTGATGTGGACGATTATGTTCTGCGTACTTACCAGGACGAGGCAGCGAACACACTCAACCTTTATGTGAGCTATTTTTCCTACCTCGCCAAAAACAAGGGGTACCATTCCCCGCTCAATTGCATGCCTGGTTCGGGATGGGAAATCGTTTCCACCACCACGGTTGCTGTGCCTAGCGTCGGGGAGGGGCCGGACTGGACCATCAACCGCACTCTGCTGCAAAAAGGCGGCAAAAGCCAAGTTATGCTCTATTGGTACCAAGGGCGGGGCCGGGTCATATCGAATGAATATGCCGAGCGGATGTATCGTGTGCTGGATTCCATTTTTCTGGGCCGTACGGACGGCGCGTTTGTTCGGTTAGTCAGCCTGCAGCATTCCGGGGGATCCCAGAGCGAAACACAAGCGCTAGTGGCTGTAGCCCAGAGGCTCATTCCCCAATTGCAGGAATTTTTTCCCCAACGGGAGACGGGCCCATGAGCGTTTCACGTCTGACCTCCTTCGGCCCGTGGCTGGTTCTCGGCCTGGCGCTAGGCGGCTTGTACTTTCCGGTCCTAGCCCGATTGCTGCACGATTGGGACATCGACCCGAATTATTCCCACGGGTATTTTGTCCCCTTTATTGCCGGGTTTATGGTCTGGACGCGCAAAGAGGCCCTCCGGTTAACCCCTGTGCGGCCTTGTCCATGGGGGATGGCTCTGGTGGCACTGGGCCTGCTCCAATTGTTTATCGCTTGGGTGGGCAGTGAATATTTTCTCCAAGGCGTTTCCCTGATCGTGGTCTTGGCCGGGACAATATTGACCTTATGGGGCTGGCCCCGCACTGCTTTGGTGATTTTACCCCTCGGCTACCTTATTTTCATGATCCCGTTGCCAGCCATCATCTGGAATACAATAGCCTTTCCTCTGGCCCTGTTCGCGTCCAAAAGCGCAGTCAGCATCCTTGATGGGGTGGGATTTTCGGTTTTGCGTGAAGGCAATGTGATCACTTTGCCCAATATTACCTTGCAGGTGGTAGAGGCCTGTTCCGGGCTGCGCTCGTTAGTGACGCTGCTGGCCCTTAGCGCGTTGGTGGCGTTTGTGTCCTCTCTGCGGGTCTGGAGCAAGTGGGTGCTCTTTATTGCCGCGGTTCCGGTGGCGTTGGCCTGTAATGTGCTCCGCCTGGTGGCAACCGCGGTTTTAGCACAGAACTTTGGGCCTGAAATGGCCCATGGATTCATGCACGATTTTTCCGGGTTTGTTGTCTTTGGTCTTGGGTTGGGATTGCTGCTGGCCACGGCCTGGCTTTTAAATCGCATACCCCTGGCTCGGAGTTGAGCGGATGATGTCGTATCGGGCGAATACTATCCGGCGGGAACCAGAGGGTGGTTCTGGAGCCGTGGCTGAGACCACCCTATATTTTGTCCCTACCTTTGATGTGGAGGACTGGTTTCAGGTCCAAAACCTCCGTTCCGCCTATCCTTTTAGCACATGGGCAGAGTGTGAACTGCGGGTTGTGGACAGCACCCACCGTATCCTGAATATCCTAGATGGGATGGTCGGCACTACCGGTGCGGCGGTTCGAGGCACCTTCTTTGTTTTGGGCTGGATCGCCAAGCGCTGTCCGGAATTGGTCCGGGAGATCCGATCCCGCGGGCATGAATTGGCCTCCCACGGTTATTCCCATGAGTTGTGCACGGAGCTTTCGGAAAAGGCATTGGTCCAGGATCTCCAAAGAAGCAAGGGGCTTTTGGAGGATCTGAGCGGTGGAGTGGTGCGGGGATATCGCGCCCCGAGTTTCTCCGTTTGTCCCGGCTTGTTTCCGGCCCTGGACCGAGCGGGCTACCAGTACGATTCCAGTTACAATTCCTTTGCCCTACACAAACGCTATGGCCATTTGGATGTGCGCCCCCTGGCGCAGCGCGGAGCCGGGTTTCAAGTTTCTCCGACGGTTTTCGAACTTCCGGTAAGCAATCTGCGGTGGGCGGGGCGGGTGTGGCCTTGGGCCGGTGGAGGGTATTTCCGGCTTTACCCTGAACGGCTGTTTCAGTGGGGGGTGGCGCGGATTTTGCGGCGGGAGGCAGCCTATATTTTTTATATGCACCCCTGGGA
>JBNJGM010000087.1:0-6260 GCA_051747685.1 Thermodesulfobacteriota bacterium | reverse complement strand
GCCTTTCCCTGGAGATAGATACTCCCGTTGTCTTGGCTGATGGTCAGGGTTTCTGCGCCGGAGGTGGTCACCTGGGCGGCCGGCCCGCACAACCCGAGGTGGTGGGCGATGTAGACCGCAGCGGCTGCGCCGGTGCCGCAGGCGTAGGTTTCGTCCTCCACGCCGCGTTCGTAGGTGCGCAGGCGGATTGCTTCAGGACCGAGAACCTGGATGAAATTGACGTTGGCCCCGGCCGGGGCAAATGTTTCGTGATAGCGCAGGGCTGGCGCGATGGTGGCCAAATCCACGGCCTGAATATCCTCGACGACCAGGACGAGGTGGGGCACCCCTGTGTTCACGTGGTGTACGGTCAACTCTTGGCCGGCCGCAGTGAGGCGGAGATGGGTCTTGAGGTCCACCGGGGCGGTGAGTTGGACCTTGGCTTCGTCCGTGGCGGGCAAAACTTCCGCCCGCACCGGTCCGGCGTCGGTGCCCAGGACATGCTCGGCCCCGGCGAGTTCGAGTTCATAGGCCAGACGCGCTGCGCAACGGGAGCCGTTGCCGCACATCTCCGCTCGGGAGCCGTCCGCGTTATAGAAATGCCAGATATAATCCGCCTCGCTCCCGGCGGGGGCGGTGTCGAGCAAGATAAGCCCGTCCGCGCCAGCGCCGAAAGCGCGGCGGCAGATGTTCTGGGCCCAGGTGGGCATGGCCTCTCGGGAAACCTGGCTGACACGGTTGTCGAGCAGGATGAAGTCATTGCCGCTGCCTTGCATTTTGTAGATAGGTGTTGCGGGACTGAAATCTGAGCGCATGAGCCGTCCTTAGGAATAACGGGGTTGGAGAAAAAAAGGGCCACGGGCATGGCGGCGCTGTTTTGTGCTTACTGCTTCGCTCCAGCGTCTTGCAATGTCTTCGCCACGGTGGCGTCTTCGGGCATGTCCTCGTTCAGGGAGACCAGGCGCAGGGCAATGTTCTGCCCTTTGTTCCAGGTGGTCGGCGTCTGGCGGGGCAGTTCCAGGATATCCAGTCGCTGTACGGTCTTGCCTTTGCTGTAGGGCCGGACCCAAACGGTTTTGCCCCCTGTGGTGAGCCGGAACGGCAATGGGCCGCCGGAGCCACTGCCCTGGAGGATGTCCACGGCCCCGGGGGCCTGGGTCAAAAATTCACGTTCAAGCTGTTTGCCCCAGGAACTGACGCCGAGAACAAGATCGCAGGTCCGGTGCAGTCGCTGTGCGCGCGAGGAGATTGCCTTAAACGCGCGTTCGGGTGTTTCCGGGTGTTCGGGGAAAAGGACCACCCCCAAGCGGACCCCCTTTTTCTCCAAGACCACCGTCCGGGGGGTGGCGTCGACCCGGCGCCACGGAGCGGGCAGGGGCTTTGCCTGGGAGTCGGTTTCCTTTGGGGCCAGGATGCCAAGGTCGTAGTCCATATGCTCGTGGGCCGCGGTTAACATACTTTCTCGGGCTGGTGCAGCAGTGGTGCCGGGGCGGGCAAATTCATAGGGCCCGGCGATGCTGAAAAAGGGGGTTTGTTTTGCCGCTGCGCGCTCGTGTTTGTAATAGCCGGCCCGCCGGGCCAGCCCGCCAAGGGTTGTGCCGCCTCAAGTGGGGCAGGGGGAGTGGGCGCCGTAGGTGTTGGCCGTTAAAAGCAGGGTCATTACCGGTGTAGGACGGGCTTGTGCAGCACTACTTGGCCCCGCCGCAGGGAAGCAGGCCAGCATCAGGCCGCAGAGCGCTGACAGGAGCCAAAGCCGACCGAGGGAAAAAGTCATTTATTGAGATGCTCCTTGAGGCCTTTTCCGGCGCGGAAAAACGGTAAGCGCTTGGGCTGTACGTCGACGATTTCGCCGGTTTTGGGGTTGCGGCCTTTATAGCCTTCGTAGTGTTTGATTTTAAAACTGCCGAAGCCGCGGATTTCGACCCGGTCACCCTGTTCCAAGGCCTCTTTAATGGAGTCGAAAAAGGTGTTGACCATGTCTTTGGCTTCTTCTTGCGTTAAATTGTGGGCCTCGGCCAGGGTTTTAACCAATTCACTCTTGTTCATTCGTTCCCCCTTTGCAACTGCAGGTTTGGGCTCCGGAAACTCGTGGGCCGTTTTGCCCTCAGCATTTGAGCGACCAGCCCGGGCGTTTTTTGGCGCAAAGGCTGCGGGCTACACTGGGCACTTTTTCCACATATTTCAGAACACCTTGATCAAAAGAGTGAGGTAACGTCAAGGACTTGTTCGAAATTTGCGCACAGTAACCGGTTTTTTTGCCTGCCGTGCCCCGCCGAGGCGAGGGTGAACGTGTAGGTCGGGTCCGGGCGCCAGGGCATTAGGGCGCAGGTTTAGGCGGTGTGGCTGCTGTGCAGGTATAAGAGGTAGCTGCGCAGAAAACCGTCGATCTCCCCTTCCAAAACCTTTTCCACATCCCCGATTTCGGTGTTGGTGCGGTGGTCTTTCACCAATTGGTACGGTTGCAGGGTATAGGTCCGGATCTGACTGCCCCAGGCAATGGCCTCTTTGGCTTCGTACTCTGCCTGTTTGTCTGCGTCGCGCTTTTTGCGCTCCTGGTCGTAGAGGCGGGACTTGAGGATCTTCATCGCGGTTTCTTTATTGCGCCGCTGGGATTTTTCGTTTTGGCACTGGACCACGATCCCGGAGGGAAAGTGGGTGATCCGAATGGCGGAACTCGTTTTATTCACGTTCTGGCCGCCGGGCCCGCTGGAACGGAACACGTCGACACGGATGTCCTCATCATTGACCTCGATTTCAATATCCTCGGCGGCCTCGGGATAGACATCCACTGAGGCGAAGGAGGTGTGACGGCGGCCGGAAGTGTCAAAGGGGGAGATGCGGATCAGGCGGTGGATGCCTTTTTCCGCCTGCAGCAGGCCGTAGGCAAAGGTGCCCTGGATCTGCAAGGTCACGCTTTTAAGGCCGGCCTCCTCACCGGGCAGGAAATCGAGTTCGCGGACAGTGAATTCCCGCCGTTCGCACCAGCGCAGGTACATCCGCAGAAGCATTTCAGCCCAGTCCTGGGCCTCGGTGCCCCCGGCGCCGGGGTGGATTTCTAAAATGGCGTTGCCCTTGTCTTCGGGCTTGGCCAGCAAAAGCTCCATTTCGACGGTATTGAGTTGGGCGGCCAGGGCGGCGTTCGTCTCCGCCAGGGTCTGCAATACCTCTGAACTGGGGTCTTCTTCGGCCATGTCCAGCCATTCCTCGAGTTCCTCATGCAGATCCCGTAATGTTTCCCAGGAGCTGATTTCCTCGTTCAACCGGCTTTTTTCGCGCAAAATGGGGGTGAGTTGGTCTGGATTTTGCCAGGCTTCGGGCTTGGCCAACTCTTCTTCTATGGTTTTGAGACGGTCATGGTGGCCTTGGAGGTCAAAGGCGCCTCCAAAGGGATGCAAATTTGTCCTGTAATTGGAGACTTTCTTTTCGGATATCGGATAATTGTAACATACAGGGGATAACCGCCGTAACGTGGCGGAGCGGTTTGCAAGGAGTTGTTGGATGGAGGGTATGGACCCTGTCGTATTCGCTTATCCAGCTTTTCGCCCGTGTCCAAGCCCTAGAAGCGGGCCCGTCAAGGTGTTCCGTGAGGGACAAGAGGGCAGCAGGGGGCGATACACGGCGTCGGCAACCGGCCGAGCGATGCTCAGGGGTGAGGCAGTGGAAGTGTGTGAAGGTCAGTGGAGGGTCCACCGCCGGTGGCGGACGCGACGGGGGGAAACAGCCCCGCCCACAAGCAAGAGCAGCGTGAGCCCGGCAATCCCGGCCTCCACTGCGGCGGTAAAGCGGCTGTACGGGGTGCGTTGGCGCATAAGAGGGAGTTCGGTCGTGTGCATGGTCAAACGCTGAAACAAAGGACTGGTTTCTAAGATCCGGCCCCGGGGGTTGATAAACGCGGAAATGCCGCTGTTGGTGCTGCGTACCATGCTACGGCCCTGTTCTACACAGCGGAGAGTGGCCTGGTGCAGATGTTGACGGGGCGCTGGGGAGCGGCCGAACCAGCCGTCATTGCTGATGTTCACGAGCAGATTGGCCCCGTCGCGTACGCGGCGGGTGCTGAGTTCCGGAAATATTGTTTCGTAGCAGATGAGCGGCCCTATGGCAAGATCGCCTTGGGTCAGCGGTGCGGTGCGGCTGCCAGGGCGGAAATCGCCGGCCCCGTGGGCCAATTTTTCGATAAACGGGAAGAGGGTTCCCAGGGGCACATATTCCCCAAAGGGAACGAGGTGGACCTTGTCGTAGACTTGCGAATCTTTTTCGGGGCGCAAAAGATAGGCCCGGTTGTGCAGGTCGTAGCCGCCTTGCTTGTCCCCGGTGTACCCGGGCGAACCAGTGAGCAGGGCGGTGTCCTGTTCACGGACAAAGCGGTGGACCCGGGTGCTCAGGGAGGTGGCCTCCTGGAGGTAGAAGGGAACGGCGGTTTCCGGCCAGATGATGAGTTGGGGGGCGTTGGTCTCGACCTGGCGGCGACTGGCCTGGAGATAGGTGCGCAAGGTGGCGTTTTGGTAGTCCGGGCTCCATTTATGGTCTTGATCGATATTGCCCTGCACCAGGCTGATGTCTGCGGTGGCCTCGGGGCGCAGCGGTTGGTTCAGGCTCCAGATGCCGAAGGCGGCGAGGCCGAGCAGGGCCGTGGCGGCCGCGCATTGCGGCACGAAGCGCGGCTTGGGCAGGGCGGCTGCTGCGGCAATGGCGGCCAGCAGACCGGCATACCCGTAGCTGCCGATCCAGGCGACCGGTTGTACGGCCATGGGCCAGGCGGCCAGACCCTGCGGCAGGGTTTGCCAGGGAAAGCCGGTCAAAAAGCGACCGCGTATCCAGGCGGCACAAAACCAGAGGCCACCGGCGAGCAGAACCCAGCCAAGGGCGGGCAGGCGGGGCCGGGCCCAGGCGAGGAGTCCGGCCACCAGACCGGGGAAAAGGGCGAGGTAGGCGGCGAGCAGCAGGGGACAGGGCACGGCCAATACCCAGGGCAGGCCGCCGAAATTGTGCACGGGCAAAGCCACCCAATACAGCGAAAGAGTGAAGAAGACCAGGCCGCTTATCCAGCCGGCTTTCAGGGCGCTGCGGGGGCTGGGCGCGAATTGGGCTATTGCGGCGACCCCGAAGGGCAGGGCCAATCCGGCCAGGGGGAGGTGCCAAAGGGGGTTGGCAAAACCGAGCCAAGCCAGCACAGCACAGGCAATACCGGTACCAATCACTGCTCTTCGCCGTCGCTTTCGTTGTGATTGTCTGTTTCCGGGCCGGGCAGGATGCTCACGGCATAGACCTGCTTGCTGTCGGCTTCTTCAATACGGAAATTGTGGCCGAGGTATTCGAATTCTTCGCCGCTCATGGGGACCCGTCCGGCCAATTCGGTGACAAAACCGCCGATGGTCTCGACTTGATCGGAGGTTAACGCGATTCCGGTCTCCTCCTGGAGGTCATTGAGGCTGGTGCGCCCGGAAACCAAGTGCCGACCGTCCTCCAAAGATTGGATGTCTTCGGGACGGGGGAGGTCGTATTCGTCTTCGATTTCGCCCACAATCTCCTCAAGGACATCTTCAAAGGTGACCAGGCCGGAGGTGCCGCCGTATTCGTCGAGGGCGATGGCCATGTGCACCTTTTGGGCCTGGAACTCGGCGATCATATTTTTGACGTTCTTGGTTTCGGGTATGAAAAATGGGGGCCGCATGATGGCCGAGAGGGGATCGGGAGGCGTGTCGCAATGCTGCAATAGGTAGGGCAAGAGATCTTTGGCGTGGGTGATGCCCACGATGTGGTCTTTATTTTCCCGGTATACAGGGATGCGGGAATGGCCCTGTTCGATGATCAGTTCGGCCACATCTTGGATGCTGGCGTTGAGTTCGACGCATTGGATATCCGTGCGCGGGATCATAATTTCGCGCACCTGCTTGCGACCCATGCGCAAGACATTGATGAGCATGCTGGCCTCGAAAGCCTCGAGTTCGCCGTCGGTACGGGCTTCGAGGATGACATCTTCAATGGGGTTTTCCGTTTTACCACTGAAGAACTTTCGGACCAGCGTCCATAATTTTCCCTCCGGGCTTTCGTCCAATTCGGTCTCCTTGGTTATATGGACATTGCAGGGACACACGAATCCACAGCCGGGCGGTCCGGGTCGGGATTTCGCGACCAGCCGTCAAGGGTCCGCAGCCAAAAAAGATACCGGCCGCAGACTAGGGAAGCTTTCGCCCGCACATACCGTGACCGTGGGGGAAAGACAAGGGGTAAGTGGGGGGCGGTGCTGCGGGTTTTGCCCCTCGGCCGGTAAAAACTCGCTC
>JBNJGM010000086.1:0-6780 GCA_051747685.1 Thermodesulfobacteriota bacterium | reverse complement strand
GACCTTTTCTTGAAGATCATAATAGCCGGCAAAAATCTCCGCCGCGCTGTTCCCGCGGTCCGCCACAGCCTTGGGCAAGGTGTCCCAATGTCCGTGGACCGTGGCCTTACGCTCCGGATGCAGCACCCCTTCAATATTGGCACCCAAAAAGCCCGGAATCATCAAACCGCGGCCCATACAGATGAGCTTGGTGTACGGTGCGCCAAGGGCCAATCCTTTATAGATCTGATCCTCTGTGCCAAAGCCGCCGGCAAACGAAAGGTCCACGACGCGCTTGCCCTGCGCCGCCAGGATCTTGGCGTATTCCACGGCCTTGGCGTGCAGTAGCACTGACGGCACGCCCCAGCTTTCCATCATATTCCACGGACTCATGCCAGTGCCGCCGCCGGCCCCGTCAATGGTCAACAAATCCAGTTCCGCGTCCGTTGCCAAGCGCATAGCCAGGGCCAAGGCCTCCATGCCGTAAGCGCCGGTTTTAAGCGAGATGCGGCTAAAGCCCAACTTGCGCAATTCAGCCACAGCGTCCATAAACGCCTCGCTGACCCCGTCAGCCGTGGAAAGATCCGTGAATCCCAAACGGCTATGCCGGGCAAAAGCGCGGATCCCGCCGGATTTAAAGGACTCCTGGACGCCGGGCTTGGTCGGATCGGGGTCCACCACATAGCCACGCTCTTTCAGAAAAATGGCGTAGTCCAGGGAATTGACCTCAATTTCCCCGCCGATATTTTTAGCGCCTTGGCCCCACTTGAGTTCAATGATCACTTGATCGCCGTAGTGCTCGGCCACGTATTCGGCTACCCCGTTGCGGGCGTCTTCGATGTTCAACTGGACAATAATCGCCCCGTAGCCGTCGTAATACCGCAAATAGGATTTGATCCGCCGGTCGAGTTCCGGGGCCTTGGTGATCCGGCCGTTGGCGAATTCCGCCTCCCGGTCCACGCCGACCACGTTCTCGCCGATGACGATGGGAATCCCGGTCAGGGCGCAGCCGGTGGCAAAGGAATCCCAATATTTGGAAGCGATAAACGTCGAGCCCAACGCGCCGGTCATCAATGGCAGGCGGACCTTGGTCGTTTTCTTACGGCCGAAGTGGGACTCCAGCCCAACATTGGGGAACACGCAATCGTCGGGATCGCTGCTCAAGCCCTCAGCCAGCCCGTCCGAGCCGTAACAAAACCCTTGAATACGCAGCGAAGAATAGGACACGCCGACATGGGTCGTGCGCGCGCTGCCGGCGGTAACAATACCGAAATCGCGCGGATAGAGCATCTTACGTCCGGCCAAGCTGGACATCCACATCTCGCACTTGCCCTGGCAATCGGCCCGGCACAGGGTACACAGCCCGCTCTCGCAAGGCGTGCCGCGGTTGACGGTCCCTAAGACGTCGTTGCTCTTCGGTGGAATATGCACTGTTCCCTCTCCTTTGGTTTGTGGAAGAAAAGTACCGGAAACTAACGGGAAGCACGCGGCCTGGCAAGTCGATTCTACATGATTGTAAAATTACGTTTATGGCAACCGCTTTATAATCGTGATTGTTTCCAGGAACTTACCTCTCAACCGCCCTTAAGCGCTCCCGCCCGAGTATTTTTTCTGCGTCCGTGCCGGGATCGCTGGAGTCAGCGGATTGCATATCTACTCAAAATAGGACCGGCGGGCAATGGGTAACTAAACGACACTCCCCAAAACCCGCCTGTCCCGGAAGAGGGCAGGCTATTCTCCGATCCGTTTATACACACTGGCCAATACATCAGGGCTTATGTAGAGGCCAGCCTCAATAATTTTGTTCATCGCCGGCTTGACAGCCTGAATCAATCCACACCGCTTTGCCAGAAGAAGCAATCCCACTGAACCAATCAATCCAGTCTCAAGGATTTTTGCACATTTTCTGGCTTGCAGATCATCAAGGACTGCTGTACCAGATACGCCCTTTTGAAGTGCTATACTCAAAACCTCGCTTTCTCCCTGTCCCAAATCCCAAGCTGCGACGTGGGAATGTATTTGGGCACACCTTTCTACAACAACACTCGAACCTGCTTGTAGATCGACAATATACAGGTTTAAAGGCCTCTTTTTTTCAATCTCTTCAACAACACCATTGGGGATCACCCACTCAAAAGCCAACGGGGCGATCGTGCGCAATAGATCAGCCTTTCCCAGCACAATGAGCGGTGAAGCATTGAGGACAAATTTATTATGCATATCCGGATTCATGCAGAATTTCTTCAGTTGTGTATTGGAACGGGGAAACATTGAATCGGCTCAGTGCAAACACAAAGTCTTCCCGACACATACCGGCTATCTCAGCTGCCTTTTCTTGCGAAACCTGCCCCAATTCATACCACTTTACAGCGGCAAGGAGCCGTATATCCTTCTGCATTTCATCTGGCGTCTTGCGCAAGGCTGAAAACACGCCAACCGGCAGATCTAACGATATGGTCCTAGTTTCCATGGCTCTGCTCCTGGATTCTTCTCTATTCGCTCCCACGCTACACCGTTTTTCCCCAAAGGCCAATATCGCCATTACCAGCTTGGTTTTTTGGGGATCGGAGCGGTGGACGACCCACACGGTTGACACTCCCCTCGTACGGCTGTCGTTTCCGGACAATGGGCAAAAACGCAAATACTATCCAAAAACCGCCGGCCGAAAGGGGCACTTATCCCGGCAACCGCCCGTAGACATCCTCCAGGCGCACTATATCATCTTCGCCGAGGTAACTGCCGGTCTGGACCTCGATGAGTTCCAGATTGAATTTGCCCACATTTTCCAGCCGGTGCACCGCCCCGAGGGGCAGATACACGGACTGGTCCTCCGTGAGCAGGATATCTGTATCGTCTTTACTGACCTTCGCGGTCCCGGAGACCACCACCCAATGCTCGGAACGGTGGTAATGCCGCTGCAAGGACAAGATCTGCCCGGGGTACACAGTGATCCGCTTGACTTGATACCGCGGCCCAGTATCTATACTTTCATAATGCCCCCAGGGCCGAAAAACCTTACTATGGGTAGTAACCACTTCCCGCCCCTGGGCTTGTAAATCAGCAACCACGGTCTTTATATCCTGCACGTGGTCCATTGCGGCGACTAAAATGGCGTCCTTGGTTTCCACCAGGACCACATCTTCCACCCCGAGGGCGGCCACCAACCGGGAATTGGAGTGCAGATAACTGCGGCGCACCTCCCGGGCCTGGACGTCGCCGACAAAGACATTGCCGTCAGCGTCCTGGTCCATGGTTTCATGCAGCGCCGCCCAGGAACCGACATCGCTCCAGCCGCAGGACAGCGGCACCACCAGGGCCTGGCTTGTTTTCTCCATAACCGCGTAATCGATGGAGTCCTCCGGAGCAGTGGCAAAGGCCCCAGTGTCGAGGCGCAAAAAGTCAAGGTCGCTCTGGCTTTTGGCCACGGCTTTTTGACAGGCCTGCAGCATCTGCGCATTATGCCGCTCGAGTTCCTCAAGATACGCTGAGGCTTTGAGCAAGAACATACCGCTATTCCACACATAATTTCCGGAATCGAGATAGGCCTGGGCCGTGGCTTGGTCCGGTTTTTCCACAAACTCCGACACTGGCACGGCCCCCGCTTCCTCGCCTTGCAGCGCCATGCGGATATACCCGTACCCGGTCTCCGGGCTGTCCGGAACAATGCCAAAGGTCACGAGTCCGCCGTCTTGTGCCGCTCGCCGCCCGGCGTTGACCGCCTGGGCAAAGGCCTCCACGTCAGCGATATGGTGGTCCGCCGGGAGCACGAGCAAAAGCGGGTCCTCTCCGGCGGCTCGGGCGGTGAGTGCCGCGACCGCAATGGCCGGGGCCGTGTTCCGGGCCACGGGCTCCAGAATGATGCGCTCGGGCTGGAACCCGATCTCCTGGGCCTGGGCCGCGACCATAAAGCGGTGGGCCTCATTGCACAGCAGCAGCGGGTTCTGGGCCTCGGGCAAGGCTTCCAGCCGGCGCAGTGTGGATTGCAACAGGGTCTCCTCGCCCCCGAGCATGGGCAAAAGCTGCTTGGGGTAGAGCTTGCGGGACATGGGCCACAGCCGCGTCCCCGATCCGCCGCAAAGGATCACCGGGAGCAAAGGGACCGCTACCGTATCAGTGGACTGTGCTGTCTGCATAGATATTGCCTTGGCGGTAAAAAATTGATGGCATTCCGTTATATTCCCCAATACCTGAATACTTCAATCTCTCAATCCCCCAATACCAATTATCCCCCTCACACCGGCAAATCCACAATCAGCGTCGTACCTTGCTCTGGAGAAGTGGTAAACGAAATATCCCCCCCGTGGGCTCGGGCCACAAGTCGGGCGCTGTAGGTGCCCAAACCGGTGCCGTGGTTCTTGCCCGCGGTCACGTAGCGCTCAAAAAAGCGGTCCTGGATGTCCACCGGTATGACGCCCCAATTGTGGATCCGGATACTAACGCGCTGGTCCTGCCTATAAATGCGCACGGTAATCGTTTCCTGCGTCGGGGAGGCTTCCAGGGCATTGACCATCAAATTGGAAAACATGGATTCCAATTTGGTCTTTTCCCCCTGGATCACCAGACTGTGCTCTGTGCTCAGGGGTTCGTCCTCCACATACATGGCCACCCGAAGGGATTTGTTTTTCTCCAAATGCTGCCAATCGTTTTGCAGCCCGGTGACCATCCAGACGAGGTCCACCGGTTCGGCCTGCAAGGAATACGTTCCCTCGGCCATACGCTGCAAATCCATAGAATTATTGATCATGTGCAGCATTTTATTCACCGCGCCCTTGATATTCTGGATATATTCAGCGCGCTCTTGGGGGTCGGTCTCCTCCGGCATTTCCAATAATTGCGCCATGCCGTAAATTCCGTTGATTGGAGACTTAAGATCATGGCGCACGATCTGTTCGACTTGTTTGCGCTGCTCTTCCATGCGCTTTTGCGCGGTAATGTCCCGTTCCACATGGACCATTTGCTCCACCACACCGGTCTCATATTGCACCGGCCAGGCAGACACCTCGACATAGCGCTGGGTGTTGTTCGGAGCCTGCAGCACATGCTCGTAGGCCACTGGGCGTTGGTATTCGAAATAGGCCGTTATAGGGCATTTCTGCTCTTCGTCCGAACATCCGGCATGCTTGTTGGCGCGAACATCATAACAGGTGCGTCCTATGACTTCCTGTTTGTCAAGGCCGTAAAACTCGGTAAAAGGCGTATTCACGTCCAGGATGGTGTAATTTTGCACTTCCATCAACGAAATGGCATCCGGGATGCTGTTTAAGATGGTCTCGCTGAGTTGTTTGGACTGACGCAACTCTTGCGTACGCTTCTCGACTTTATTCTCGAGTTCCTTTTTATACGCCTCCAACTCGTGCTGGTAGGCAGCAATATCCCGGTCCCGATCGCGCAAGGTTGCGGCCAAAAGCCCCACCTCGTCACGGCGCGCTGCCCCGGGATATTCCCGCCCGGAAGGCTCGGGATCATCGCGGATCAGAACCGTCAAAGCGCTGAGGTCATTGAGATAGTACCGGGTCAACCCCCACAACACCCCAAAGGTGGCCAATAATAGCCCCACCAGCACCATGGCTTCAATGCTGAAAATATGGGTCACCCCCCGCAAAAAGGGATCTTGGGAGAAACTCACCGCAATCGTTCCCACTGGGCGGTCCTCTTGGACCGGCACTGCAAGTTCTTGCCCATCAAATGTGCCCTGCTCGATCAAAACTGCATCATTGCTGTCGGTTATACGTACCCCGGTAATGCCTGAAAACTGGGAAATCCGTTGGGCATACTCGCGCAACTGGATGTAATCCGTGTTTCGAAGGGGAGTTTGCAAGGCCTTGGTGGCCAATTCCATATGTGAGCGAATGGTTTGTTTGTGGTGGGCGGTAAAAAAAGAGTACGTCTCATACACGCCAAAAACCCGGCTGGCGATAATGACCACAAAAATGCATAGCACAGACCAAAAGGCGAGTTTGACTTTAACCGATGGTGTTCGCATAGCGTCCTATTCAGGGCGTGCGGGGAGGACTCTAGCCGCCCCCGGAAAAAAAATTTGGGATGCTTCTACGGCGACGTCACCGACGCCCAGGACCCTGGGAGAAACTCGAGGAGTTACGAGTCCTGCGTCAGGGAGCGTTGTATGGTGCTGAACGTCTTTTCGTGCTGAATTTCCTGCTCCAGCATCCACTGCACACTGCGCTGCATTCCCGGAGACATATTTTCTTCGTTGAGGATTTCTTCATACAAAGAAATCGCGCCTTTCTCCGCAGCAATATCTTGGCGCAACATCTCCGACACTGCTGCAGCGGTCTGCGGCGGCCACACCGCCACAGTCGGCTCGACGCCGGACTCGTAAAGCAATTGGACCAACCGCTGGGCATGGGCCTGTTCGTCGTGCACGATGGCCTGGATGGTTTCGGCGTGGTCCTCGAATTGCTTACCGGCCAATTTGCCGGCGTGATTGGTGTACTGGACGATAGCCCCGTGCTCATGCTGCAACGCAAGGGCGAGCTTTTGCTGCAGCCCGGTCAATACCTGCTCTTTTTGCTTTACTCCTTGACCGGATTCCGATTGGGCCCAGCCCAAGCCAGGCCGCACAAGAGCCCAGCCGAACACGGACAGCCCAACCTGCATAAGACCGCGGCGCGTATACTGTTTTTTCATGCCTGCTCCGTTTCCACCAATTCGTTTGTGTCTTTCCCTCTGCCACTTGCACCCCGGTGGTCTACGGCAGGGAAAAGGGCAGATGCATATACACAACGATCCCGGGGCCGCTATTGTCTATCGCGAGGTGCCCCCGCATGGCCTCAACGCTCT
>JBNJGM010000085.1:0-6843 GCA_051747685.1 Thermodesulfobacteriota bacterium | reverse complement strand
CCATCCGGTCGAGTTCATCCCTTCGCTTCCAGCTTTCCATCTTGTCCAGCGCCAAATCTCTTCGATCCCGATAGCGATCCCGATTTCGATTTGGAGTATTTAAACTGGGGCCAAGGGGAGGACACCCCTGGCCCCTGTCCTATTCGCGGCGTTTGAAAAAGCGCTCCAGGTCGCCCGGGGCAAAACGCACGGCCACCGGGCGACCGTGGGGGCAATACATGCGCTCTGGACTCTGTTCCCACGCTTGCAGCAATTGCAGCGCCTCCTCCCGACTCAGAAAGTCACCGGCTTTGATCGCGCTGCGGCAGGCCATCACCACCCGCATAGCGTCCACTGAGCGCTCTTTTCCTGCCAAAATATCTCGCAATAAGCCTTTGGCCTGATTTGTGGTCAAACTCGCCGGTATCGCCCGGACTAAGAGCAGGGTTGTTTGCGCCAATTCACAGGAAAACCCCATCTCCCGCAAATTCGGAGCTACCTCCTGGAAATGTTCCACTTCACCGGGTTGCAGGGAAAGCTCTAAAGGCAAGGCCAAAAGCTGTTTTTCGACTTCGCCGTGGTGTTGCCGGAAGGCATTGAACAGCACCCGTTCGTGGGCCGCGTGCTGGTCTATCAGCAGCAGCCCCTGGCCGTCATCAAGTACGAGGTATGTTCCAGCCACCTGCCCTAAATATACCGGGCCGGAGTTTTGGCCGCTCTCGTAGGCCCCGGGATCTTCATGGCTTGGTTGGGCCGCTGTGCGTAAAAGGGCGGCGTTCGGGTAGGCCGGGGACTGCCGCGGCCCCGGGGATTCTGTGTCTTGGAGGTAGTTGTAAAAGGTTCCGAATTTTGGGCTCACCTGGTCGGGCACACCCCGTTGTCGGGTTTCGATCTCCGGCGCAGAAGCATCTGGCGCTGTGGTGGTGCTGTGCAGGGCGTTTCGAACCGCGGTGCAGAGAAGACCGGCAATGGAGCGCTCGTCGCGGAAGCGGACTTCAGATTTGGCCGGGTGGACATTGATATCCACCTCCTCCAGGGGAACATTGAGAAAGAGGACCGCTTGGGGGTATTCTTTGCTCAACAAAGAGCCTTTGTACCCCTCGCGCAAGGCCTTGAGTAACATGGTGTCCTGCACTGGTCGGCCGTTGATATACAGAAGAATGCGCTGGGCCCGACCCTGGGCCGTGTGGGGAGATCCCAGAACCCCTTCTACCCGCAGGCCGTGTCGTTCGGCCTGAACCGGGAAAAGTCCGTCCACAATCTGGCGGGGCCAGATGCTGGCCAAGCGCTGGGTCAGGTTTTGATCGCGCACCAAGTGCAGTTGGGTCCGTCCTTGGATAGAGAAGGTGAATTCCTTGTCTAAGTGGGCCAGGGCGAGTTTGAACAGCACCTCTTGGCAGCGCCGGGTCTCCGTGGCCTGGGTTTTGAGGAATTTCAGCCGCGCCGGGGTGTTGCTGAACAGATCCCGCACTTGAATGCGTGTTCCGGTCTGCAGGGCGACCGGCCCCTCTGTCGTGATCTCTCCAAAGGCGACGTCCACGCCATGACCCGCTGAAGCCCCTGGAAGCGCAGAGGCCATTGAAAGGCGGGAAACCGAGGCTATGCTGGGCAAGGCCTCGCCCCTAAAGCCCAGGCTCGCGATACGCTCGAGATCTGCGGCAGTGTGGAGTTTGCTTGTGGCGTGGCGCGTCAGGGCCAAGGGAATATCCGCAGGAGCCAATCCGTGGCCGTTGTCTTGGACCTGGATCAGCCCTTGCCCGCCGTTTTCCACATTGAGGTGGATACGTGTGGCCCCGGCGTCCAGGCTGTTTTCAATCAATTCCTTGGCTACGTTGGCCGGGCGCTCCACAACTTCCCCGGCCGCGATCTGGTTTTGCAAGGCAGGGGGTAAGACCCGAATTGGTGCGCTCACTCATCCTCCGAGGCTTGAAACGATTGGCCGAAGGTTCCCAGTTCTTTTAACGTGACCCGGAGTTCCACCCGATCTTCGTCGTCCGTTTGGGTCAGGATTGTTTCAGCCTGCCAGCATTGGTGGCGGTATTGCAAGGCGAGTTGGCGTTCTACCAATTCTGAATCGTACAGATCCTTTTCATACCGTACCTCGGCGGTCCATTTGGGTATCAACGTGAGGGTTCCCCCGGCCGTCAGGGTGCGCAGGGCGTCAGTGTTGCGTCGGGCGTAGTCGTCGTCTAATTGTTTATAATAGTCGATTCCGAAAAAGGCCTCGCCGACGCCTGGCCAGGCGCCCCGCAGCACGTGTTCATGTTCGGTTATAGTTCCCATGTACGGGGAAAACCAGGTTTTGTTGTCCAGGCGCAGCCAGGGGGTGAACCGGGTTTCCAGATCGAATAGGATATCCGAAAAGGGGCGGCGTGGGTAGCGGTCGCGCTTTTCTTGCCGGGTGGCTTCCCGAAAATCATAGCTTTGTTCGATGCGCAAACGGGCGATTTCGGCATAGTCGGGCACAATCGTATAGGCCTGGGGGATATCGCGCGCGCTGTCTTCGGGCACGCGTTTGTCTTGTCGGCGGGTAAACACTTGGGTCAAGGAGTAGGTCAACTCATCGCGAGGCTCGAGACGGTCTAGACTGTCGAAATGCGGATATTCGCTCTGATCCACATAGGGGCGGTAGGTATATTCGAGTTCCGGGCGCACTACATGTTTGAGTTTGGTCCATCTTTTTTCAGTAGCCATGTTGGGAGCATTGCGCCGAGGAGGGGAGGAGAGTTCGAAAACGCGGGCAAATTCAGTGCTGGCGGAGGAATCGAAATCCCATAATGTCCGGTGTAACCAGGTGGAGTCGGTTTTTTGTTGCGTATCGGTATTTTCGAATCGATTGATGCCGTAGATGGTCTCCCGCAGGCCAAAGCTCGAGATAAGGGATCCGTAGGCGGATTCCAGAGGCAGGGTTAATTGGGGGTTGGTATCAATCCGGGTGCCGGTGGTCCCGTAACGCCGCCAGAAATAGGTCATTTCGTTTTCCGCTGACCACTCCAAGGGGGTGGAGCCGAGGGGAGTACGGTAGCGGTCGTATTCGATTTGGGGCAAGCGCTGGAGGGTGGGGTTCAGGGCTCTGTCGGCATTGTCGTTGGCATAGGCCAGGTTTTGTGTATACTCCAAGCGCATACGCAAACCCGAATTCTTCCAATTCCGGGAGAGATAGAGACGGTTCTCCCGGGTGAGATCGTCCTCGTCGTCAATTGTGCGACCAAAGGTCTCCAGGAATTCGTCCTGGGTAGTGGAGAATCCGAGGGGGCCTTGGTCGAATTCATTGAGATAGTCCTGGTCAGAGACGTAGTCGAGATCCACTTTGAGTTCGAGGTCGTTGCCCCAGGTTCGCCCGTCGTATTTCCCGCGCAACCAATACCGGTTGTGATTCGGGCGCAAGAGGCCGTCATTTTCAAATTCTGTTTCTGAAGCGCTCGTGGCGGTTTTGCGGTCGTAGAGCCAATCCGCCTTCCATAATCCTTTGCTCTGTAAATCCGGGGTGTGGCGGTATTCGACACCGGTGCGCACCCCTGTTTTGTCCATCGGGTTGAGGTAAAAGGTGGCGTCCTGCTCGTCGTCGATGGCCCAGTAATAGGGCAGGTTGAACCCAGCGCCATGTTCGGAGCCAAACGTCACGTCTGGCCAGAGAAAACCGCTTTGGCGTTTTGTTTTGACTGGGATGGTCATGTAGGGGGCATACATCAGGGACTGGTCTTTGACCTGGAATTGGGGATGCCAGAGGCGTGCGTATCCATCCACCGTGACTTCGCCGCTGGCCGAGCGGATGGACCAAGCTGGCCGGTCTCCATCGCAGGCCGTGACTTTGGCGTCTTCAAAGGCGTAGGTGTTGGTTCCGGTTTTGCGCAGTACCCGTCCTTCAAAATACATATGCGGGTCTTGGATAAATATGGTCCCGTTGCGCAACCAACCCACTTTGGATTGGAGGTCGAATTCGGCCTCTTCCGCCTGAAGGTGGTCCCCGCCCCAATTCCCCTGCACATTGCCGCGTAGGTAGACCCAATTCGTGCTCCAATAATAGCGCACATAATCGGCTTGAAGATAATTTTCCCCTTTGTGCAGCGTTACATCTCCCCAGGCCTCAAGCAGTTCCACGTCCTGGTCAGCGCTTAAGGTATCGGCTTCAACCTGCCACGGTGTATCTGGGTCAGGCGACGGGGTGTCTGGCTGGGCCAGTGCCACGCCGCCCCCGAGCAGGAGGCAGCAAACAGCCAGCCCAATAGTGGTCCGGGCCAAGCGGTGGGTAAGGAAATAAAGACCCATAAGCGGGCACTCTCTCTTGGTTTGGGGAAATCTTACCAAATGGGCGCCGAAGGCCCGAGCCTCATTGTTGGTCTTTAGTTTTGCGCTTGGCGCGCCACCCTTGCACTACGTTGCATACTGCATCTAGAAAACAAAAAAGGAAGAAGCAAAGTACAAGAATGAGCCAGATGTTGGTATATTCTCTGGCGATGATCGAGACTGCTCCGACTAAAACAATGATGATAAGCGCGAGGATGATCTGCTGTTTGGAGAATCGCATACCCTGTATCTCTTTTGCTTAGGCCCGAAAGGCTGTTTTCAAATGGCATGAGTGTGACTATCCCTATGGGTCGCGTGGGGCTCTGGCGTTTTGGACTGTGACAGCAGTTGTGTGTTTCTCGGCAGAGGGTACTCTGAATCCGTGAAAATTATATCCAAAATTTAATTCCGGGATGTTGACCACGGTTTTTAATTCTTTCAGCGCCCAGATGAAAGAATGGTGTTGGTTGTGTACCACCGGTTGTTGGAGGTGGTTGCCTACAGGATAAACACCTCTGCTATCTATGCAGACCGAGAAAATAATTCGGGATTGGCACACCGGTTTCAGGGGGACATTGCTATTCTGCACACAGGCGAAAACAGTGGCTGTAAAGGCGTTTTTTAGGCATTTAGGAAACCCCGAGAAGCAGCCAGGCCGCTGCGATCATGATAGCCACGCCAATCAAACGTTCCCGGATCGGTTCTTGTAAAAGCCAGCGAGCAAGCAAGAGGGTGACCACCATGCCCAGCATGGACACCGGCTCGGCTATGCTGACATCGATCCGGGTCAGGGCGATGAGCAAAAAAAGATACGAAAATCCGTTGATGGCCCCGCTTAAAACCGAAAGCCCGGGGGCGTTTCGCAATAAGCGGACCACGTTGTCCCACTCGCCGCGCCAGAGGATGCAGAGCCAAAGATACAGACTAATACAGGTATACAGTACAAAGGCGTAGCCCAATGGGGACGCGGTGTGCATAGCTGCTGTATCAATGACCCGTCCTACAGCAATGAGCATAGATCCGGCGATCATGATCTGACAGGCACGGTCTTTGAGCAATGCGCCCAGCGAGGCCCAAATCGTGTGCTGCCGGTTGAGAAACGAGGCGCCGTAGACAAGCAGCACAAGGGCTAGAAGCTTGCTGCCGGTGAAAGGTTCGCCGAGAAAGATCCCGGCCATGAGGGCGAGAAAAAAGATGTTAAAATTGTACAGCGGACTCACCAAGGAGGCCTCGCCCAAGCGCAGAGCGGTAACGTAGCAGACAAAGGCCACGGCGTAGAACAAACTACTCAGGCACGCAATGGGAATATAGGCAAAGCGCACCGTATCGAAGGCCACGGCAAAGGGGAGCAGCGGCAGTGCTCCGAGGGCGAAAAAGAGGAACGTGGCGCTAAGGCTGTCCCCTGAGAGCCCTAATTGTTTGACCACAATGCGTTCCACCCCCAAGAGGGTGATTCGTCCGGCCAGGGCAGTGAGTGCGAGCTGCATACGTTAGTGGTTAACGACTTTACTCAGAAAGGTGCGCAGCCGCTCGTTCGTGATCTGCTTGAAAAAGGTGCTGGGCGGGCCCTGGGCGATGATTTGGCCTTGGTCCATAAAAATAACCCGGTCCGCCACTTCTTTGGCAAAGCCCATTTCGTGGGTCACAACCACCATGGTCATTCCCTCTTGGGCCAAGGCCTTCATTACGTCCAGCACTTCGCCGATGAGTTCAGGATCCAATGCGGAGGTGGGCTCGTCGAAAAGCATTACCTTGGGCCGCAAGGCCAGGGAACGTGCGATGGCCACGCGCTGCATTTGCCCCCCGGACAATTGTTCCGGATAGTTGCGCGCTTTGTCCCGCAGGCCGACTTTGTCCAAAATTTCCAGTCCTAAGGTTTCTGCTTCACCTTTGGCCAGCCCCCGAACTTTGACCGGGCCGAGGGTTACATTTTCCAAAACGGTCATGTGCGGAAAGAGATTAAATTGCTGAAAGACCATTCCGGCTTCGGTGCGGACATAATTGATATTGGTTTTGGGGTCGGTCAAATCGTGGGCGTCAACCACAACGCGCCCGGAGCTGATATCTTCAAGCTTGTTGATACAGCGCAGCAACGTGGATTTACCCGATCCGCTCGGCCCGACCACCACAACCACTTCCCCGGCCTGAATATCCAGGGATATATCGTGCAGGACCTCAGTTTCGCCGAAATGTTTGTGCAGATGCTCTATATGGATCATTCCCTGCTCCAGACGTTGAAGGTAAAAAGACTAGCGTTGGCGATGGGCCCGGGCAGTACAGCGCGTGGCGCGCGGGTGGCATTTGGGCAACACCAGTATCTAGCCCGGCGCGGGTCCGGATGCAACTCCCCGGTGGTGTTTACTGCTGGGGCAGACGCTGCGTAAACCATTTGGATTCGATGATGCGCAGGAATTTGGAAATGCCCATGGTAATGCACAGATAGATAATAGCCACTGTGAGCCAGATCTCAAAGGCGCGAAAATTTACGGCGATGACCTCTTGCCCGCTGCGGGTCAATTCTCCCACCCCGATAACCACCAAAAGGGAAGTGTCTTTCAGGCTGATGATGAATTGGTT
>JBNJGM010000084.1:0-6958 GCA_051747685.1 Thermodesulfobacteriota bacterium | reverse complement strand
TCGGCATCCGTGGTCCGTCCGACCACGCGCCCGGGCATTTGCCGGACGAGTTTTTTGCGGCAGGCAAAGACGCCCAGATAGGGTCCGCCAAAAGCTAGGGGCAGTCCCAGGCTTTGCCCTTCGGCTACAGCGATGTCCGCCCCCATAGCTCCGGGGGTTTTGAGCACGGATTGCAGTAACGGGTACGCGGCGAGAATGCTCAACGCTTTGTGTTCTCGGGCTGTGGCAAAGAGGCCGCTAAAATCGGTAATAGCCCCGAAAAAATTCGGGTTTTGTACGATTATGGCCGCGGTCTGGTCGTCAATGGCCGCGCGGAGCCCCTCCAGGTCGGTTTGTCCCTGGCGTTGTGGCACAGTGACCAACTCGAGTTGGAGATTCGAGGTGTAGCAGTCGAGCATGGAGCGGTAGATGGGGTTGACCGCCTCAGAGACCACGATTTTGCGCCGTTTGGTGACCCGTACTGCGGTCATGACCGCTTCGTAGAGGGCGGTCCCGCCGTCGTAGAGGGACGCATTGGCGAAATCCAGTTCAAAGAGTCGGGCGATGGCGGTTTGGAATTCGAAAAATGCCTGCAGGATTCCTTGGGAGGCCTCGGGCTGGTAGGGGGTATAGGCGGTGTAGAATTCGCCGCGCCCGGCCAGGGCATTCACTGCGGCGGGCACGGCGTGGTCGTAGAATCCCGCGCCCAGGAAGTGGTGGAGGTGGATGGAGTTGCGAGCCGCCAGTTCCTCTAGGCGACGGGTGACAGCCATTTCGCTTTGCCCGTCGGGAAGATCAAAAGTGGACGGGCGCAGGGAGGCGTCAATGGGGGCGAAAAGATCCTCTATGCTGGCGACGCCGATGGTTTCCAGCATGGTCTGTTGCTCGGCAGATGTATGTGGCACGTACGGCATAAAAGCTCCCTTACAGGCCGTTGCTGTTCGTCCCTTGTCGTTTCTGGGAGTAATGTACGGCGGGTACGCGGTTTGCGGTGTTATCAGTGGAGCCTGACAGTTTTCCCGGCCTGCCGGGCCGTATTACGCCTGCTCGTGGAGATATGTGCTGTAGGCTGTGGCGTCCATCAAATCGTCCAATTTGGCCTCGGTGGTGATGCGTACCAACCAGCCCTCGCCGTAGGGGTCGGCATTGACCTTTTCCGGGGCGTCTTCCAGTTCTTCGTTGATCTCCGCGATTTCTCCGCTAACCGGGGCATACACCTCACTGGCCGCTTTGACGGATTCTACCGTTCCGATTTCCTGCCCTGCTTCGACATGATCGCCGGGTTCTGGGAGTTCGACAAACGTCAGGTCCCCAAGCTGTTCTTGGGCAAAATGGGTTATGCCCATTGTGATCCGGCCCTCTTCGGGGCGGACCCATTCGTGGGAGCGCGTGTACAATAGGTTCTTCGGAAGCATATACTGACCTCCTTGCGGCGTCTGCCGCACGTTGTGGAAAATACAAAAAAGCGTCAATCGTGGTGAGGCGAGTGGTTGTGAGTTTAGCCTTGCAAACGCCAAAAATACGCAACCCGTTCGGAAAAGGCAATCGGTTCCCGCCTTGACGTGATTAGAAAATCGAGAGTAGTGAAGCGGTATTATTGAATCAAAATCCGTCACCGGGCCAGATATGCGCTCTGTTCGGATGTACAAACGCAAACAATCCGTCAAAACGGCTTCTCGGCCCTCTCAACGAGCTACGTTCAGGGGGCCGGGGCGGAGCGCGTGGGGTGAGGAGCCAAGGAGAGGCGCATGGGTATTTTTCCGAGGAAATGGGGTCTGGTCACGTTGGTCGGTCTCGTAGCGGCTGCTCTTTTTGCGGCGGGGATATGGTTTTTGCTCCGGTCATCTGCTGACCCAGAGGATACCGGGTATCAACACAAGGCCCCTGTAGATAATGCGAGTCGAATCCAGGTTAACGCAACGGCTCCACTCCCAGGTAATGCCTCGGCGCCCTCTTCCGAATCCCCAGAACAGCAGGCCTCGGATACACCGGAGATACTCAATCGGCTGGAATCGGGATTTTTGGAATCTGCGGCCCAGTTTATAATTGGGCAGTATGTTCCGGCCGAGGCTGTGGAAGGGGGCCAGACACCAACATTGGCGCTGACGTTTAAGGCAGTGAACACGCATTACGGCATTGATCTCAAAGGCGTGACCTACAGCAGCGATTCCGTGCGCGATGGGCGGGACGAAATTTTGGAAACCGTGTTTCAGCCCCATGTGTTTCGGACGGTACACCGAGTACTTGGTGAGCGGTTTATCGAGGCGTTGGTGGAGCGCGGTCTAGAGACGGAAAAGCGCTTTAACGCCCCACAGGAGGAGCCCGTGCGGCGAACGCTCAATCGCGAAGAGGTTGGGGATATGCTGCAGCGCCTAGGGCAGCGGGTGCGGCAGTGGGGACAGGTGGTAGCTATGTTTGCCGAAAACCCGAATTTGTTTGACAGGGTGCAGCGATTCCAAGCGGCAGAGCAAGCCGTGTATCAGGCCAATTTTGACTTGGACCAGGTCAGCGCCCGCTATGAGCGAGCGCGACAATCCAACGCAACCGCAGACCTGGGTGGGCTGAGTCAGGAATTGGAGCAAGCCGGGGCGGCCTATAAGGGGGCGATTGCCGAACGCGAGTCCGTACGCCGGGACTTGATCGATGCCTTGCATCAAGGCGAGTTGCAGGAACGGATGCGGGAGAGCGAACTATTGTATATGGGCCAATGGATCCAGCGTCGTCGGGCCGATGGCTTAGCCGAAAACGCGGTTTTACAATCCCTGGGCCAGACCTTACGCGCCTATGGCGAGCAGCTTACAAAGCGCGGCCAAGAATTACAGCGCCAGGCCAGCGAAATCCAGGACGAAGAGCAGGGCGAAGGGTAGTGGCCCAGACAACGAAGCCCCAGGTCGGGGTCTGGCTCACAGGGCCGCTAGGGTTCTTTACCAAGACGCCGCCAGATACGTGGCCAATGATCATTCGCCCTTCCATCTGATGCGCAAAGTTGCGGCATTATCGAGTAGCCTCGCGGCTTCACCATAGACCTGTTGATTGGGTGTAACCCGGTTGCCCCGGCAGGGGGGCGTGTGGTGCACGGTGTGTCCCGATAGTGTTAATCGTCTTCAAATAAATATGCATATTCTCTGGCCACGTCGTGGCTTTGAGCCACGAGGATCTTGGCCAGGGAGTCTACGGATAGGGCGTCGACGAATCCGGTTTCGGTGTCCAAATAGGTGTCTAAAACATCTTCTCCATAGGAAAATGTCCAAATCAACGTGTAGACGGAACTCATGTAGGGGCGATCGGCAAATTCTTCTTTGGTGGTGATACGAAGTTTGATGCGCTCCTTAGTGCTGTCCGTGAGTTCGAACAGGCTGGAACGATTAAAGGCGTCGCGCATATTGTAGGCAAGCTCAATACCGAGATGGTCGGTGTCGTTGTGTATGACCTGGATGGGGAAGCCGGAGGCTTCGGATTGTTTGATTTGCGTGGCGTTGACGGGTTTGGGAGGATTTTGCGTCGGGCTTTGCGTGGCGTTGGACTGGGCCTGCCCGACCACGGGCAGGGAGAGTACGAAGAGAAGTAAAAGACAGAATTGGACACAGCGCATGAGGTCCTCCTTTCGAGGTGTTCGAGTCGGCGGTTTCCTGTAAAGGGGGCGAACGCTACGCGGCAAGCATGTATTTGGCTGTGAATACGCGCTTGCTTCCCTGTGAGGAGATCCTAGGCCGGGATCTTATGTAGCTGGAAGAGCGCAGGAAAAGCAAGGGGGGTGGGGATGCCTTGGTGCCGCTCGGGCGGTAACCTCCCGGTGCTGCGGCAGATACATACTGTCCCCCTTTATTTCAATCGATTCGGCACGGTTTTTCTTGCACCGCCTGGGTATATTAGCTACTATTCTTAAAAAAGAGTTGAATACGCAATCTATGGGGAGAGCCTATGCCTGACACCGCTGATTTTCGGTCTTTTGCCGCAAAGATGCACAATGCCGGACTGCGTCCTGAACTGATCGATGTGTTTCAGGATTATTATCACCAACTTGCCTCAGGCTATACCGGCAAACTTTCGGAAGACGAAATACGTCCGCTTGATCAAGCAAACGATTTACTCCATCAGGAGGCGATCACCGAAGCGACCGGTGCCCAGGGGCGGGAACTGTTGCCCAAAACAGTGATGATCAAACTCAATGGCGGTTTGGGTACCAGTATGGGCATGTCCTATGCGAAATCTTTGGTGGAAGTGAAGCAGGGACGCAATTTTTTGGATGTTATCGTTATGCAGTGCAATGGCTGTGAAGGCAATGTACAGTACTCCATTCCCCTAGCCCTGATGGACAGTTTTGCCACCCACAAAGAGACAGTGAGCTACCTCCAAGAGCAAGGCGTGCGTGTGGGGCAGGATGTGTTCTCCTTTGTGCAGCACAAATTTCCCAAGATTCGGCAGGATACCTTGGAACCGGTGCGCTACCCCGAGGATCCTGAACTGGAATGGAATCCCCCAGGTCATGGGGATGTCTACGCCGCGTTGGAGACCTCGGGGCTTTTAAATCAGCTTTTAAGCGACGGGTATCGGTATGCCTTTGTCTCCAACTCAGACAATTTGGGCGCCGTGGTTGACTCGCGTTTATTAGGGGTCTTGGCCGAAAGCGGTGCCCCGTTTATGATTGAGGTCTGTCGTCGGACAGCCGCGGATACCAAGGGGGGGCATCTGGCGCGTCATGTCGATGGGCGGTTGATTTTACGCGAGATCGCTCAATGCCCGGACGAGGAATTGGACGCTTTTCAGGACGTGCAACGGTACAAGTATTTCAATACCAACAATATCTGGATTGATTTACAGCAATTACGTGATTTTATCGATGCCAACGGCTTCCCCAAGCTCCCTATTATCGTCAATCCAAAGACCGTCAATCCCCGCGATGCGGATTCAACCCCGGTGTACCAGATCGAGACCGCGATGGGTGCTGCTGTGGCGGCATTTTCCGGGTCCTTGGGCGTTCAAGTCAGCCGGGATCGGTTTATCCCGGTGAAAAAGACAAACGACTTGTTAGCTGTGTGGTCAGATTGCTATATTTTTACCGAAGACTGTCGTATTGTCCCCAATCCCCGGCGCCAGCTGGAAACTATCATCATCACCCTCGACTCCACCTATTACAAGAATATCGACCAGTTGAAGAGCCGTTTTCAATACGGAGCGCCATCGTTGTTGGAGTGTTCCTCGTTGACCATCCGCGGGGATATCGCTTTCGGTGCCGACGTTGTCTGTCGCGGTGAGGTGGTTTTGGAAAATCGCGGTGCACACCAAGTGGTCGTGCCCGACGGTACGGTTTTAGAGGGGCAACAGATCTGGGAAGCGTGACCTTGGGGGTGGCGGTTCGGCCCAAGAGATGGAAGAAAGGCGGTGCGCTCAGGCGTGCCGCCTTTATCAATGGGCGCCTTGCATCGGTCTTTGCGCTTGCCGGCCAAAGCAGCTACACTTGTGGAACAATTTCGTGCACCGCCTCGGCCCGGGCCATGCCCGCCAGGCATTTTTGATCACATAAAGCGTAAAGGAACGTTTATGAACCCTACAGGATTTACCTGCCTGCAAGATACCTATGTGGATGAAATCCGGAGTCAATGCCGCCTGTATCGCCATGATCGAACCGGGGCGGAAGTGTTGTCCGTGGAAAACCAGGACACGAACAAGGTGTTCGGCATCAGTTTCCGCACTCCGCCCAACGACTCCACCGGGGTGGCCCATATTCTGGAACATTCGGTGTTGTGTGGTTCCCGGAAATATCCGCTCAAGGAGCCGTTTGTGGAGTTGCTCAAAGGGTCCCTGCAGACCTTTCTCAACGCCATGACCTTTCCGGACAAGACCTGCTATCCCGTGGCCAGCCAAAATACTCAGGATTTTTACAACCTGATCGACGTGTATTTGGACGCGGTCTTCCATCCACGGCTGACCGAAAATATTTTCCGCCAAGAGGGCTGGCATTACGAACTGGAGTCCCCAGAAGACACCCTGCGGCTTAAAGGCGTGGTCTATAACGAGATGAAGGGGGCCTATTCCTCGCCGGACGGCCTGCTCTCGGAGTACTCCCAGCAGACCCTGTTCCCGGACACGACCTACGGCTTGGATTCCGGGGGCAATCCCTCCCAGATCCCAGAACTTACGTTTGAGCAATTTCTGGATTTCCACCGCACCTATTACCATCCTTCCAATGCGCGCATCTTTTTTTACGGCGACGACGACCCCGAGGAGCGCCTGCGTCTCATTGACGCGGCCTTGCAGGAGTTTTCGGCCCAGCAGGTCGACTCTTCAGTCGGCGATCAGGCGTATTGGCAGGCACCGAAGCGCGAAGAGCGGGTGTATGCCGCGGGCCCAGATTCGGACAACAAAACGATGCTCACGGTCAACTGGCTGTTGGGGGCTGTGGACGATGTCAAAGCCAACCTGACTCTGCAGGTTCTGGAAGATATTTTATTGGGCGCGCCAGGAGCCCCCTTGCGCCAAGCGCTTTTGGATTCCGGCTACGGCGAAGATATTGCCGGTGTGGGGTTGGAGGAGGATCTGAAGCAAATGTTTTTCTCCACTGGCTTGAAGGGCATATCCCCGGACAAGGCCGAGGATGTGGAGCGGTTGCTCCTGCAGACTTTGCAGCGTTTGGTTGACGAGGGGCTGGACCCCGAGGCCGTGCAAGCTGGCTTGAATACTGTTGAGTTCGAGTTGCGGGAAAACAATACCGGAAGCCTGCCCCGCGGTCTCTTGGTCATGATCCGCAGTTTGAGCACGTGGCTGCATGACAAAGATCCCTTGGCCCTGTTGCAATTCGAGGCCCCCCTGCAAAGCCTCAGGGACGAGTTGGCCAGCGGCAAGCCGGTTTTTGAAGAGTGCATCCGGCGCTATTTGTTGGACAATCCCCACCGCAGCACCTTGATTTTGCAACCCGACACGGAACTCACCCAGCGTATGGAGGCGGAAGAGGCCGAACGGTTGGCTGCGGCCCGGCAAC
>JBNJGM010000083.1:0-6965 GCA_051747685.1 Thermodesulfobacteriota bacterium | reverse complement strand
AGGCCGGGTAAGGCCATACTCCCCTGCACTGCTGAACGCAGTGGTCCGCGGTCAAAAACCACCGCCTCGCGCTGCCAAAAATCCGTAGCCACCACTTTCAAGGGAATGGCCAACTCTTCAAATGTTTCCACACTGATATGTTCGAAAAGGAAGCTCAGGAAGGCATCGCTGCTGACCAACCCGCCTTGTCCTATCTCGGGATCCAAAAATTGCATCCATTGGAAGATATCCTTGTTGACAAAAATATCTTTCCAACTGTCTTTTTCGCGAACCATGAGATCGCTGACGATTGCCTTTATTTCTCGAGCGGAGCGGCCGGAGGCATAGAGGGCGCCCATAATAGCCCCGATACTGCTGCCGGCGATTGCGTGGGGGCGCACTCCGAGTTCGTCAAAGGCTTCCAACATCTGGATATGCGCCAATCCGCTGGCGCCGCCGGCGCCGAGGGCCAGCCCGATGGTTGGGGGTACTGGCATGGATGTCTCCTCCTGAAAAGCTGTCTGTTCCGTGCTCCAGCCGAAAGCGGTATGCCCAATCGAGCCGCTCGCTGCGGTAAGAGCACAGAATCGTAGAAAAAGACGACGGGAGATTTGATACATACATTTGACCCGATTATAGTGAGGACTCTATTTAAGCCGCACAATTTAAGTTAGCAAAATCAGTATGTTGACGCTTGCGTGTTGACTGAACAGATACATACCTTATTTCAACGGGTTTGCCCAAAAAGAATTGGGATCATGTCTGTAGCAATGTGACTCCCAAATAGGTATGGTATGGAGAATACTCTATTTTCAATGATTAATCCCATTTATGCTAAGACTACACCAATATGAGAGGTCTGGGCAACGTTTTAAAGTGGGAGTATGGGTATTGACTTTTGTCATTGGTATTAATAACCATTATCAATACAAGCGAACCCAAAAATAGGAGCTCTTTTATGTATTTTCAGCAAATCACCGTGCCCGGGCTTGGATGCAATTCCTACATCATCGGTTGCCCGGCCGCGCGGCAGATGGTTGTGGTAGATCCCAAGCGCGACATCCAGGATTATTTGGATATTTCTCGTAATGAGGGGATGCAGATAACCCATATCATTGAGACCCATATCCACGCCGACCATGTTAGCGGCCAGCAGGATTTGCAGGCCCAAACCGGTGCTGACATCTGTATTTTCGAGGGCTCGCCCGTTGAATACGAACATACCCTGCTTAAGGAAGGCCAGCGCCTCGAATTCGGTTCCGTACGTTTGGAAGTCGTTGCCACACCAGGGCATACCCCGCATGCCCTCTCGCTATTGGTTTCAGATTTGCAACGCTCCGAAGAGCCTTGGATGGTGCTAACCGGGGATTTGCTTTTCGTGGGCGCCGTGGGTCGGCCGGATCTGGCCGGAGCGGAAACTCTAGAAGAACAGATCCACAATCTTTACGATTCATTGTACAATACATTGGGCAATTTACCGGACTCCCTTGAGGTCTACCCCGCCCACGGCCAAGGATCGTTGTGTGGCAAGGGCTTGAGCTCCAAGGCCTCCAGCACCCTGGGGTATGAGCGACGGACGCAATCGGCCCTGAATTATCCAGATTTTTCCAGCTTTGAACAGGATATGGCCGGCGATTTCCCGGTGCGGCCGAAAAGTTTCAGCCACATTATCGAAACCAATCGCAAAGGTCCTCCGCTCCTTGAGCGTTGTCCCTTGGAGCGGGCCTTGAATCCGGACCGTTTTCAGGCAGTGCTCGACGCCAACCCCAACGTGACCATCATTGATACCCGCGACACCGGGGCGTTCGGTGGCTTCCACATCCCTGGTAGCATCAACATTGGATTTGAAAAGCAAATGGCCAATTGGATTGGCATGGTTGTCGACCCCCACTCGGACATCCTTCTCGTTGTTGAGGATAAGGCCAGATACGACCAAATGACCGTGGAGTTGCACCGTATCGGGTATGATAACATCCTCGGCTACCTCGCAGGTGGTATGTCCGCCTGGATCGCCCACGGCATGCCCATCAATAGTCTCTCGCCCATCTCGGTGCACGAACTCAAGACCAAAATGGAGCAGCAGGATATCGGCTCCATCGTGGATGTGCGCACGCCAGAGGAACTTGCCGCTGGGTTTGTACCCGCTTCCAAGCACGTGCCCATGACCACCATTCTGGAATCCTCATTACAGGAACCTAAGGACAAGGAGATCATTCTTATCTGCGGTTCCGGATACCGCTCCAATATTGTGGCCAGCCAACTCAAGCAGGACGGATTCACGCATGTGCACAGTCTAGCCGGGGGCATTGGCGCTTGGGGCAATGCCGGGTTCGGACTCGAACAGGCGAATGCCGAAAATCGTGCTTGATCAAAGCCGCCCTTTTTGTGAATTATATACTTCAAAGTTCCGTGAATAACGCGCAAACATGACCGTATAATTGCATTACAGGAGGACGTTTCATGACCAATGACACCCGCAAGCCGACAACCAATGACGCCGGTATTCCGGTCTCCAGCGACGAGCACTCCTTAACCGTTGGACCCGACGGTCCGATTTTGCTCCAGGACCACTATCTCATGGAGCAGATGGCCAATTTCAACCGGGAGATGATCCCCGATCGTCAGCCCCACGCCAAAGGCTCCGGGGCCTTCGGGCACTTCGAAGTCACCCAGGATGTCAGCGCCTACACCAAAGCGGCACTATTTCAGCCGGGGGCCAAGACCGACGTATTGGCCCGGTTCTCTACAGTGGCTGGTGAGGCCGGCAGCCCGGATACCTGGCGCGATGTGCGTGGTTTCGCCCTCAAATTTTACACTACTGAGGGCAACTACGACATGGTTGGGAACAACACCCCGGTGTTTTTTATCCGCGACCCCATGAAATTCCAGCACTTTATCCATTCCCAGAAACGTCGAGCCGACAGTGGCCTGCGGGACCACGATATGCAATGGGACTTCTGGACCCAATCCCCGGAATCCGCGCACCAAGTGACCATTCTCATGAGCGACCGCGGTGTGCCCAAGACCTACCGGAATATGAACGGCTACACCAGCCACACCTATATGTGGGTCAACGACAAGGGCGAGAAGTTCTGGGTCAAGTACCACTTCAAAACCGACCAGGGCATTGAATACTTCACCGATGCAGAGGCTGACCGCATGGCAGGGGACGATCCCGACTACCATCGCCGCGACTTGTTCCAAGCCATCCAGCGTGGGGAGAACCCCAGCTGGACGCTCAAGGTGCAGATCATGCCCTTTGAAGACGCTAAGACCTACCGTTTCAACCCCTTTGATCTGACCAAGGTCTGGCCGCATACCGACTATCCTTTGCACGAGGTCGGCCGGCTGACCCTGACCCGCAATCCCAGTGATTTCCACACCGAGATCGAACAGGCGGCCTTTGAGCCGAACAATCTCGTGCCCGGCATCGGCCCCAGTCCGGACAAGATGCTTTTGGCCCGTTTGGTGTCCTATGCTGACGCCCACCGCGCCCGCCTCGGGGTCAATTACCGGCAGATTCCGGTCAATCGCCCCATCGCCCCGGTGCACAGCTATAGCAAGGGCGGGGCTATGCGCATGGACAATGTCTCCGATCCGGTCTACGCTCCGAACACTAAAGGCGGGCCCACGGCCGACGCCGAGCGCTACCCGGAATCCGCCACTTGGTCCGCTGACGGCGAGTTCGTCCGCGCCGCCTACACTTTGCGTAAAGACGATGATGACTTCAGCCAGCCCGGGGCCCTGGTTCGGGAGGTCATGGACGACGGTGAGCGCGACCGGCTGGTATCCAATGTGGTCGGGCACTTGAAAAAAGGTGTTAGCGAACCGGTTCTGCAAAAGGCATTCGAGTACTGGAAAAACATTGATACAAACCTCGGTGAACGTATTGAAAAAGGCGTGCGGAGTTAGGCGCGTCACTACTGCCTGGGACCTGGATCCCCGAGTGGATCGGGGTTGCCCGGCCAAAAACACCAAGGCCCTCCCGAAGTATTCGGGAGGGCCTTGGTGTTTGGAGAAAAGCGGCTACGGCTAGGCTTGGTTGCCCTTTAGGTTATGGACAAAGTCGGCCATAACACCGTCCACGCGGTCTTGGTCCGCCAAGCCGAGTACACTGCTGTCGGTCAACTGCTGCTGGACGAGTCCTGACAGGACCGGCAACACGAGACGTGCGTCCGGCAAATAGCGTATTTGCGGCAGGTGGATCTCCTCCGGGGCGCGGTTTAGGACCAGGGTCTGCTCTTGGAGGCCGAGTTCTGCAGCCATGCGCCCGATTTGTGCGGCGACTTCCAAACTGCGTCGGCTCGGCTCGCTGACCACCGCGAGGTGGTCCACCGCAGCCACGGTCCCCCGGCCGAGATGCTCCACGCCAGCTTCCAGGTCTACCAGCACCCAATCGCGAGGATCGAGCAACAGCCGGGCCAGAACGCTTTTTAAAAGTGCGTTTGCGTGGCAGGCACATCCACCGCCAGCACCGGCGATGGAACCCATCAGCAATAAGCGTTTGTCTCCCGGGGGGACCGAGGAATCCAGGGCATTGCCGCCCAGGGGAACCTGCACGGCCAATTGTCCCGGCAGGTCAGTCACATCCGGATTCAAACTCAGCATCCCGGAGCCGATGCGCTCCTGGATAAGATCTTCACGCTGCACCAGGGGCGCGGGCAGATCCTGCGGGTCCAATCCACTAGCCTGGCCCAGGGAGAGGGCGGTGTCCGCGTCCACCATCCAGACATTAGCCCCGCTGCGGGCCAGATAATCCGCCAACCAGGCCGTAAATGTGGTTTTTCCCACTCCGCCCTTGCCAGCGATGGCGATCTTCATGGGGTCTATCTCCCGTATTTCCATTTCGTAATGATGCCTCGGGGCCGGTTCGAGCGGCAAAGTCGCACGAAACGCGGTGACGGGACGACGGCCTGCTCACGGCATGCAAGCACTGCTTTCTCCGGAAACCGTCGCCTTATTCAGATAATCCCAATCCCTGCCGTTTTTCGCGAATCCGGGCGTCGATCATCTCTGCGGCCTCAAAAGGATCCGGGGAGACGCCGAAGGCTGCGCCGACCACGTCGTTTAACCCATTCAGAGCCAGGTCGGTCACCGCTTGGCTGCCCTGAATGTTCGGGGGCAGGCCGAGATGGGTGTAGATCCCACTGGCCACGGCGTAGAGACCGATGGCCGCGGCTTTCTCCGAATACCATTCCGGAGCGGAGGCGGCCACCGGCAGTTCGCTGATATCCACGCCCAAGGCGTTGGCCAGTACCGCACAGAGATGCAAAATGCGGGCGTTGTCCACGCAACTGCCCACATGCAGCACCGGGGGAATGCCCAGGGATTGGCATACGGAGCGCAGCCCCGGCCCGGCTTCTTCCGCGGCATCCGGCATGAGAAACCCGGCCTTGCCCAAGGCAACCGTGGCGCATCCGGTGGCCAAGACCAAAACATCCTTTTTGATCAGCTCTCGAGCTAAATTGACGTGACAATGGTCGTGCTTGAGCTTGGGGTTGTTGCAGCCGACAATGCCCACCGCCCCCCGGACACTGCCGTTGGTGATGGCCTCGATCAACGGCGCTGGCGTGCCGCCGAGGGCGTTTAGAATGGCTTCGTTGGAAAAACCAGTGGTCAGTTGCATCGGGCCTTCCGGAATCTCGACCCGCTTCGGGTCCCGATTGTGGTAGGCTTGAATGGCCATGCGGACCACATCTTTCGCCTGTTCCATGGCGTTGGTGTACGTGAATTCCACATGGGTAGCCCCGGTGAAATGGGCTTTTTCCGAGGTGGAAACAAATTGGGTGTGGTAACATCCGGCCACGGTCACTAGGCTGGGCATGATGCATTGGTAGTCTACAACCATGAGTTCAACCGCCCCGGTGATAAGCGCGAGCTCAGTCATAAGGTGGTTACCGGCCATAGGCACGCCTTGGCGCATAAGTAACTCATTGCCGGTGCAGCAGAGTCCGGCCAGATTGATGCCGCTGGCGCCAGCGTCCCGGGCCTCTTGGACCAATTCCGGGTCGTGGACCGCGGTTAAGAGCACTTCGGAGACAATGGGGCTGTGACCGTGGACCAAAATATTGATCTGGTCTTCCTTGAGCACGCTCAGGTCGGCTGTAGAGTGGCGGGGCTGCGGGGTGCCGAACAAGGCGTCCGACAATTCGGTGGCAATCATGGAGCCGCCCCAGCCGTCGGTTAAGGCCACGCGGGCCGAGTGCAGGCAAATGCTGGTGGCGTCGCTGTCCACCCCCATGTGGGTGCGGTGCATCATCTCCACCACGTCCCGATCCACGCCGCGTGGGGTGATGCCGGTTTTTTCCCAGACTTGGCGCCGCTTTTCCGGCACCCGCACGGCGAAACTCAGACCCTGACGCCGGAAACTGTAATCGTCCATAAAGGTTTCAGCCAATGCCGCGGCCACATTCTGGACGGATTTCCCCTTCTGGGGTACCCCCACTTCCTCGGCCAAACCCCGGAGTTTGGTTTCGTCGCGCACACCGTAATCCGTGGTCGTGCCCTGTCCCACGGCTTCCAAGACCTCGATTAGGTCCCGGCCATGGTCCGAGTGCGAGGCCGCGCCCGCGGCAATAAAACGACCGAAATTCCGGGCCACTGTCAGATCCGCACCAGCGCCGCAGACACCGCGCTGCTTTTTGCCGTTATCTTTGGGGTTAATACGGCACGGCCCCATAACGCACTTTTGGCAAGTCAGACCCTGCTCACAAAAGTTGCAGTGTGGGGTCTGTTCCTTCAGGCGGTCCCAGACGGTCTCCACGCCCTCGCGTTTGGCCTTGGCGATCATTTGTTGCGCGTCTTGCCAGAGACTCAATTCTTCTACGCTTCGCTTGTCCTTACTCATACAGCCTCCTTGGCAGCCGGTTGAAAATTTCCTGGTGGCAGCAATGCGGCAAAAAAATCAAACCGTTACGTATCCCAAAGACGCTTTGAACATAAACTTTTTTGCCCCTTGCCCTCATGATTTTTGCACGGGCTGTGCG
>JBNJGM010000082.1:0-7298 GCA_051747685.1 Thermodesulfobacteriota bacterium | reverse complement strand
GCGGCTTGCTGGGCATGCGGGTGGCACCTGCCAGTGGGACTGGTCGTTGCCGTGGTCGAACACTGTAGGGGCGCATGGCGTGCGCCCTCTTGTACGATCGGACCAAAGACGGGTGTGCGCCACACGCGTTACCTCAACTTACGCCCGGCGTTTTTTGAGTAAGAGTACGCTCTAGGGTCTTACAGGATGGCTGTTTCCAAACGTCTGGAATTGCACCACTTCTCCGCCGAAAATGCCTTGACTGGGGAAACTCGGCCCGAAACTTTTTGCAGATTGCAAGTTGTCCTTTCAATCTGCAAAGAGTGGTCTCAGCTTATCCTCCATCATTTGGGCATGTTACGTGTGCGTTGCGTTGTTGACAGGCATATGGTGCTGGACTAGATTTTGTAAACTAAGTCCTAAAAGCTGGAGTAGCGTATGGAAACCATAAATATTCATGAGGCCAAAACCCATTTATCGCGACTTCTGAAGAACGTTCAGGAGGGGAATCCTTTTATCATTTCGAAAGCCGGTAAACCCATTGCCCGGGTGACCAGTATTGATGCGCCGGAGCCGCAGCAGGCACAACGTGTGGGATTTTTAGCAGGTCAGATCGAGGTTCCGCAGGACTTCGATCGGATGGGTGAAAAGGAAATCCTGGCTCTGTTTGGGGAAGAGAATGCATCTTCTTCTTGATACCCACGTGTTGCTTTGGGCGGCGGGAACTCCGGACAAACTTTCTAGTAAGGCATTGGATCTTCTCCAAGATCCGGAAAATCATCTCTTGTTCAGTGCGGCAAGTATCTGGGAGATTACTATCAAACGTGGACTGGGTCGCAATGACTTTCGTGTAGAGCCGGAAATCCTCAGGCGCGGCCTTGTGGAAAATGGGTATTCGGAATTGGCCATAACCAGTACGCATGTCATGGCAGTAAGCCATTTGTCTAATATTCACAAAGACCCTTTTGATCGGGTTCTTGTAGCCCAGGCTATGACTGAAGGGGTTCTTTTGCTGACTGCTGATGCTATGGTGGCCCAATATCCGGGGCCTATCCGTCGAATCTGATACGTTGTTTTGACAGGTATGGTGCGGCCTCAATGTTCCTCGTACCAAAGATGTAACCACAGAGGACGCAGAGCGCACAGAGCGCCGCACAGGGCCCACCATTTGAGGGGCAAAATGGGCGTTCTAAGGTCCAAAATGGGTTGATGGGAGAACGTTTTTCCTTTTGTTGCGGGGTGTTGCGTAGGTCCGACCCCAGTGCGCAGTGCGCAAAGGGCTCGACACAATTTGAATTTTTTTCCGCTAAGGACTTTCTATGTCGCAGTCGATCCCGGCCCCTTCCTTCGAGACCGACCCGGTCGTGCTGAGCGCCGACCTGCCAGCGCACCGCCTTGCCGAAGCCGGGGGCAAGGCCCGCGGTCTGCTGACCCTTTTGCACAACGCCATCGCCATCCCCCAAACCGCCTATCTCCCGGTTGGTGCCTACCGCGCTTTTGTACAGGCGAACGGACTAGAGCAGACGCTTGTGCGCCTCACCCAGGGGCTGGACCTGGAGACCCGCCGCTGGGAGGAGATCTGGGACGCTTCCCTGCGCATCCGCAACGCCTTTGAACGCACCGTGTTTCCATCTGAGCTTGAGCAGCGCCTCGTGCGGACGATCGAGCCCATCTTCGGGGACAAGCCGCTGGCCATCCGGTCCTGCGCCCCGGCTGAAGACGGCGCCCATTCGCATGCCGGGTTGCATGAATCGTATATCAATATCCGGGGCGAAGCGGAGATATTGGCGGCGATACGGCGGGTCTGGGCCTCGTTGTGGTCTGACCGAGCGCTTATGTATCGTCGCGAATTGGGGCTGGATCCCGCCCATGCCGGGATGGGCGTCCTGTTGCAGGAAATCGTTCCCAGCGACACGTCCGGGATCATTTTTACGCAAGGCCCGCTCGACGAGACCCGGACCATTGTCGAGGCCGCTCCGGGTCTGCCGGGGGGAGTCGTGGACAACGCCGTGGACACCGAGCGTTTCGTGGTCGACCGGCGCACCGGACGCGTGGAGGAGCACACCGCATCGCAGGCGACGCAGAAACTGGTCCTCGGGGAACAGGGAACGGTTTTGGTCCCGCTTGCCGCTCCCGCCCAGGAGGTTTTGGGTGCTGAAGAACTCCAGCAGGTGCTGGAAATGGGCCGACGGGCTGAGGAACTTTTGGGCACCGGGCAGGACATGGAGTGGGCCTTTGCTGATAGCCGTCTCTTGGCCCTGCAGTCCCGCCCGGTGACCAGTCACGCGGCACCGAAAACAGGGCCCCTGTGGCAGGACACGGACAAGCGGCCGTGGTATCTGAGTTTGACCCGCAGTTTTGCGAATCTGCAAGCCTTGCGCGAGCGCATCGAAAACCAGGTCCTGCCGGAGATGACTGCCGAAAGCGAAACCATGCTCCAACGCGACCTGTCCGCGCTTTCCTGCGAGGCACTGGACCGGGAAGTTCGCCACAGACGGGCACGCTTTGAGCATTGGCAAACAGTCTACTGGCAAGACCTCATCCCTTTTGCCCACGGCATCCGTTTGTTCGGCGTGCTCTACAACGACACGGTCCACCCGGAGGATCCGTTTGAATTTACCCAAATCCTGGCCGGGGAAGATCTCCTCGCCCTGGAACGCAATGCGCTTTTAGATCATCTGGCTGAGATGGTGGCCGCAGACGATGGCCTGCGCCGCGACCTGGAAAACCATATCCTCCCCTCCACAGGCCCATTCGCCCAACAGCTGGAAACGTTTATTTCCCGCTTCGGGGATTTGGCCTGCAGCACGACCTGGTGCCAGGAGGGCTCCTGGGGAGTGCTGCGGATCGTCCTCGATCTGGCCACCGCCCCCCACAGGCACGCGAAAGAGCGGCACCGGCAAAGCGCTGTCCTGGAAGAGCAATTTTTCCAGGCCATTGCCGAAGAGCGCCGGGAATGGGCCGCTGACGTGCTGGACCTGGCGCGGGCGAGCTATCGCCTCCGGGACGACGACAATCTCTATCTCGGCAAGATTCAGGCGCGGTATTACGAAGCCCTGGATGAGGCACGAAAGCGCCGCGATTTGGGGCAATGCGCCTGGCCGCAGGATATCGACGAACTGTTGCAGGAGTCCGTTGCCCATCGCGCAGGCCCGCCCCCAGGGGGAGATTCCCCTCCAGAAACACTTGCGGGCACTCCTGCCTCGGCCGGCATTGCCAGAGGACCGGCCCGGATCATCCACGCCCCGGAGGATTTATACGCCGTCCAATCCGGGGAGGTGCTTGTCTGCGACGCCCTTGATCCGAATATGACCTTTATCGTGCCGCTGGTGGCCGCCATTATCGAGCGCCGCGGCGGTATGCTTGTGCACAGTGCGATTATCGCCCGGGAATACGGCATTCCCTGCATTACCGGCGTGGCCGCCGCTACTTCCCGTATCCCGGATGGGGCGGTGGTTGCTGTGGATGGGTTCAAGGGCACTGTGACCTTCCTCTGATTCCAAAAGTGGACAGCGTGATTGGGGCAAGAATCTACATGGGTAAACCATAGAGGGGCGTACGCTACCCGACCCTACTCAAGCTCCCTGGTCACCACACCGAGTCAGAGCATCTCCAGGGCGAAAAACGCCAGAATCCTCACGAGATAGATTGTAGACGCGGTCCCGATTTGCATAAGCAAGCGCAAAGCGGCCGAACAAGCGGAGCGCGAAAGCAAGGAGCGTTTTCATGCCCCGGCCCCATAGGGTGGTCATGCAGGGCGCATGCGCGCGGACATTGGCGGTGGGCAGTTTTGGGGTTCCACGCCTGGTCAAGTCTCAGTTGTCACGAGGATATAATACATCACTATTGGAGGGAGCCTGTGTTACCATTGGTGAAGCGAGGGAAATTGGACTTTGGAAGTCCCTGCTGGCTCAGCTGGGAAGCCCTTTTGGTGTTGTTCTCTCTGGCCGTATTGGTGCCCCACGGCCATGAGGCTTTCGCCAGAGATGTAGCTGTGGGCAACAACCTGCTGCAGGCTCGGTTAGAGCAGGCAGTAGAAGAACACGCTCTTCCCGGAGCGGTATTCGCCTTAACCTCTGAAAATGCCGAGCCCGAAATATATGCAGCCGGCAGGGCAGATATTGAAAGCAATTCGGCCATAAAAAAAGACATGTACTTTCGTATTGGCAGTGTTACCAAGACATTCACTGCCACTTCAATTTTGATGCTGGTAGATCGAAATAAAATTGAACTTGAGGATACGGTTGCTTCCGTCTTGTCCTCGGCAGAAGTCCCAAATGGAGATTCGATAACTATTCGTAATCTGCTTATGATGCGTTCCGGCCTTTCAGACTATCCCAGCAATGAAAAATTTCAGGACCTATCTGAGCAGGATCCCGAACATAACTGGAGCTTCCGGGAACTTATAGATCTGGTCCATGAACAGTACAAGCCGAACCAGCATTTTGCCTACAGGAATATCAATTATATCATTTTGGGCCAGATCCTGGAAAAAGTCTCTGGTATGAGCCGCAAAGCATTTGTATCCCAACAAATCTGCAAGCCCCTAGGACTTGAGCATACCTTTGTACATGAAAAAATATCCATGCCCCCCAATTCTGCCAGGGGGTACATTTTCTCCAACAACGAGCCCAAGGATATGACGGAGCACTTCAATCCTTCCTGGGGTGGAGCTGCAGGGGATATGGTCTCCAATGCCAGGGATCTGACTGTTTGGCTCCGAGCCTTTTCCAGCGGCACGCTGCTTTCTGAAAAGACCCATGAGCAGATGATGGCCATGCGTGGCGGCCCTATCCACGGCTTTCTGGGTGGGTACGGCCAGGGGGTTATGAATCTGCATGGTGCAGTGGGGCATGGGGGAGATTATGCAGGAATCTACACCTCTGCTGTATTTATGTATCAGGACATGTACATGGTAGCCTTGGTCAATGGGCAGTTGGGAGACCACAGTGGCGACGCCACGGATGTCTTTTTTGATCTGGCCCATTTTGTCTCTGCGCCGGACAAAGATCCACAGTGGCTTGCAAGGCAGTTGTCTTTTCTTTTGCAAATGTCCCGAGACGGTCTGGAGGTTCCGGGCGTGGTGGCCCAAGTGAGCTTTCCGGACAACAGGACCTGGAGCAAAACCGCGGGAGTTGCCAAAGCCGATGATACCAGTGTGCCAGATCCGGCAAACTGGGCAGGCCAGGCCATGGCCGAGGGAATGCATTTTCGGATTGCCAGCGTAACGAAAAGTGTTACAGCCACAGCAATATTGCAACTCAGGCAACGAGGAAAGCTTTGCCTGGAGGACACTCTAGAGGAATGGTTGCCTGAAATACAAATATCCACCAAGGACAAGGTGACTCTACGACAGCTTTTGAATCACACCAGTGGCATACCGCGATTCATGAATTCTGATTTTGTGAACAAAAATTATGCCGATCCGACGCAAGACTGGTCTTTACAAGAGCGCGTTCGTTTCGCTGTAGACCCAAATGGCTCCTCTAAGCTTCCTGAACCTCCACAGCCCTATGAATACTCCAATACCAATTATCTCCTTTTGAGCCGTATTATCGAAAAGGCCAGTGGCCTATCGTTTGCTGCATTTTTGCAGCAGAACATATTTACTCCGTTGGATATGGACAATGCCTCTGTTCCTGGTATCTACGACTATTCGTTGCCCGAACCGTATGCCCACAGCTACACATTCAATTTTAATCCGGTGCAGCCCAAGCCGGAAACGATGCCGGCCCAGGGCTGGCTCAAGGATGAGAGTGTCAGTAATTGGCAGGGTCCGGGGTACGGCAATATTATTTGTACGCCCAGCGATTTGATGACCTGGCTTCAGGCGCTGTCAAAGGGGACTCTTTTATCGGAAAAATCCCGGAAACAGATGCAGGGGTATAGGAAGACCGGAACCAAGCATGTCGTTTATGGTCTTGGTATTGAGAAAAACCATGGCTATGTTGGCCATGATGGTGATCTGCCCGGATACCATACTGCCGCTTACAGCAAAGACGGTCACGATTTTGTGGTGCTCATGAACGGCGACAGCCTTATGCGCAGGGATATATTCGGCAATCCGGCCGGCGGGCAGAGCGGGATTTTGGTGGTCCGATCCATAGGCGCCCTCTTGGGACTTTAGGCTTCGAGCTGGTTCTTCGGCCCGGGGATACGTATGGAGCCCGATACGGATCAGGGCTCGGAGTGGACGTTTGGCCCCGCAAGATACCCCGCATGTTCCCCGCACGCCGAACAGTTTCTCGCAAACTGTATCCTGATTTTCCAAAGCCAAATTGGGCTAACACCTGAGCCGAATCGGGGTCATAATCGGCTACACAGGTTGTCCCGTTCCAGAGAAGCGGGGCAGTTGCCGGTGCGCCCACAAAGGACAGTTAATATGCTCACCCTAGGGTTGACCACCTATCGTCCGGAAACCATCCCCCTGGCTGAAGACCTGATGGCCACAGCGGATAGCGTGTGGCTGGAAGAGCCGCAGACCCCGGGATTGGCCGAGATGCTGGCCGGGGAACTGGACATCGATACCTATCTGCAGCTCACGGACTATGGATTCGCTAGGTATGCCCAAGACCAATGCCGGCTTCTGCGTCGGCTGGCTGCCAAAGGCATTGCCATCCGCCAAGTGGATCCGTTCATGGACGAATTGGTGCGGATCCATGAGTTTTTCGCCGCCGGGGGCGCTCCGGAGCAGATCCAGGAGGCGACCACGCGAGCGGTGTACGAGGCCGAGCGGGAGTGGACCCGCCGGCTGCTCGCCTTTTACCGGGCCAGCGCCGAGGCGGGGTTTGACCGTATTGTCGCCACGGTGCAGGCCTTTGCCCGGGCCGATGCCGCCCGGGGGCGGCTCCGGGACTCCATGCGCGCCACTGTGCTCTGCGAACACGTGGACAGTGGGCAGGCGGTCTATGTCGAGGCCGGGTACATCCATTTCAGCCTAGTCCACGAACTGCTGCGCCGCGGGGTGCGCCCCCGGATCCGCTTTGTTCTCGAACCGGTTTACCGCCGTCTCTGCGGTCGGCGGCAGGCCGTGGCCCCGGGAGACATATTGACCTGGTGGTATTTTTTCCATCCCCGGGCCACGGGGCGTCGCCTGGACCGCCTCGCGGCCCAGGCCCTGGTCTACAACAAGATTGTGGCCAAAGAGGAGCTTCCCACCGAGCAAGGGCAATATCCGCATGCCGCAGACGAGGTCCGGGCCATTGGCTTGGTCCACGGGCTGGAGTATGACGCGTGTCAGGAGGTGTTCCAGCAGATCCGGGCGCTGCCCACGGACACGGCCCGGCAGTATCTGGAAACGCAGGGGACAGGGTGAATTG
>JBNJGM010000081.1:0-7457 GCA_051747685.1 Thermodesulfobacteriota bacterium | reverse complement strand
GGGGTCGAGGAAGCAGAGCGCCAAGCGGAGCATATCGTCTCCCAGGCGCAGCAAAAGGCCGCTACAATCGTGCGTGAAGCCGAGGAGCGCAAAAAGTCCATCCTGGAACAGGCCAAGCGCGACGCCGAAATCTACACCCAGCGCAGCCAAACCACCCTGGAGCAGGCCGCCCGCGATCTGCTGCTCACCGTGGCCAACGGCATCGAAAACATCCTTTCCGATCTGGTGGCCGAGGCCGTGGAGGAAAGCCTGGACGGGGACACCCTCAAAGCCTTACTCACCAAAGTCGTGGACCAATGCCTTCACGACCAGGAAGTCAGCAAATGGGAAATCCGGCTCAATCCCGAGGACCGCAAACAACTGGTCCACTTTTTCGCCCAGCGCTATAAAGAACGTATGCACCAGGGCATCGAACTCAAGGACGATCAGGAAATCCTGAAGGGATTCCAGATTTCCTTTTACGACAGCCACATCTCCCTGGATTTCACCGCCGACGCGGTCAGCGAGGCCTTGAGTAGCCTCTTACAGCCCCACTTGGCGGAAATCGTCACCCGGGTGGCCGGAGAACAGCACATCAACGAGCGTATCCAGGCCTGCCTCGAGCGCAGCGAAAACGGCAGCCCAACACGTGAGCCAGCATGAGCTACACCTATCTGGCCGCCAGTTTACCTGAACTCACTTTGGGCCAGCCCCCGCCGATGGGCCTGGGAACCTTTACCGCACAATGTCAGGGAGTGCTTGAAGCGCCCGCACTTTGGGATGTGCAGCAGCTCGTGCAGGGAGACTTCCTCGAACTCTCCACAACTCCCGGCCAAAAATGGCAGGCACTGGAAACCCAAATACGTAATGAAACTGCTACCGCTCTGCGCCCGAACCAGGACCTCACCCATCCTTTTTTCATCGGCTACAGCGTCTTTGTCCGGGACTGTGTCCGCCGGGCCTTCGACGCCGCAACGCCATTAGAGCGGGAGCGGATCCTGGATCGGGGCCGTTTTGCGCTACTGGCAGACCTGGCCGGACATGACCCACTCGGCCTGAGTCGGATTGTCTCCTTTGCCGGGCAATTGCGCCTGGTGCACCGCTGGGCCGTCTGGGATCAGGAAACAGGCCGGGAGCGCTTTGACGAAATGGTCGCCACCGTGGCCGAGGCCGTCTTGGCCCAGTAGGGCAGTCAATACGTGGAAAACAAAAGGAACGCCAATGAGCGAGGAAGAATACGGTCAATCCGAGCAAACACCCCCCCGGCCTAGCGGACGCATTGTCGGAGTGACCGGCAATCTGGTCACTGCGGAATTCGACACCCCGGTGTTCCAAAACGAGACCGCCCAGGTCCACTGCGGGGAACTCAGGCTACCGGCGGAAATCGTACGCATCCAGAACAACCGGGCCGAAATGCAGATTTTCGAAGACGCCAAAGACCTGCGCGTAGGCGATACCGTCACCTTTTCCAACGAACTTATGTCCGTGGAACTCGGGCCCGGCCTGTTGGGCCAAGTCTTCGACGGCCTACAAAATCCCCTCTATGATCTGGCCGACACCTACGGAGCTTTTCTCCAGCGCGGCGCCACCCGGCCAGCCCTGGACCGCTCCCGAAAATGGTCCTTCACCCCCGAAGTACAAAAGGGGGACACGGTCAAGGCCGGCTCCTGGCTGGGCTCGGTGCCCGAAGGGATCTTCGCCCACAAACTCATGGCCCCCTTTGACCTCCAAGGATCATACACCGTCAGTGAAATCAGCCCAGCCGGTGACTACGACCTCACAACCCCTCTGGCCCAACTCACCGGTCCCAAAGGGGACGTCATCGAGGTAGCCCTCTATCAAGAATGGCCGGTCAAAATCCCCATCCGGGCCTATGCCGAACGCCTCCGCCCTGCTGAACCCCTGACCACCAAAATCCGGCTCATCGACACCTTTTTCCCCATCGCCCGCGGCGGGACCTATTGCATCCCCGGCCCCTTTGGCGCCGGCAAGACCGTAATCCAGCAACTCACTAGCCGACACGCCGATGTGGACGTGGTCATTGTCGCGGCCTGCGGCGAGCGCGCCGGGGAAGTCGTGGAGACGATTCGCGAGTTTCCGCACTTAGAGGATCCGCGCACCGGCCGCAGCCTCTTGGAACGCACGATTATCATCTGCAATACCAGCTCCATGCCAGTGGCCGCCCGCGAGGCCTCGGTCTACACTGCTGTGAGCCTGGCCGAATACTACCGGCAAATGGGGTTACATGTACTGCTTCTGGCCGACTCCACCTCTCGCTGGGCTCAGGCGCTGCGAGAACTCTCCGGCCGCCTGGAGGAAATCCCCGGCGAAGAGGCCTTCCCCGCCTACCTGGAATCCGTGATCGCGGCCTTTTACGAACGTGCCGGCGTGATCCGTCTACACGACGGCGCCAATGGGTCGGTGACCATCGGCGGCACTGTCAGTCCCGCCGGCGGCAATTTTGAAGAACCCGTAACCCAGAGTACGCTCAAGGTGGTCGGCGCCTTCCACGGCCTCTCCCGGGAGCGCTCCGACGCCCGGCGCTACCCGGCCATTGACCCCTTGGAGAGCTGGAGCACGTACCCGGGTTTGGTGGACAAAGAACAGGTACAAACCGTGCACCGTATGCTGCGTGAAAGCCACGAGATTGACCAGATGATGCGCGTCGTCGGCGAAGAGGGGACGCCCTTGGAGGATTTCGTCACCTATCTCAAGGGGGAATTTATCGATCAGGTGTATTTGCAGCAGGACGCCTTCGATCCCGTGGACGGCGCCTCAAATCCGCAGCGCCAGACCTATGTCTTCGACCGGCTGCACTCCATCTTGCAAACTCCACTGGCCTTTGCAGATAAAGAAGCCGCCCGAACATTTTTCCAGCAATTGACCCAGATGACCATTGATTGGAACCGAGCCAGTATGGACAGCACCACCTTCCAAAACCAGGAACAGCAGCTGGAAAAGCTGGTCGCCGAAGTGACAGACTATGCGTAAACTCTACCATCATATCGACCAAATCGCTGGCAATGTCATTGTCCTCAACGCCGAAGGTGTGGCCTACGGCGAGCTGGCCCGCGTGGTCTCACGCCAAGGCACCTCCCTGGCCCAGGTCATCCGGCTGCACGACAAACAGGTCAGCCTGCAGGTCTTTGCCGGGGGGCGCGGCGTAGGCACCGACGCCCAGGTTCAGTTCCTGGGCCACCCCATGCAAACAGCCTATTCGGAATTTTTATTAGGCCGGATCTTTGACGGCGTGGGCCGCCCCCGGGACAACGGCCCGAGCATCCGCGAGGATGCCATCCCCATCGGCGCCCCCTCGGTCAATCCCGTACGGCGCACCATCCCCAGCCGCATGATCCACACCGGCATCCCCATGATCGACGTCTTTAACACCCTGGTAGAATCTCAGAAGATCCCCATCTTTTCTGTGCCCGGAGAGCCCTCCAACCAACTCCTGGCCCGCATCGCCCTGCAAGCGGAAGTGGACAGCATCATCCTCGGCGGCCTGGGACTCAAACACGATGACTACCTCTATTTCCGCGAAGAATTAGAAAACCAAGGGGCTATGTCCCGCTCCATATTTTATATCCACACCGCCGCCGACCCCACCGTGGAGTGTCTGCTGGTGCCGGACATCTGCCTGGCCGTGGCCGAACGCTTCGCCCTGGACGGCAAACGGGTATTGGTATTGCTCACGGACATGGCCAATTTCGCCGACGCTTTAAAAGAGATTGCCATCACCATGGAGCAGATCCCCTCCTATCGTGGCTATCCCGGGGATCTCTACAGCCAATTGGCCTCGCGCTACGAAAAGGCGGTGGATTTCGAGGATGCCGGTTCGATCACCATTTTGTCCTTGACCACCATGCCCGGCGACGACGTGACCCACCCCATTCCGGACAACACCGGCTACATCACTGAAGGCCAGTTGTACCTCCGAGGCGGGCGCATCGAACCCTTTGGCTCCTTGAGTCGGCTCAAGCAAAAAGTCAACGCCGACACCCGGGAAGACCACCGCAGTATCATGAATACTATGATCCAGCTCTACGCATCCTCGCGCGAGGCCCGGGAGAAGGAAGACATGGGCTTCCAACTCAGCCCCTGGGACCGGCAACTCTTAGACTACGGCGACCGTTTCGAGAACCAAATGATGGATTTGGACGTCAATATACCCCTTGAAGCGGCCCTGGACCGCGGGTGGGCCATTCTGGCCGCTTGCTTTCAGCCCCAGGAGGTGGGTATGCCCTCGCACCTCGTGGATCGTTTCTGGCCCCAGACAACCAAGGAAGATACACATGGCCAAGATCAAACGGACCAAGGGTGAGCTCAAAGCCCAGCAGGAACAGCTCCACCGCTATCAGCGCTTCCTGCCCACCTTACAGCTCAAAAAACAACAGTTGCAAAGCGCAGTGCAGCACACCCAACAGGAAAGACGCCGTTTGGAAGCGCAGCAAGAACGACTTCAGACGGATCTGGAGCCGTGGATCGGGCTTTTTGCCGAGGATAACGACTTGGCCGCCCGGCTCACAGCGCAACAAGTGCGCTTGAGCACCCAAAATATCGCTGGCCTGGAAGTCCCTGTGCTCGAAGAGGTGACCTTTGCCGTGCAGATGCCTGATCCCCACGCCACGCCCCCTTGGTGGGATGCGGGTCTGGAGGTGTTGCAGGAGGCAGTACGCCTGCAGGTCAAACTCAAGGTCCTTACGCAACGGGAAACGCTTTTAACCCAGGAATTGCGCAAAACCACGCAACGGGTTAATTTATTTGAAAAAATAAAGATCCCTGAATGCCTGGAAAACATTCGGGTCGTCCAGATTGCCTTGGGGGATCTGCAAACCGCCTCTGTCACCCGGGCCAAGCTCGCCAAAAACAAAATGCGTCAAAGGGATGCCGCCTCATGATCGAGCCCATGCAGAAGATTCTGCTGCTGGTCAGCCGCAGCGAAGCGGACCAAGCCTTGCACCACTTGCAGGAGTTGGGCGTCATGCATCTGGCCCCGCAACGGGTGCAAAACACTACCGATCTGGAAACCGCCCGGCAGCGCTTGGACCAACTCCGGGAATTGGAGCTACTCCTGACCCATCTGGCCCCGCGCCGACAAGCCGACTGCCCCCAGGGGCAAACGCCCCCAGTGGAGGAACTCCTCGATTTGGCTGCGGAGCGCAAGGAGCGCTTGAGCCGCCGTAAAGAGGTCCAAGCCGAATACGAGCGCTACGCCCCGTTTGGGGATTTCGCCCCCGAGCTGGCCAACAACCTCCGAAACAAAGGGGTCCAGGTGCGCTTGTACCAGGTTCAGCGCCACGAAACCGTGGAGCTGCCTGCCGACGCGGTATCCATTGAAACCCAGCGCAACAAAACCAGCACCGCCTTCGTTTGCTTCAGACTTGGCCCCATTGATCTTCCGGTCCGAGAAGTCCCCTTGCCGGAACGCTCCCTGGCGGCCACCACCGAGGAATTGGAGGCCATCGACCGCCGCATCGTGGAAATCGAAACCCTCCTGCGCCAAGCCGCCCCGCATTGTCCGCCCTTGTCCACCCGCAGCGCCCATGTCCGCGACGCCTACACGTTCCACGAAGCCCGCTCCGGAGTGGACGATTTGGGACCGGCGGTGGTGCTGCGCGGATTTGTGCCCCGCCGCGCTATGTCACGCCTCGAAAAAGAGGCCCGAAGCCGTGGCTGGGGACTGCACCCCATCGAACCCGCCCCGCACGAAACCCCACCGACCTTGCTCCGGCTCCCGCGCTGGGTTCGGCCGATTAAGGCAGTTTTTGAACTCATCGGCGTCTTGCCCGGCTATTATGAAAGCGATATCAGCGTTCCCTTTTTGCTCTTTTTGAGTATTTTTTTCGCCATGATCGTAGGCGATGCCGGATACGGCGTCCTTTTCCTGGGGCTCACCTGGCTGGGAAAACGCTTGGACCGCCTGCCTCGGGATGCGGTACGCCTGCTCACGGTTATGAGCACGTGCACCATCGGCTGGGGGCTGATGATCGGAAATATTTTCGGGTTGGAGTCAACGCCCGGAGTGGTGGCCCCGTTGCAAGTGGGCTGGCTCAGCGGCCCGGAATCGGGGTCGCATCTCATGCTGCTGTGCTTTCTCTTAGGCGGCATACAACTCACCCTTGGCCACGCCTGGCGCACAATCCTCTTTTTTCCCCACCTCCGTTTCCTGGCGCAAATTGGTTGGATTCTGGTCACCTGGGGCATGTTTTTCGCCGCGCGCAGCATGGTCCTTTTAGCGCCTTTTCCGCCGCTGGCGCTGGGCAGTATCATTATCGGCGGACTGTTAGTGCTCGGATTCCAATTCCCGTTGCGCGAAATCAAGCGCTATTGGACGGAATACGTCCGGTTTCCGCTGGATTTGATCAGCAGTTTTGTGGACGTAGTCTCCTATATCCGACTTTTCGCCGTGGGCAGCGCCACCTTCGCCATCGCCAACGCCTTCAACGAAATGGCCGCTGGCATCGGGGCCGGAACAATCTGGGGGCCCGTGGCTGCCGCCTTGGTGCTCTTTTTCGGACACGGTTTGAATATCCTCTTAGCCGGCATGGGGGTGCTCGTTCACGGTGTGCGGCTGAACACCCTGGAATTCGCGGGGCATACCGGCATCCAGTGGACCGGCCAATCCTTTTCCCCCTTTGCGCGGACGCCTGCGAATACTGGGAGGTAGGGGGCGCAAGACCAAAGAGGAAGACGGTGGACGGAGGACAGAAGACGGAGCACGGCCCCATCGCTATCGAAATCGGGATCGAAATCGGGATCAGAATCGGGACCGGGATCGAAATCGACTTGTATCCACCAAGGCTCCCCAAGGGACACGAAGCAAGGGAAAAAAGGCGGTGGGGAAAAGGCGGGAGCCGGAAATGCGTCTGGCCTCCCGGGCCGGGCACTGCCTGGAAAAGCCATACAAGCCTCCTTCACGACAACACCGCCAGCCTGGAAAAGATAAGAAGCCCGATTTACGCCTCAAACGATAACGCCGAACATCGAAGGAGCCAACAATGGAATTGCAAATGATGGTTGCCCTGGGCAAAGCGGGAGCGGCCGGCGCCCTGGCAATGGCCGCCGTGGGCTCAGCACTGGGCACAGGCACCGCTGGCATGGCCGCGATCGGGGCCTGGAAAAAGGCCTACGCCCAAAATAAACCCGCCTCGTTTATCCTGATCACCTTTATCGGAGCCCCGCTGTCGCAGACCATCTACGGGCTTATCCTGATGAATATGATTCTCGCACGCAGTGAACAGGCGGTCACAGCCGGGGCGGACTTTCTGAATTGGCCGGCCATGCTCATCGGTGGGATCATCGGTGGCGCGGCCATGGGGGCCTCGTCCTGGTTTCAGGGCAAAGCCGGGGCCGCAGCCGCAGACGCCCTGGGCGAAACCGGGCAGGGCTTTGGCAACTACCTGCTGACCATCGGGATCGTGGAAACCGTGGCCTTGTTCGTCATGGTCTTTGTCCAAGGGACTTTTGCCTAACCCGGC
>JBNJGM010000080.1:0-7501 GCA_051747685.1 Thermodesulfobacteriota bacterium | reverse complement strand
ACTAAAACCAGAGGGCGTTGTGGGTGCGCAGAATATTGATTCCGATGCCGATAAGCACGGTGCCGCCGAGGACCTCCGCATACAGACTGAGGCGACGACCCTGACAGGCCAGGCGACCGATATGTAGGCCAGCTATGGTGAAAGCGAAGGCAGTAAGGCCGATAACGAGGGCGGGCAGCCAGACATCTAGGCCCAAAAGCGAGAGACTCAAGCCCACGGCGAAGGCGTCGATGCTCGTGGCCACCGAGAGCATGACCAAGGAGGCACCGCGGGTGGGGTCGGTTTGGGCTTTGTCCTCCGCGTCCGCAAAGGCTTCGTGAATCATTTTGCCACCGAGATAAGCCAATAAGACGAACGCGAGCCAATGGTCAACGGCTTCGATATAGGGCCGGATTTTGACCCCCATGAACCAGCCAACAATGGGCATGAGGGCTTGGAAAAGACCGAAATGCCAGGCTAGGCGGAATGTTTGTCGGGCCGTGACCCGGCGCAGGGCAACGCCAGAGGCGATGGCCACGGCAAAGGCGTCCATGGCCAAGGCTATGGCTACGAGGATTTGCTCGGAAAGGGGCATGGGAGTCCTGAGTGAGGCAGGGCGGCTCAGAAGTGGAGGCGGTGCACCACCCAGTTGTCGTCGATCCAGAGCCCGATGGAGTTCATTTCCGGCACTTGCGTCTGCAAAAAACTCAGGGCCGATTTGATTTGTTCGATTTGCGGCTCTTTTCCGATGGGATTGGCGGCGCAGTCGTGGTGTCCGGAGATAAAAAGCAGCTCCGAGCCGTGTTTGGAGCGGCTGATGGCGATCTGTTCCAGGGTAGCGTTGATGGCCTGCGCAGGGGCTTGTTCGGCTAGGACCTTATTTGCCCCGGGGATAGTAATGCTGTCCACCCACGCATGCCCGAAAACCCGGGCGATATAGTCGAACAGGGGGCGTTGGACTCTACCGTCCATGCAATGGATCGATGTGCAAAACGACATGACGTGCCTCCCGTGAGTAGAAAATCGCTTTCTTGGTTGCAGTCTGGATTCGTGACCGTGTTTCGGACGCGACCTGCAAGAAAAGGGCTAAGTGGCATGGCCCGGCAGTGGGTGAGGGGTGCTTCCCGGGGCCTTATCTTGCGCTATTCGGGTATACGCCTTGCAAGGCCGTAGGGTACCTGCTGGGAAGGTTTGAACCCCCCGTCCCCTCGCTCAGGACGGAGCTACCTATTCCAAGGTAGGGTTATATAGAGGCAGAATGCCGGCACGTCAAGTTTTCATGGGGATACGGCCCATGGCCATGGTGGAGAGGGGACGGGGTAGATCCTGCGGCTATTTCCATATACACAACAGGGAGAGTTTGCTCCTCTGAGGAATGCGGTCTGCCTAACGCTGGAGAAAATGTATGCAGGTTTTGGTCTGTGGAGCCGGGCGTATCGCGACCCAATTATTGCAGCAATTGGGAGAGAGTTGGGATGTGGTACTGGTTGATATGAACCAGGAGCGTCTCCAAAAGGCAACGGCGCGGTTTTCCTCTGTGCGCCAAACGGTTTCCGGGGACGCCTCCAGCCCTGTGGTCCTTGACGAAGCCGGAGTAGGGGAGGCCGATTATGTATTGGCCTTGACCGGATCGGATGCCGTCAATCTGGCCATTATTGATCACGCCCAAAAACGAGGGTTGCGTGCTATTTTGGCCCTGGCCCACGAACAGGTTGAGGTGCAAGCCTTTCGAGAGCGCCGAGTGCGTTTTATCTTGCCGGGACGCCTTCTTGCCCAGCATGCCTATCATTTTTTACAGGATCCGCGGATTACCATCCATACGTTGGATATGGTCGAAGCCGAGGTGGTAGAAATTGATGCCGCAGACCACTTTGCCTTGGTCGGCCGCCCTGTTTCCACCTTAGCCCATGCGGGGTGGCAATTGGTGGGGCTGTACCGGGACGGGGAGCTTCTCTTCCCGGAAGCAGATATGCGGGTGGGCAAATCCGATCGGTTGGTCATTTTGGGCCAGCGCGATGTATTCAATACGGTGTGTTCCCTTATGGAATGCGGGTTGCCCCATTTTCCTTTGACCTACGGCCAGACATTGGTGGTCCAGATCCCGACCGATGGTTCGCAAGCGGCTGTTCTTTCGGAGGCCTTGCATCTCGCCCAACATACCCGGGTCCAAAGTGTGCGTATGCTGGTGGCGCAGGGCGCGGCCCCGGAGGCCTCAATGCTTCAAGATTGGCCACAAACCAGAACCCCTGTCGTTCAAAGCATGGGCGAAGAGGATGAACTCGCTGTTTTGCGCAGTACTGTGCGCACATATAACACCGGTTTGGTTCTGCGCCCGCCGCTGAGGCCCTCTTGGTTGGATCTCTTTAAAAGGGCCCCGCATGTGAATTTGGCGCACAATCTGGGGTGCCCCATGTTTTTGGCCCGGAATCCTCAGGCCCAGTATAAACGCATTGTGGTGACTTTTAACGGCTCGACTGCGGGAATGGCTGGTTTGGAGGTCGGTGTGGATGTGGCCCGGCAGACCAGGCTGCCCCTTGCGGCGGTTGTAGTGCAAGAGTCAGATGTTATTCAGGGCGCTGGCGGCGAAAAGTGGTTGGAAGAGACTCTTCACTCGCTGCGAGAAATGGCCCATGTCCACAAGGTGCCCATCGAAGAAATCGTTGGCGAAGGCAACCCGGTTCGGGAGACGCTTGCTGCTGTTCGGGCTACCGATATGATCATTATTGGGTGTGAGCGTTCGCAAAAAGGACTCTTTGTGCCGAATGTGCCGGAACTTCTGGTTCGTCGGCTTCCTGGCTCGGTTGTACTTGTGCCGGCCTGATGTGGCAGTGCCCTTACGGCGCAATGTTTACGGGTTTTGGTATGTGTCCACATGGGGCCAGCATATAAAGAGGATAGCATGGTTATCGGACAAGCCCCTGCCTTATTGATTATTGCTCTAGCTGTGGCTGTTTTGCCCGGCGTAAGCCGCATTTTGCGCATGCCGGCGCCGGTGGTGGAGATCCTGTTCGGGGTGATCTTGGGCAAAAGCGTTTTGGGTTTAGAGTTCGGCGGGGATTGGATTGGTTTTTTAGGGCATTTGGGATTTTTGTTGCTCATGTTCCATGCAGGGATGGAGATCGATTTCCAGATGTTGCTCCGGCAACGCAAGAGTTATCTCGGGTTCCATTTGCTTTTGTTCGCTTCCACCTTGGCCTTGGCGGTAGGCGGCGCTTTGGTCTTGGGCCGCGGTATTTTTATGGCCTTGGTTTTGGCGACAACCTCTTTGGGATTGGTCATGCCGACCCTTAAGCAGGCAGGACTGAGCCGAACACCGTTTGGCCAGGGCCTGTTGATTGCCGCCTCCATCGCTGATTTTTTGACCCTTTTTGCTATTACTTTCTTTTTATTGTGGCACGAGTATGGTTTTGGCTGGCAGTTTATCTCCCCCCTGCCTTTGTTTGTGGGGTTTGCGCTGGCCCTATGGGCGGGACGGTTATGGGCCTGGTGGTATCCATGCCAAGCGGAACGGCTCTTGGCTGCAGATGATTCCTTGGAGATTGGGGTCCGGCTTTCCCTCGCCCTTTTGTTTCTTTTTGTTGGCCTTTCGGAATTGGTGCATTTAGAGCCGGTGTTGGGGGCGTTTCTTGGCGGCAGTGTTTTGTCGTTCGTTTTTCGCAACAAAGTGACCTTGGAAAGCAAGATTTCTGCGCTCGGTTTCGGTTTCTTGATACCCATCTTTTTCATCAATGTCGGGTTGGAGTTTGATCTCGGCAATATCCTGCACGCCGAGCAGTTTGTCTTGACCTTGCAGTTACTGATAGTGGCCATAGCGGTGAAAGCGTTGCCGGCCTTGTTGTTCACGTTGCGTCGGATGCGCTTGCGAAAGGCTTTGCAGGCCGGAGCCCTGCTTTCCTCGCGTTTGAGCCTTATTGTCGCTGCGGCGACATTAGGGGCCCAACAAGGCCTTATCGAGGCCGGCACCAAGGACGCGTTGGTCCTTTTGGCCCTGTTGACCTGTCTATTAGGGCCAAGTGTGTTCCATTTTTTGGCGCAAAACGAGAAATAACGCATTTTTACCATGTGCAATCTTTGTAAAGGGTGGAGTAATGCGTCTGCACATTTCGCCTTATGCGTGGCCGATCATTTTTTTTGCTGCGGCGAGTATTCTCGGAGCCATTTTGCTGCGCCTGCCCGTGAGTTTGGCGGGAACGCCCCTTTCTTGGACCGATGCTTTGTTCACTGCTGTTTCTGCGGTGTGTGTGACCGGACTGATTGTTGTGGATACGGGATCGTTTTTCAGCCCCTTCGGCCAAGCGGTTATACTCGGGCTGATCCAGGTCGGTGGCCTGGGGATTATGACCATTACCTCGCTTATCTTTTATTTATGGCACCACCGGGTCTCCTTGGCCGATCATTTGGCGGTGGGGCAAAGCCTGCTTCTCGACCCCCGTTTTCAATTGGGGCGGTTTTTAATCCGGGTTGTGGTTCTTGTTTTAAGTATTGAAGCTTTGGGGGCCTTGGCATTGCGCCTGGCCGCTCCCGACGGGTTCTCCTGGGCTTCGGCCGTTTTCCATGCCGTGTCCGCTTTTTGTAATGCCGGGTTTGCCCTGCAAAGCAACAGCCTAGTGCCGTGGCAGGACAATTGGGGGGTTAATGCGGTATTTGCCCTGCTTATCGTCTCTGGGGGGATCGGGTTTTATGTACTGGTAGAACTAGGGGGAATGGCCAAACAGATATGGCGCCGCCGGCCGGGGCAGAGGTGGCCGCAGTGCAGTTGGTACACCGGGGTAGTGCTTTCGTCCACAGGGGTATTATTGGTGGGCGGAACCCTTGCGCTTTTGGCCACCGGGCCACACGGCTTTGCCCAGGATGCGCCCGCTCGGGTGATAACCGCTGTGTTCCAATCCGTGACCGCCAGAACGGCGGGGTTCAATACCATTGAGATCGGGGCTATGACCAATGCTGGCCTGCTGGTAATGATCGGCCTGATGTTTATCGGCGGGGCTCCGGGGTCCTGCGCTGGAGGAGTGAAGGTCACCACCGCACGCACCCTTTGGGCCTTTATCCGGGCGCAGCTCAGCGGCGGCCATCGTCAAACTGTTATCGGTCGCTATGCCGTGGAGCAGCGCACAATGAACCGGGCTTTGCTTTTGCTGGTCTTTGCAGGGGGGCTTGTGGTGCTGGCTATCGGGGTGCTGAATATAACCGAAGGGGGGCGCGTGCCGCATCCGCAGACCAAGGGGATTTTTTTGGATATCGTGTTTGAGGTGGTCTCGGCCTTTGGCACAGCAGGGTTGAGTACGGGGTTGACCGCGAAGTTGACCCCGGTTGGCAAATATACGCTGATGCTGTTGATGTTTGTGGGACGGCTGGGGCCGATTTTATTCCTCACAGCCTTGAAAGATTTCCAGAAACCCCGCCATTATGCCTGGCCGGAACAGAATCTGCTCATCGGATAGCCAGCGAAAAGGCTCCTCACACAAATCTGTGCCTGACTTGAGGCCAAAAACTTGAAAAGCATGAGCCCTCTCTCGGGTAGTTAGGTAGTTACCACACAAACCTACCACCCAGGAGGAACTCATGCTCGTGTGCCAGTTAACCAAATTGATGCTGGATATTCAAGGATTTTGTGTCGGTCGGGTTCAAGGTGATACGAACGGGGTAAACAAAGGAGGCGTGCGTGAAGCGCAAACACTATACGATAGGCGTGATCGGTCTGGGCAAATTCGGGGTGCAATTCGCCAAGGCCATGCAGGAATTAGGGCATGACGTGGTGGGGATTGACCGGCACCAGGAACGTGTGAATCAAGCTCAAGCGACTCTCACCCAAGCCTACCAGGCTGATGCCATGGACAAGACTGCTTTGGAGCAGATGGGGTTTGCCGATTTGAGCCATGTGTTGGTTTGCGTTGGCGATTCCATCGCCTCTAGTTCTATGATTACCTATTATTTAAAAGAGCTGGAAGTGCCTTATGTCTGGGTCAAAGCTATTAACGCAGATCACGAACAGCTCTTGCGGCGGATCGGGGCCTCGGATGTCATTATCCCGGAGATTTCCGCTGCTAGAGAGATAGCCCATCGCCTGGCCATGCCAGGATTTATCGACTACCTGCCCTTTGGCACGGACCTGGCCTTACAGGAAGTTATCGTCGAGAAATGGACTGGTAAAACGCTGCGTGATTTGGATCTCACCCGGAAACATGAAGTGCAGGTCGTAGCTCTGCGTTCTGCCAATCAAGAAAAATACGATATTATCCCCCACCCTGACACGCCGTTGCACAAAGGGGACGCTTTGATGCTTCTGGGCAAGACCCAGGCTTTGCAGCAGCTCAAGGCGTAGGAGGAACTGGTACATATGATGCGGCGAGTAGCAAAATATGGCAACGCACTTTTTTAAGACTATGTACTCTATTTCAGAACCGGGTTCATGGATCCACTGGATTGAAATATTCCTTTTCCAAAGCGAGGCGCCATGAAGGATGCACAAGCACGGCCCTACTTGGCCACGGGGCAAACACGGTGTTTCGACAGCCAAGGTGAGGAGATTTCCTGTACCGGACAGCGGCAGGACGGGGCGGTGCGGGCCGGGCAGGTGGCGCCTGAGCCGCGGTTTGTGCTCCAGGGGGAGGTGGCCCGGGATCGCTTGACCGGTTTGGTCTGGCCGGTGCGCGCGGATGTCTTCGGATATCCCCTGCGTTGGGAGGAGGCCTTGGGGGCAGTGGCTGCGGCCAACGCCTCAGGGTTGGCCGGGTATACGGATTGGCGGTTGCCGAACCGGCGGGAATTGCGCTCACTCATTGACCACAGCGCCCGCAACCCAGCGTTGCCTCTGGGGCATCCTTTTACCGGCGTTTATTTGGGTTGGTACTGGACCTCGACCACGGCGGCTATCGCTCCGGGGTACGCCTGGTACGTGCATTTCGCAGGCGGGCGTATGTTTTATGGCAAAAAGACTGAGTTCTGCCTCGTGTGGCCGGTACGCGGCGATCTCGCTCACCTGCCGCGCACCGGGCAGACCCGATGCTTCGATGGGCAGGGCAAGGTGATAGATTGTCGCGGCAGCGGGCAAGACGGCGCAGCACAGCAAGGGGTCTCGTGGCCCGAGACGCGCTTTGTGCCCCGTGACGATGGTGTGCTCGATCGCCTGACCGGGTTGGTGTGGCGCCAGGAGGCCTCCGAGGGCGCAGAGAACGTTGAATGGAGTGATGCGCTGTCCTGCGCGGAGCAATTGGCGGCTGCCACAAAAAGGCGATGGCGTGTGCCGAGCATCAATGAACTGGAAAGCCTGGTGGATGCCTCTCAAAATCGCCCGGCGCTACCCGCAAGACACCCGTTCACGGGGGTGCAAGAGGCGTATTGGTCCAGCACCACCAGCGGCTTTGAAACCGATTGGGCGTATGCCTTGTATTTGCATAAAGGCGCGGTGGGCGTGGGATGGAAGCGCAGTCCGGGGTTCGCGGTCTGGTGTGTGCGGGAGGCGTGAGGGTAGTGTATGATATGTGAGCTTGTAGTGTGCGTTGTGCGGTAGCGCAGGCCGGAG
>JBNJGM010000079.1:0-7589 GCA_051747685.1 Thermodesulfobacteriota bacterium | reverse complement strand
CGGTTTTCTTCATTCCCCTCCTTGGCAAGGAGGGGCCAGGGGTGGTTGGGATGATGACTCTGAAACCTTATATTTTCAGTACGTTATAGCGCCACTGTGGTAAGAGTGTGCCATGCTCAGGCCTTAAAGAGAGGTGCGTGCCTTTCCACAGGTGACTCAGGAATACCCGGCTTTATTCCGCCTTCCGGAATACCGCCGGTAGCCATGGACCATCTCCTCCAATGGGCGGCGAGCCATTCGCCCTAGCGCCCCGAGTAAACGCCCCGAAGCCACAGGCAATAACAGCATAGATAACCGGCGCAACCGCTGCGCCCAGCAAAAATCACTATATATTTCCGAATGCAGGGCTTTATCGTAGGCGAAAAACCCCTGCTCCGGGGAAAGGGCGGCTTGCGCGGCCAGTTCGCCACTGCGTAAAGCAAAATACAGCCCCTCGCCAAGCAGAGGATCGGCGAGTCCCGCTGCGTCGCCGGTTAAAAGAACCCGTTCCTGCGCGGGAGTGTCCAAGAAATTGCCATACGGCAAAGGATGGCCCTTGAAAGGAGCCGAGCCCGTATACCCAACATCATGCAAAAACAGCGCAAAGGCCCGGTCCAAGCGTTCGTCAGTGCGGGGTAAAGCGCACATACCGAGAATAACATCAGTATCCCGCGGAAAACTCCAGGCATAGCCGTGGCGCACATACCCTAAGTGTAATCCTAAGGCGAGATGGCAATGGGTCATTTCGGCCATGGGAACCACAATTTCTACACAATGGGCCAAATTCCGCCGCCAATAGCGCTTGGATTGGAGCTGCGGCGACAAACTGCGCCGCACCCGACTGTGCACCCCGTCGGCCCCGATAACGACCCGGGCCCGATATGTTTGGCCCGAGGCCAGAACCACTTCACCGCGCTTCGGGTCGACCCGTTCTACCGGAATCCCGGTCCGGCATTGCGCCCCAGTCGTTTCAGCCCGCCGTAACAGAAGGTGGTCAAAGCGCTCCCGGTCCACGAGACGAAAAGGGGCTGCCGCCGCTCCCTGCAAAAGTAACCGCTCGCGGGAAACGATCCTATATCGAGGGGTTGCCGTGCGCAACGCCCCATGGGTAGAAAGAGCGGAAGGATCCACGTCGAAAATACGCTCTAGCGCCTCCACGGTCTTGGCAGTCACGACTCCGGCGCACAATTTACTACGCGGAAAAACCGCTTTGTCCAAAATCAGAACCTCCGCACCAGCAGCGGCCAGGCACTGCGCCGCAGCACTGCCGCTTGGCCCACCCCCGACCACAATCGCATCATAACGCTGCGTGGATATCGCCATTGTGTACTCCTTCCCGAAAATACGCGAATGCTTCTCTTTGCAGCTGGCTTTCCCCACCCGGAGAATGTGGTTAGCACCAACGCCGGTTCCAGGGTTTTGCACGTGGCATCAAAACGCCGTTCCAACTGCCGCCCGTGCTAGCCGAGGCCACAAAGAAAGGCAAGGTTCAGAAGGGGTTGGGGGGGCAGGATTTTGATTTTACGATCCGCTGTCTTTGGGGTAGAAGGCGTCCATGCGCTATTTTCCTGTTTTCTTCGATTTGGTGGATCAAAAATGCCTTGTTCTCGGCGCCGGCCGCGTCGGCCGACGCAAAGCGCACACACTGCTCGAGGCAGGGGCCCAGGTCATTATCGTGGATCCGTTTCTCAGCCAATCCGCCCAAGATGAATTGAGCAACTCCCCGAACGTGGACCTCCGCCCCCGCCCATTGCAAGAGACCGACTTGACGAATATCATCCTCGCCTTTGCCGCGAGCGCAGACCGCGAGGCCAACGCCACCTTGGTGCGACTGTGCCGGGAAAGAAACGTGCCCTGTAACGTGGCGGACCATCCCCAGGAAGGGGCTTTCATTCTTCCGGCAGTCCACTGTCAAGACGAGTTGACCTTCGCCGTTTCCACAGGCGGATCCAGCCCGGCCCTTGCGCGCCACGCCCGGCAAAAGCTCGAGACACTTTTTGGACGCGAATACGCCATCCTATCCCGTCTACTCGGAGGCCTTCGCCCCCTGGTTTTGGAATTGAACCGCCCGCAACCGGAAAACCAGGCCATTTTCCGCTCTTTGCTGGAGGAAGAGGTTCTTGAGGCCCTACGCGAAGGGGACTGGACAAAATGCGAAAATTGCCTCAAAGCACGTCTACCCCAAGCACTCCACCCATATGTAGGAGACTTGTATGTCCATTTTGCGGACCTTTGAGCTTGGCATCATAGCCTTGTATCTGCTGGCGACGCTTTTGTACTTTATCGGTGTCATACGCCAACGCGACCGGCTCAAAACCCTCGCCCAAACCTTGGCTGTTACCGGTTTTGGCTTGCACACCATTGACTTGGCAGTGGTCTTTTTCCGTCCCGGAGCCCCGGCTATTACCCAAGGCCAATTTTACATCAGCCTGCTGGCATGGACCTTTCTGGCCATCTATTTTTTACTCTGGCGCAAGCTCAAACTGGAATTTTTGGCCCTGACCGCGGCACCGCTGGCGTTGCTCCTTTTCACCTCTTCCATGGCCGTGAGCACCGAACGCTTGGCCGTACCCTCCAAATTGAGCTCCCTCTGGTTCGGTTTGCATGTCGGGACCTTCTTTTTGAGTATCGCCCTGCTCGCCATGGCGTTTGGGGCGGGCATCGTCTATTTGTACGTGGATAAAAAAATTAAGACCAAGGCCAAACTCAGCGCATTGAATAAAGATATGCCCGCGCTGACCAGCGTGGATATGGCCAATCGTTGGGCGGTCATGCTCGGGTTTCCCTTGTACACACTCGGGCTTTTCGCCGGCTTTGCCTGGGCCCGCTTTACCTGGGGCCGCATTTTCTCCTGGGATCCCAAAGAAATCATCTCATTATTGATCTGGTTTTTGTTCGCCTATCTCTTCCATCAACGTCTCGTCATGAACTGGACCGGTCGGAAACCCGCCAAATTGGCCATATGGATTTTCCTACTCACTATTGTGTCTTTGTGGGGCGTCAATTTTCTCCTCCCCACACATCACAGTCTGCAACCGTAGCCGCGGGTGTAAACGTCTTTTATGGATAAAACAATATATCTTCTCGGCCTCAATCACAAAACAGCGCCGGTGGAAATCCGGGAACAATTCGCCCTGTCCAGCGCCACTCCGGAGAGCCTCGGCTTGCTGGGCCGCAAAGAGGAAATCAAAGAAGGCTTGCTCTTGTCGACCTGCAACCGGGTCGAGTTACTCTTTGTCGGCCACTCCGACGGATCCGCCGAAGCCAGGGCCCTGGCCTGCTGGGCTGAGTTTTGCCAACGTGATGCCGAATTGTTGCGCCCGTATATCTACACCTATCAAGGGGTGGACGCCATCCGGCACCTTTTCACCGTGGCCTCCAGTCTGGATTCCCTCGTTGTCGGAGAGCCACAAATTCTGGGACAACTCAAAGACGCCTATAAAATGGCTGTGGAGTGCGGCACCACCCGCACGGTGATCAACCGCCTCATGCACAAGGCCTTTTCCGTGGCCAAACGGGTGCGCACGGAAACACGCATCGCCAATTCCGCAGTCTCCATCAGCTATGCGGCCGTGGAACTCGCCCGACATATATTCGGGGACCTCCACGGGCGCAAGGCCATGCTTGTCGGCGCCGGCGAAATGGCCGAACTGGCCGCTACCCACTTGTTGGCCACAGGGGTAAACCATGTCCTTGTTGCCAATCGGACCCTTGCCCGCGGCGAGGAACTCGCCGAACAACTCGGAGCCCACGCCTCGGCCGTGTGTTTTGAAAACATGTTCAGTCATCTCTCTGAGGTGGATATTATCATCAGTTCCACCGGGGCCACGCAAACGGTGGTCCAGGCCCGGGATGTCAAAGGCATCCTCAAAAAACGCAAAAACCGCCCCATGTTTTTTATCGATATCGCCGTGCCCCGGGACATCGATCCGGACGTGAACCAATTGGACAACGTCTATCTCTACGACATCGACGACCTCCAAGAAGTGGTCGAAGAAAATATCGCCCAACGCCAAGACGAAGCGGAACGGGCCCGGAACATCATTGAAGAAGAGGTGGACAAATTCCAGCTCTGGCTACGCTCCTTGGAACTCAACCCGACCATTGTCGACCTTTTCCACCAGGCCGACGCCTTGGCCCAAAAGGAAATCCGGCGGACCCTGAAAAATCTCGGTGACCAAGCGACCCCGGAAGTGGAGCAAGCCCTGCAAACCATGGCCCACTCCCTGTCCAAAAAACTCCTGCACCAGCCGGTGACGTTCCTCAAGCGCCGTGCCCGGGAAGAGGACTCGGCCCAGGAATTTATTTCCCTCACCCGGCGGCTGTTTAATTTGGACAATGAACAGGTGCCACCAGAAAGCCACGCCCATCGGCACAAGCAAGGAAACGAGTGATGCGCTATTATTACATCGACGAAATTGCCCCAGCCGATCTGAAACGGATAACCAAACACCTTCAGGCCCAAGGGATGCAGGGGAGCTTGGAGGGTATCTACTGGCTAGAAATACCCTACCATTTACTCACAGAGGAACAAGCCGCGCATTTCCAAGACTGCGGGCCGTATGTGGTGACACTGGAATGCGGCTCGGAATGGATCAATCTGGAACTGTTGGTTCGGGGACGCAACCAGTTGCGCTGCTCCTGCATCGCCTACACCGCTCCCGAACAACGCGCCTACGCAATAGAAACACTAGATTCCATACTCAAGAAATTGGATATCCCCACTTGAGGAGCCATGCCGCGCCTCCAAAACCTCCCCCCAAAGCAGGCCCACCTGTGCCTCGAAATCGACCGCTTCGTTGGCAATGAACTTGGGGTTGATTTTCATGGAAATCGTCTGTTGCTGGCCGTCTCCGGCGGCGTGGACTCTGTGGCCCTGCTGGCCTGGGCCGCGGCCATGCGCCACAAATGGCAAGCGCATCTGCACTGCGCCCATCTCGACCACGGCCTGCGCCCAGAATCCCCTAGTGAACGCGCCCGGGTCCACGCATTGTGCGAACAATTACGTATTCCTTGCGTGTCCGGACGGAGCCTGACCCCGTGTTACGCTCGGCGGAACAACCTCGGAAATGAAGAGGCCGGCCGCATCCTGCGCTACCGCTACCTCCACGGCGTCGCCCGACGCCAGGGCTGCGACTATCTCCTCACCGCCCACCACGCCAACGATCTCGCCGAAGACAACCTCATGCGCCTGCTGCGCGGCGCCGGTTGGCCAGCACTGGCCGGAATGCCCGCCTGGGACCCGAACCGCCGCCTTATTCGGCCCTTTTTGCTCACCCCCAAAAAGCGGCTTCAGGCTCTGGTAGAGGCAGCTGGGCTGTCCTGGCAGGAGGATACCTCCAATGCTGATCCCGCATACCAGCGAAACCGCATCCGCCACCAGATCCTACCGCTCTTGCTCAAGGAAAACCCCCATTTTCTCGAAACCCTAGCCCAGACATGGCGCCAGGCGCAGGCCGACAGCGCCCTTTTTGACCAGTTGTTGGCCGAAGCCAGACAAACAGAAGAGCGTACCCCTCGCGGTCGGCTCGCACCCCGCGCAACATTGGAATCCCTTCCCCCAGCGCTTCGAGCGCGCTGGTATAAAGCAATCCTGGACCAAATCGGACCGGGACAGGCCGTGTCCGAGAATATATCCCGGTTGGACGCTTTGTTCAGGGAGAAGAAATCAGGAAAGATGGTTCAATTTCCGGGCGACAAGCAGGCCACAGTCACCCGGGAGGGGATTATTTTCGGATGGAAAAGGGACTAATCGTTTTCCCTCTCTTTCGGAGGTCAGTATATGGAATTGGCAGAGGCAGTAAACTGGTACTACCTGATGCGCGAATATTATCTGCTCTACCGCACCCTTTCCGCCGGGGGCAGCAAGCCCATCCGGCGCCACAAACGCGACGTCCGCGAACGTATCAGCTTGGCCATGCACCCCAAAACACCGGTTGTGCATCGCGAGCCGTGCGAAAAACCGGTCTGCGCCTATTTGCAGCGGGCCCTTGACCAGGCACCGGCCACTGGACACGGTAGCATCCGCAGCCTCGCCGCAGTGCGGGCCGGTTTACATTGGGAATACGGGTATAAGCGGCTGCCGCAACACCTAGCCCGGAAATACGCCTACGCCGAATGCGTCGGGCCGCGCGGGCCGGTGGTTGCCAACAATCTCATCCTGGGCCTGGTTTTGCTCGCGCCCGGCACCACCTATCCCACCCACGCCCACCAAACTATAACCGAATCCTACATTGGCCTCAGCGGCGCCTTTTCCGAAAACGACGCCGGGGTCTTTGGGCCCGGTTCGCTGATCCTCAATCCACCGGGGCGCCGCCACCGGATCACTGTGGACAGTTACGAACCGTGCCTGCTGGCCTTTGCCTGGACCGGGGACAGCCGGGATCTGGATGATCCGGGCATGTGCTTTAGCGCCGGGACCCCACAAGCGCTGTAAGGCTTTGCGAAGCCTGGCGGCTTCCTGCCGCGCCTTCACGCGGAGAAACGATCTTCCGCGGCAGGCAAACGTGTTACGCTGCTACTTATAGGGGCGTGGGGCGCAGGCCCTTTTTCGGGCCGGGGGCAAAATCCCAGAGCCGCAGACCCTCAAGACAAGCCCTGATTGGGACTGTGTATATACTTAGCTCAAGTGTGTGCTACGCACCCGGAACCGGCGGGACCCGGCTGCCCTCAGACCGCCAACCGGGCCAAGGCCACCACCGCCATTCCGGTCACAATGGCCCCAACAAAACTGCCCCGCCATTTGGCGACCACAAACGTGGGCAAGGCCGCCCAGAGAAACAGATTCTCTGGACCCAGGTGAACGCTTTCTTCACGAACCAACAGCGAAGGCGCCAATAAGGCCGCCAGCACCGCGGCCGGAACGCATCCCAACCAGCGGACAACCCAATCCGGCAAGCGTACCGAGGACAAGACAACCACCGGCAACGCCCGCGGCACATAGGTCACCGCCAACATCCCCAAAATGATCAGGAAGACCGTTTGCTGATCCATGATTCCACTCCCAATCCCAGGGTGGCCGCCGCCACCGTGGCCACAATGACGTTCATCTGCTGCACCCCGGCTAGCAGCAAGCCCACTGAAACCGCTCCGGCCGTCACTCCGGCCAGGAGTTTGGCCCAGGAATCGACCTGGGCCACCAAAAGGGCGATAAACATGGCCGGCAGAGCATAATCCAGACCGATGGGCTTTACGTCAGCGATCAATCCGCTGGCTAGAACCCCCAATACACTGCCGCTGATCCAGGCGCTTTGCGCGATCACATTGACGCTAAAGGCCTCGGCTTTCACCGGCGGCCCCTTGGGAAAATTCCCGGCATGCAAGGCAAAGGTCTCGTCAGTGAGTTGAAAGGCAAAAAGGCCTTGCTCTGTTTTACGCCAGGACCGGACATGGGGCGCCAGGGCTGCGGACATGAGCAAATGGCGCAAATTCACCACAAATGTGGTCATGATAATTGAGGCCGCTCCAGCGCCGCTGGCAAAAAGCCCGACCGCGATCAGCTGGGCTGAACCGGCGAAAACGAGCACCGACATGGCTACCGCATTAAAGGTGCTGAGCCCTGTCTTTTGGGCCAATACGCCGTAAGCGAATCCCACTGGAAGGTAGCCGAG
>JBNJGM010000078.1:0-7658 GCA_051747685.1 Thermodesulfobacteriota bacterium | reverse complement strand
GCTTTTCCCGGAGCCGGAGACCCCGGTGACACAGACCAGAGTGCCTAGGGGCAGGGAGCAGTCCAGATTCTGGAGGTTGTTGGTCCGCACACCGGAAAGCTGGATCTGGCCACTCGGGGTGCGCCGGGTGGCGGGCGGTTCAATGGCCAGTTCACCGCGCAGGTATTTCCCGGTCAAGGAGTCCGGGGCCTGCCGCAAGCCTTCCACGTTGCCGCTGTAGATGACTTCCCCGCCCAATGCCCCTGAACCGGGCCCGAGTTCCAGGACATGGTCGGCGGCCTCGATGGTCGGGCGGTCGTGCTCCACGACCAATACGGTGTTGCCGCGCTGTTGGAGTTGGCGCAGGGTGCGGATAAGGCGGGCGTTGTCCCGGGGGTGTAAACCGATGGAGGGTTCGTCCAGAACATAGGTCACCCCCACCAGGCCGGAGCCGAGTTGTCCGGCCAGGCGGATGCGCTGGGCCTCGCCCCCGGAAAGGGTGGCCATATTCCGGGCCAGATTCAAATAGTCCAAGCCGACGTCAACTAAAAAGTGCAGCCGGTGGGTCAGTTCCTGCAGCAGTGGATCTCCGATGGTTTTCTGGAACCCGGTGAATTCCAGGCCCTCGAGCCATTCCAGGGCGTGGGCGATGGACCAGGTGGTGAAATCCTGGATGGTGACCCCTTCCACTTGCACGGCTAGGGCTTCGGGTTTCAGGCGCGCCCCGTGGCAATCCGGACACGGCGCGCTTTGCCGGAAGCGGGCCATTTCATCGCGCCAGAAACGGCCCAGCCCCATCCCGGCCTCAAGGTGGCTGACTGCTCCGGGCCAGCCTGTGGCCTCGTCTCCGTAAAAAAGGGCTTGCCAGGCGGAGTCGCTGAATTGGCCCAGTGGTGTGTCCAGATCAAAACCGTGCCGCTGGCCCAACTGGTACAGGTCCGCTTCGAAACGGGCCAGAACCCGGGGGTTTTTCCAGGGGATAAGCCCCCCCTTTTTAAGGGAGAGCCCTTTGTTCGGGGCCAGCAGGCGGGGTTCGAAATATTCCAAAGCGCCTAGGCCGGAGCAGGTGGGGCAGGCTCCTTGGGGGCTGTTGAAGGAAAACAGCTGCGGAGAGGGATGGGGCAGGCTGATATTGCAGGTCGGGCAGACCGCGGCCGTGCTGTAGAGTTTTTCCCCATCGTCGACACGGTCGAGGATAAGGCGTCCCTGGCCGAATTGTAGGGCCAATTCCACGGAATCGGCCAGACGGCTGCGCAGGCCCTGCTTCATCACCAACCGGTCGACGACCAATTCCAGGGTGTGGCGTTTGTTTTTTTCCAATTCCGGCAGCGGGTCCAGGGGCACGACCTCGCCGTTGAGACGGACCCGGACGAAACCCTGGCCTTTGAGTTTTTTGAAAAGCTCGGCCTGGGTGCCCTTTTTGTGTTCGACCAGGGGCGCTAAGAGCAAAAATTTGGTGCGCTCCGGCAGGGCCATGATGTCATCGATGATCTCGTCGGAGCTTTGCGCGGCGATGGCTTTGCCGCATTGAGGGCAATGGGGCACGCCGAGGCGGGCGAAAAAAACGCGCAAAAAATCGTAGAGTTCAGTGACCGTGCCCACCGTAGAGCGGGGATTGCGCGAGGAGGTGTGCTGTTCCAGGGATATGGCCGGGGAAAGACCTTCGACCTTGTCCACGTTGGGTTTGTCCAATTGGGGTAAAAATTGCCGGGCGTAGGTGGAGAGGGATTCCACGTAGCGGCGCTGTCCTTCGGCGTAGACGATATCAAAGGCCAAAGTCGATTTGCCCGAGCCGGAGGGCCCGCAGACGACAACCAACTGGTCGCGGGGGATCTCCAGGTCGAGATCTTTGAGATTGTGTTGCTTGGCGCCGGATATAGAGATGCGGGTCTGCATAGGAGCTCCACAAGAGGTTCAGCCTCGCGGCCGTGGGTGACGGATGAGTTACGCAGGCCGAGGAAAATGTGTACGGGCAGTCCTGCGGCCAAATATTCAAATTTTTTGTGCGAAGACGAGGGCTACAAGCGTGAACGTTTTTGCCCCGTGGCTTGGGGGGTGTTGCACGGCCTGCGGTGTACGGATGTTTGCACCTGCCTGTTCGCGTTGCAGGACGGTTGTGGCCGCAGGCGGCCTGCCTGGATAAAAGGCCCTATGGGACCTGTTCCAGAATAAGGCCGTATAGCGCATTGTAAAGCAAGTCATCGGATTTTGGGGGGCGGAGCATGATGTGGCTTTGTCTGCGATCAAAAGCGTTTTTCTGGCTCCTCAGGAGGGGGCGCGTCCAGAACACGACTCCACTGCCGGCGGTAGGTATGGACCGCGAGGCTGCTGGCCGCGAGAAGCAGTAAAAAGAGGATCAGCATGGGGATGTTCAGGTCAAAGGCAAAATTGCCGATGCCGATAAAGGGCACAGCTGCCAGGAGATGTATGGGCCAGGCCACCACAAGGTAGGTGGAAAACGGAATACCGCTCGCGGCCAGGAGGTAATTTTTAAGGCTATAGGGCAGCCCCGGAACAGCGGTAAAGATGACTGCCATACGGACAGCCCGGTGGGGCGGGATTTGGGGGACCTGCTTGCCGTAGCGTTCGAGAAGGGGGGCGAGGTGGCTGAAAACCAACCCCTGGGCCAAGGGGTAGGTGAGGAGCAAATGGATGCCAGTGCAGGCGGTGGTCAGCAAGAACCCCCACCCAAAGCCGAATTTGATGCCCGAAAGAACCAAAAAAAGGCTGATTGGGGCGCCGATACAGGGCAACAGAACCATGAGTCCGATGAACAGCAGGGGGTTGGTGTCTTTGTGCAGAATAAATTTGAGCCACTGCGTCGCCGGAATGGTTCCGGAGATCTTCCAGACGCCTAGGGCGACGGTACCGGCGATGAGCAGGGCCAAGGCCGTGAGGGAGATTTTTTGTAACAGGGACATAGTATGGAAATTTATCCAGCGCCTTTGGGCGGCTTTGTTTGCATACGGCGCGAATTGGCCAATTGCTTTGTGTGGGGGCACAACCGGTGGACAGCGAAAACGCGGGCCACGCGGGGGAGGGTCAGCGCAGATCAGCGTCGGTGTGCGAATCGTCAATGACCGCATTGGCCCCGGCGCTGGCGCGGTGGGACAAAAGATCCCACTCCGTGCGCAATCGCAAACGGAGTTGGTCCCAAGCAGTCAACCGATTCCTTTTTTGGTTGTGGGGGGCGTCTTGCAGGGCCGTTTCATATACCGTGAGTAAGCGTCGGGCGCAATTGTCGCGACTGAATGTTTTCGCTGTCTCCTGGGCCTCTTGGCTCATGCTCTGCCGGATCTTAGGGGCACGCAAGATTTCTGTCAGTGCCTGCGCGAAGCGTTGTTCCGAACTTGCGGCGTCCAAGAGGCGACCGTTGGTTGTGTCCCGCACAACTTCGCGCGCGCCGGGGGCGTCCAAAGCGACCACCGGAGTGCCGGCGGCCATGGCCTCAGTCAAGACCATTCCCTGGGTTTCCGTGTGCGAGGCAAAGGCAAACACATCCATGGCCGCATAGGCGTTGGCCAGATCGTGGCCTGAGAGCTTGCCGGTTTCCAAAAGCGCTGTTTGCAGCCCGGCGCGGGCAAAAATCTCCCGGATTGCTTGTTGGCTTGGGCCGGAGCCGACAAGGAGAAATGTCGCTTTGGACTCGGCCATGGTGGCGATCGCCTGGCTGACACCCCGGGCGAGGTAGTTGAGATTTTTTTCCGGGGCCAAGCGGCCGACATGGCCGATAACCATCGTGTCCTGCGCTATGCCTAATTGGCGGCGCATGGTTTGGCCGGCGCTGTTGTGCATAGCCTGCCAGTCCACGCCTGTGGGGACTTCGTGGATGGGCGAAGTCACTCCGCGTTTGCGCAATACGCGGGCCACGCTTTCACTCGGAGCAACGACCCGGGTGCACAGGTTGGCGTAATCCGTGGACAGATGGATGGCCAAACGTTGCATGGCTTTGGAATTAAAGGGAACGTAGTGGGTGTAGCGCTCGTACATGGTGTGGTGGGTGAAAACCAAGGGCACACCTCGTTGCCGCGCCCCGCGCAGGGCGGAATCTCCCAGCAAAAAGGGATGGTGGCTGTGGATGATGTCCGGTTTAAAGTCTTCCAAGCCGTTTTCGATAACCGTGGGAAGGGGCAAGCTCAGGGAGAAATCACTGCCGTTGAAGTTTTGCAGCGCGGGCAGGCGCAAAATCTCCCTGGGATCTTCTTCCAGGGGATTGACCCCTGGAAATGTCGGAGCGACCACGAGGACCTGGTGGCCGAGGCGGCGTAGATCCTGGGCGAACGCGTCTACTGAGCGGGCAACGCCGCCGACGTGGGGCAGATAGGTATTGGTGAACATGCAGATTTTCATGTTTGCTCCGCCTGCAGGGTTACGGGCTGTGTGGTATCCGTAACATTGCAGGGCTGAAAGCCCGGAGCCCGGATGGTCAGGTGTGGCGGTTTTTCCACGTGCCAACGGGCCTCTATATGAACCTGCCATGTTTCGTGCGCCGGGACAAAGCGGACTTGGATTTGCCCGTAGGGGGTCAGGGTCGGTCCAAAACCAAGGGGTTCCCCGGCTTCAAACCATTCCGGGAAGATTCCGGAGCCAAGGATCAGTTCGTCTTCCTCTTCGCGCACGAACATATTGCGCAACATCATGACCCATTCCGCAGCCGCCCAGCCATGGTGGCCGTCGCCCATGCAGCCGCCGAGGGTTAGGGGATGGATGGCCTCGGGCCATTGGCCTGTGGAGGTTGCCAGATCAGCCACGGCTTGCACCAACTCCTGAAAGCGGGCGTCGTCGCGCCGCAACAGGGTTTGGGCCAAGCACAGGGTCAAGTAGGCATTGATGCCGGAATGGATCATGTCCTGAAAGAATCCGCCGTTCAAGAGGCAGTTCTGATAGAGGTACTCCGCCGTGGCCCCGATTTCGGAATCCCTGGCCGCTGTAAGTCCCAACGGATAGTCGGCCACGAGGGCGCCGATGGCCCCGGAGTCCAGGCGGCGGTAGGGAGAAGCGGGTAAGGCGCCTTGTTTGCGTTCTGCGGCGATGCTGTCCAGGCTGGTGCGGATGGCTTGGGCCAAGGCCTCGGCGCGCTGTTCGCAGGTGCTGGCCTCTTGGGTTTGGCCCTGGGCCCGGTAGATTCGCGCTCCTGCTTCCAAGCCGGCCTGGGCCCAAAAATCATCCCAATAGTAATAATCATTGGGGCCGAAATGCTCGGCGCTAAATCCCGCAGGAAGCAGCCCTTCGTGGGGCGCATTCTCGCTGTCGGTGACCCGTTTACGCTCGATCCAATCCGTGGCTTTGCGCACGGCCTCTGTCCATTCCTGGCCCAATTCTCGGCCGGTGAGTCGTCGAAAGCGGTCGGCAAGCCAGAGCACCTGGCCGTTGGAATCCCACTCCCCTTCCTGGGACTGGAAGTAGCCACTGAATTTTTGCCGCCCCGGAAAGGTGTCCAGAATCCGGTGGCACCGGTCTGTCAACCCCGTGCAGAGCATGGCATGGAGCATGAGGCAGGCGTCTCGGAACCAAAACCGTTTGTAGGTGAAGGGGCCGGGGACAATATCTTCGGCAGAGAGCAAAACCAGGGAGTGCAATGCGGCGCGGTAGAGAAAAGCAATGTGCCGGTCAGGCACTTCCAATTGCGCCGCTGGGGCCAGGGCTTCGCTCCATTCTTCCCGCGGCATTGATATATGGTGGGTGCGGCGCAATTCCTTCGCCAAGGGAATGTCCACATCAAGAGTGACCGCGGTGTCTTGCAGCGGGAAAAGGGCCGCACCGGTGGCCATGCCTACTGAACAATGAATAGCATGCATATCTGCTTTGCTCCGCAGGGTATGGCATATATCCCCTTCATGGTAATCAGCGAAGACGGTTTTTTCGGGTTTGGGGTGGAGATAGAGATCGGTTTTGGTGTTGACCCGGAAAAGGGGACCTTCGGGTTTGTAGCGCACCCGTTCGATAAACTGGACCCCTTCAGGGTTGTAGGGGCGCAAGGCCAGAACGAGCCAGCCTCCTTCAGGATCTGAGGCGTTAACCCGAATGCGGGTGACCGGGGTGCCGTCGGATTCCCGATCCAGGCAGACAGAGGAGGTGATGCTGGATTCGTGGTCGCGACTGGTGGTGCGCACGGTTAGCGGTTCGTGGAGTTCCCAGGTTTGTTCGGTCTCCCCGGAAACCGAAGGGGTGAAAAGGGACCCGTCGGAGCGCAAAAACCAAAAATCGAGGGACCAGCCCTCGTGTAGCACGGTTATCAGACCGCGCGGGTCAACGATGGGATAGAGGGCCACGTCCGGGCGGCCCACAGCGGTCCAGTTGCGGTGGGTGAGGTTGATATGGCTAAAAGAAAAGGCCCGGGGCACGAAGGAGACATCCCGGGGGTTGAATTGTTTTTGGACCCAGTACGGCCAAACCCAATCCAGATTGTGCTGGATGGCCTTGGTATTGATAAGCCCCCGGGCGTGGAAGATGATCCCGGCACGCAATAGTTCGATGGGTTCTTGGACTTCTGAAGGCTGGGCAAAGCGGCGCAAGCGGGCCAAGAACGTGAGCGGGTCCATGACACCGTAGGCCTTTGCGGCCCTTTTAATGATAAAATTCCAGGGAATCCAACGTTTCAGCATACTTTTTCCTTTTTTGCCCCTCCCTTGCCTTGGGGCTGGATGCCTCCGGGTGACTGCGGGGCTGAGTTGGCGTAGTATTGTATCAAGTCCTGCTCAGGACATACCTACCAAAGATAAAAAGAGAAACAAAGGAGGAGCTATGAGCGCCCATTTTGATTTTTACTGGCAGAAGCGGTTTGACGCCGTGCAAAAAGCCTTAGAGAAAAATAAATTTTTGGTGCATCAAGTCAACGACGTGCAGGAAGCCAAACACCTCGTTCTGGAGACGTTGCTCCCGGAAACCGGTGGGAAATCGGTTTCCTGGGGTGGCTCTGGGACCTTCCGGGAGACAGGCCTGTATGAGGCCTTAAGTCAGAGCGACTTTGAGGTTGTGGATACCTTTGACAAATCCATTTCTTTAGAAGAGCAATTGGAGCGTCGCCGTCAGGCCATGCTGGTAGATGTATTTTTTACCTCCACCAACGCGCTCACTGAACATGGGGTGCTAGTGAATCTGGACATGATTGGAAACCGGATCAACGGTTTGACCTTTGGGCCTCGCCACGTGATTGTGTTGATTGGTCGGAACAAGATCGTTCCTGACGTGGAAGACGGTATGGAGCGGATCAAAAATTATGTTGCCCCGTTGAACGCATATAAATTGGGCAAAAAAACCCCCTGCGCGGAAACCGGATTTTGTCAAGATTGTGATAGCCCTGAACGTATTTGCAATACATGGACCATTACTGAGAAATCCTTTCCCAAGGGCCGGGTCAGGATTGTTTTGATCAATCAGGATCTCGGCCTGTAAGTCACAGCGAAGGCAAAGGACCAATAGACCGCCGGCTTGAACTCAAGTCGGCGGTCTATTGGTTTGGGACCGCAATACGCGTCCTACACTGACTGAAAAAGTCGCGCGTTTCCGGTAAATGCTCTAAAGATACGGCGAGAAAAGCCAACATAGGCTGTCCCGAATGCGGACAGGTAGGGAACGGCTGTCGACTTCCTCCTGGGAGACCGGTTTGGAGATGCTGCGCACGGCGTGGAAATGGGCCAGCAATTGGCGGGCGAAATCGATATCATAGACTTCAATGG
>JBNJGM010000077.1:0-7701 GCA_051747685.1 Thermodesulfobacteriota bacterium | reverse complement strand
GCCTTCGGCCTTATGAGCTGGGCCATTATGTCCGGCAGCGGCCTGGAAGTCTTTATTGATTACCAGGCCCTGATGGTCGTTACCGGCGGTACCTTCGGGGCCTTGCTGGTCCACTATCCGCTGCGGGATGTGGCCAACGCCCTGTCGGTGGGCAAAAACGCCTTTTTGTACCGCGAATCCGCACCGAACGAGGTTATGGAGCGGCTGATCGACTACGCCACCCGGGCCCGTAAAGAGGGGCTCCTGGCCCTGGAGCAGGCCACCCACGAAGCTTCGGACGCGTTTTTGGCCAAAGGGCTGCAGATGGCGGCTGACGGCTATGAACCGGATGTGCTGCGCGATACCCTGGACCGGGAGATCGAATACATCGAGGACCGCCACGACAAGGGAGCGGAGATATTCGCCTCCTTGGGCACCTACGCTCCAGCGATGGGCATGGTCGGTACCCTGATCGGCCTGGTGCAGATGCTGCAGACCTTGGAAGACCCGTCGACCATCGGTCCGGCCATGGCGATGGCCTTGCTGACCACATTGTATGGCTCGGTCATGGCCAATGTGATTTTCATCCCCATGTCCGGGAAGCTCAAGAACAAATCCAAAGCCGAGGTGCTCAAAAAATCTTTGGTTTTGGAAGGCATGAAATCGATTTTGCTGGGGGAAAACCCGCGGATCATGGAGCAAAAACTCCAAGCCTTTTTGGCGCCCAAACAGCGCGAAAGCGTGACTAGTAAGAAAAAGCGCTAATCCAGCGCAACGCGGACACAGGACGAACCTATGGCACGAAAAAAGAAAGACAACGGTAAAGGTGGCGGCAGCCCGGCCTGGATGGTGACCTATAGTGATATGGTCACCTTGCTGCTGACCTTTTTCGTCCTGCTGCTGTCCATGGCTGAACTCGATGAAATCAAGTTCACCAAGGCACTACGGTCCTTGCGCGGGGCTATGGGGGTGTTGGAGAGCAAAGGCTACGAGGATGTCATGTCCCTGGATGTGTTGGCCCAGCGCGTCAACCTCGATGAGAGCCTGCAGCGCGTGTATAAACATGCGCAGAACCGGCTGAACAACCTGGAAATCAATGAGGATATCGAGTTGGTCAAGGACCGGGGGGCAGTGGTGCTGCGCTTGAACGATTCCCTGCTTTTTCGTTCTGGAGAGACAGAGATCAAGCGCAGCGCGTATCCTGTATTGCGCCAAGTGGCCGAATTGGTGCGCCCTATGGAACTCGATCTGCGGGTGGAAGGGCATACCGATAATGTTCCGGTTTCCGCGACTGGGGTGACGAATTGGGATGTTTCCATTGAGCGCGCGGTTTCGGTGGTCAAATTTCTCGCCACCCGGGACCTTCTGCCTTCGGAGCGCCTTTCCGCGGCCGGGTACGGCTCCGAGCGCCCGCTGGCGCCGAACACCTCGGAAGAAAACCGGGCCATGAACCGCCGGGTGGATTTTTATTTGGAGCAGGATGAGAATTATCGGGAGCAATTGCCGTATTTAATCGATTCCCGGGAGCAATACCCGTTTTAGGGCACAACTTTCGGTGCCGGCTCCCCTGAACCTGTACCGGGGGCTACAGCCCATTAGGGACAAAAGAACGCCGGTGGTCAAAAGTCGGCAGGGCGGAGGACAGAACCGCGCCGGGCAGGCCAACTGCACAGCGTGCGCTGTTGGTGCCTAATAATGAGCAGCCGTAAACGAGGGCCGGACCCAATCAGCATAAGGACAAAGGGATGGCGAAAAAGGACGAGAACGCGGAAAAACAGGGCAAAGGAGGGGATCGGAAATTCAAGATCCTCATGATAGTGGTCGGGGTGTTTTTGCTCGCGGCAATCGGGGCCGGGGGCTATTATATCGGCACCCAATGGGGCGAGGACGAGAAAGAATCCGCACCAGAACAATCGCGCTCAGCTGACGGAACTTCCTTTGACAGCAAAGGAAAACTCGGTCCGCTTTTGGATCTCGAGGAGTTTTTGGTCAATATCGCGGACGGCGACCAAACCCGCTACCTCAAGGCGAGCATTACCGTGGAAGCCACGGATAAAAAGACCAAAGAGGAGATGGATAAGCGTATCCCCCAGATTCGGGATGTGATCATTTTCCATTTGGGAACCAAGACCTTTGATCAAGTCCGGGATCTGCAGGGAAAAAAGCAATTGCGTGCGGAGTTGACCAAGCGCTTGAACGAGGTTGTGGACCAGCGGCTGGTGGAACGTATTTTTTTCACCGAATTTGTGGTCCAATAGGAGCTGGTCGTGGATAAGCTGCTGACCCAGGACGAAATCAATGACTTGCTCCAGGCCATTGAGAGCGGCGATGTCGATCTTGATGCTGAAGCGGACGAGGGGTCGAGTTCGAACCGGGATCTTCAGCGCCTTGATCTCTTTCGCGGGCAGACCTCGGCCCGCTGGCGGGTGGCCAATTTTGACATCATCTTGGACGCCTTCGCCCGCAATAGCGGCATCTCCCTGGCCAATCGCCTCAAGCGCAGCGTCTCGGTTAAGCGGGTCTCGATTGAAACCGAGACCTTTGATAATTTTCTCAAGGATCTCCAGGAACAATCCCTTATCGGCATTGTGAGCTTTGAACCGTTGCGCAGCGGGGGGTTGCTCATCTTCGACAGTCCGCTGGCGTTTTGCCTGCTGGAAGTGATGTTCGGGGGCAATAGCGAGGCCGGGATATCTATCCCCGATCGGGAGTTGACCTCCATCGAGATTAATGTCTTGAAGAATGTCATGCGCGACTCCTGCCAGGATTGGGAAAACGCCTTTGAACCTTTGGACGAACTGAAAACCAATCTGGTCCAGGCGGAGACCAACCCCCGTTTGGTCAGCATCGTCAGTCCGGAAACCGAAGTCCTGATTTCACGATTTTCGGTCAAGGCCGGCAATATTTTCGGGCAAATGAGTCTGGTCATCCCCTTTTTCGCCCTGGAACCGTATAAGGAAAAGCTGAAAAACCGGATGTTCGACGTCATCACGGTTTCTGGGGGGCAGGCCTGGACCAAGACCATCTATCAAGAAGTGCTGCAGATGGAGACGGAAGTCCGGGCCCAGTTCGCAACCGCCTCGTTGACTATCCGGGAAATCCTCAACCTCAAGGTGGGGGACATCATCGAAATCGATGTCGACGACCACGCCGGACAGCGGGTGCTGGTGGAACAAAAACCGAAATTTCGCGCCGTAGCCGGGACCCGCAAGGGTAAAAAAGCCATGCGCATCACCAGGACCTCCGGCAAAAAGGGAGAGAACGATGGCAGAGAATGAAAAACAGGAAACCACTGCTGAATCCCAGGAACAGGAAGAGCAGTTCGGGGCGGATCTGAGCCATTTGGATCTGCTGCTGGATGTGCCGCTGCAGGTGTCTGCGGAATTGGGCATGACTAAGATTTTGGTCAAAGACCTCTTGCAACTCCGGGAGGGGTCGGTGATTGAGCTGGAGAAGTTGGCCGGTGAACCGCTGGATGTGTACGTGAATTCCCGGTTGATCGCCCGGGCCGAAGCAGTGGTGGTCAACGAAAAAATCGGCCTGCGCTTGACCGATGTGGTCAGCCCCTCGGAGCGGTTGGAGAAACTCGGATGATGCCTGGGGCCGGGTTTTGGGCCCAGAGCGCAATTGCGGCCGGGAACGCTACCGCCGGAGGCGGGATGGCCGGAGAGACGTTGTGGCCAGCCATGCTGAAAATGATCGCCGGGCTGTTGATCATCATTGGTGTGCTGTATGTGGGCTCGGCGCTGTTGCGGCGGTTTCAATTCGGCGGCGGTGGAGTCAGGACGGGGGTGATCCGCATTAAAGAAACCCGTCCTTTGGGCGCTAAACGGATGCTTTGCTTGGTCGAAGTCCGCGGCCGTGAGGTCCTGCTCGGGGTGAGCCCGGAGCGCATTGAAACCTTGTGCCAGTTCGACGCCCCCGCCGAAGCTGCCGCTGAAGAGCCCGCCTTTGACCAGGTGCTGGATCACCAGCAGACGCGCTGATTATGACCCGCTACATAGTCCTTTCCCTTTTGCTCGCCATCGTCGGGCTGCTTGTGGTGCCGCAATCGGGGTGGGCCCTGGAGATCCCGCGTTTAAGCCTCGGGGTGGAGGGCACAGAAGATCCGGACCAGGTGGCCACAGGGCTACAGATTCTGTTTCTGCTCACGGTGCTCTCCCTGGCGCCGGCCATTTTGCTCATGACCACGAGCTTTATCCGTATCGTCATTGTCTTATCCTTTATCCGCCAGGCCATGGGGGTGCGGCAAATGCCCCCGAACCAGGTCATAATCGGGCTGGCCATGTTTTTGACCTTTTTCATCATGGGGCCGGTATTAAGCCAGATCAACGACCAGGCCCTGCAACCCTATCTCGAGCGGGAGATCGGGGACACTGAGGCCATTGAGCGGGCGGTTTCGCCGATGCGCGATTTCATGTTCAGCCAGGTGCGGCAGAAAGACCTACAGCTCTTCGTGGACATTACCGGTACCGAGCAACCAGAATACCGCGAAGATATCCAAACCCTGCATTTGGTCCCGGCCTTTATGCTCTCGGAGATCAAGCGCGCCTTTCAGATCGGCTTTCTCATCTTTGTGCCCTTTTTGGTTATCGATATGGTGACGGCGAGTGTCCTTATGAGCATGGGTATGCTTATGCTCCCCCCGGTTATCATTTCCCTGCCGTTTAAGATCTTGCTGTTCGTGCTCGTGGACGGCTGGCATCTCGTCGTGGGGTCCCTCGTGCAGAGCTTTCAATAAGCGGAAAAGCGAAAGGGGTAATGTTTGCAGCCCTCAACCCCTGCTCACAGTCGCCAGCTCCCAGGAAAGGAGGGTGTATGTCTCCGGATTTTGTGGTCGCCCTGACGCGGCAAAGTGTGGAAACCATTCTCATGGTTACCGCGCCGATGATGATTTCGGCGGTGGTGGTCGGGTTGCTGATCAGTATTTTTCAGGCCGCCACCCAGATCCAGGAACAAACTTTGAGCTTCGCGCCCAAAGTGGCTGCGGTCATGGTGTCGTTGACCATTTTCGCGCCGTGGATTTTAAAGGTCGTGTTGACGTATGCCGAAGAAGTCTTCCGCATGGCGGTGAGCGTCGGCGGAGGCGGCTAGGGCGGTATAACGCCCCGGGCGCAAGAAAAGCGCCCGCAAACCGGTGCCTAAAGGCGATGGACACCCGTGGAACTCGAAACCTTACTTACCGAACGCTGGCCGGCTTTTTTGCTTTGCTTTATGCGCGTGGCCGCGATTATCGGCAGCATGCCGGTGCTTTCGGGGGGGCAGACACCCGCTCGATTCCGGGCGGGGCTGGCCTTGGTGCTGGCCTTTATCCTCTTTCCGGTGGTGTATACCTCTATTCCGGTCGTAGATTTCGCGCCAATGCGCATGCTGGTGCTGGGGACGCAAGAAGTTTTTTTGGGGTTGATGCTCGGCTTTGTCGGCCGGCTGGTGTTTCTGGCCGCCCAATTCGGGGGCACGATTCTGGGCTTTCAGATGGGATTTGCCGCGGCCAATATTTTGGATCCGCAAAGCCAGCAGCAAATCCAACTCATGTCGCAGTTCCTTAATGTCCTGGCCACCCTGGTGTTTTTGGCTGTAGACGGGCACCTTATTTTTTTCCGCGCCCTGGCGCATTCCTTTGAAAGTATCCCGCCGGGCGGCGGACTTTTGCTGCAAAATGCCGTGCCGCATTTGATGAATATGACCGGGGAGATGTTTGTGCTTGGATTGCAACTGACTGCCCCGATTTACGTTATTTTGATACTTTCCGACTTTATTCTGGGAATTATGTCCCGTATTTTCCCGCAACTCAACGCGTTTATGCTCAAATTTCCCATTAATATCGGCGTGGCGTTCATATTTTTGGGGCTTTCAGCAGAATTTATTATCGGTATCTTGGTTTCTGAGTTTAAAGGCATCGCCCCGCGTTTGGAAGAATTCTTTGAATTAGTGAGGCAGTGATGGCCGAACAAGGCGATGAAGAACGCACAGAAGAACCAACGGAGAAACGGCGGCGGGAATTTCGCGAAGAAGGGAAGGTTGCGCAGAGTAAAGAAGTCAATACGGCGCTACTGCTTTCCTCAGCTCTGCTGTTGTGGATTTGGTATGCGCCGGGTTTTGTGGATGGTCTGCAGCGTTTTTTGGCCGGGTTTTGGGACCAGTCCGGGTATTGGGACGTCACTCCCAAGGCTGTCGCTGGATGGATATCCAGCGGTTTGGCTCGTTTAGGGCTGTTGCTGGCGCCTTTTTTGGTTTTGTCCATCGTGGTCGGATTTTTATCTGGGTATATTCAATTCGGCTGGCTTTTCAGTGTCAAAGCGATGCAGCCGGACATCAAAAAACTGGACCCCATTAAGGGGTCGTCCAAATTCGTTTCCCGCCGCTCGGCAATGGAGTTAGTGAAGTCCCTGGCCAAAGTCGCCGTGGTGGGAACCATCGCCTATTGGACATTGGCCGGACGCTTTGACCAGGCTATCGACCTTATCGGGCAGCCGATTGAACTGATTCTTGTTTTCATTGGCTGGTCTGCAGCGGAAATTTTGCTCAAGTGCTGCATCGCCCTGATTTTTATCGCGGTAATCGACTATGCCTACACCCGCTGGGAAATGGAAGAGCAGATGAAGATGTCCCGCAAGGAACTCCAAGACGAACAAAAGGAGACAGAGGGCGATCCGCAGCTCAAACAGCGCATGCGCTCTATCCAGCGGGACATGGCTCGTAAGCGGATGATGGCCGAAGTGCCCAAGGCGGACGTGGTCATCACCAACCCCACGCATTACGCCGTGGCCCTGCGCTATGACCGGAGCACCATGGAGGCGCCCGAGGTCACGGCCAAAGGCACTAATATGGTCGCGCAGCGTATTCGGGAGATTGCGGAGGAAAACGGGGTGCCGCTAGTGGAGAATCCTCCGGTGGCCAGGGTTTTGCATGGCCTAGAACTTGGGGAAACCGTTCCGGAATCCATGTACAAGGCCGTGGCTGAGATCCTGGCCTATGTCTATAGTTTGCAAGGGAAGACCGCATGATAGAGGCGATTCGGCAGAATAAATGGGCGGATTTGCTCCTGCGCAGCGACATTATGGTCGCCTTGGGCTTGGTGACCATTTTGATGCTCATGATCATCCCCCTGCCCCCGATGCTTTTGGACCTCTTTTTGTCCTTAAACATCACCGCCGGGCTGCTTATCCTGATCATCACCCTGTACACGACCCGCTCCCTAGAATTCGCTATTTTCCCTACGGTGCTGCTGGCGACCACCTTATTTCGGCTTTCGCTGAATGTCGCCTCGACCCGGCTGATCCTTTTGCACGGGGAGACCGGCCCTTTTGCCGCGGGCAAGGTGATCTATTCCTTCGGCCAATTTGTGGTCGGCGGCAACTATGTGGTGGGCATTGTGGTCTTTATGATCTTGGTGGTCATCAATTTTATTGTCATCACCAAGGGCGCCGGCCGGGTGGCCGAAGTCTCGGCCCGCTTCACCCTGGACGCCATGCCGGGCAAGCAGATGGCCATTGATGCCGACTTGAATGCCGGATTGATTGATGAGAGCGAGGCGAGGCGGCGGCGTGAGGATATAGCCCAGGAAGCGGATTTTTTTGGGGCTATGGACGGCGCGAGTAAGTTCGTGCGCGGCGACGCCATTGCCGGGATCATTATTACCCTGGTCAATATTATTGCCGGCTTTATCATCGGCGTGGCCCAAAACGGGATGCCCATGATGGAGGCGGCCCAGACCTACAC
>JBNJGM010000076.1:1681-7726 GCA_051747685.1 Thermodesulfobacteriota bacterium | reverse complement strand
GGCTGGGGAAAGTTTGAACCTCTGTCCGTGCGACCGCAAGCCGATTACCGAACGTTTGGTCAACTGTAGCGGCCATCTTGAGTTAGAATACACTTCAAATCACCCGCTTTGCCCACCGATGCCGTCCTCCACCTGTATGGCCCCTGTCTGGTGGCCGTCGCAATTCGAACTCCTGCCCGACTCCCAGCTCACGGCCCTGGCCCATTACCGGTCTCCAGGCAAGGATTTTTGGGTCGCGGATCTGCCCTACCAGGACATTCCCCGGGAGCACCTCGCGGCCTGGGAAGAGCACTACGGCATCACCCTCGACCCAGAACTGCTGCGCAACGAACCCGCAGTGGTGACCGGCCGCCACGGCGCCGGGCACTATATCCTCAGTTATGTGCACCTGGAAACGCCCGGCTCTGGCCAGGCCAACCGGTGGCTCGGTCATATGCTTTCTTGGGCCACGGGGCAAGCCTTGGGCACACACGTCCCTGAATGGCACCCGGCGCAGGCGCCCACGCAATGGCAGGACCCCCATCTCGCTGCCTTTCTATTCGCTTTGGAGGACTGCCTCGCCTTCGGCCAACGCCACTTTCTCTTCAATTGGCGCACCCCCTGGCTTTTGGGCTGGCGTCGGGGCCTGCCGGGGTTCCACCTCTCGACCTTGTACGGTCTCGCCCATCAAATCCGGGCTTTGCCGCCCACACCAAAGGCCCGGCGTTATTGGCAGGCGTGCGCTGCGCACTTCCAGGCCCAAAGCCAGCGGTTTTTGGAACGCACCCGGGAATATTTGCTGTTGGAACGCTATGCAGCCACCGCCCATACCTCCCATTCCACCCCCATCCGCAGCGCCTGCACCCAGGCCCAGGCAGTACGGGAAGAGCTCCTCGGCCCCTTTCCCGGGCAAAGCGGTATCTGCGGCGAACTCACCGCCATTCTGGAAAATCTGCTCTACTGCCTCATTGCTGTGTGAGCTAAAAAGCGTACCTGCTCGCCCTCGAAAACCGGGCGGAAGCCGAAAGCAGGCAAGGTCGCCGTCAGAGGCCGGCCAAAAAGAAACGCTAGGGCGCGCTGGCCCACGTCGCACTTCTCTTGCAGCGACTCTCGCAGGTGGATATCCTGCCGCAGCATTTCGGCCAAGGCCTGACGGGCCGGGATTGCCTCGTCGGTGCGCAACTGCTGGCACAGCTCAGCCACCCGGGCATACCCGCAGGCCTGCTCGTGCCAGGCCATAAGTTCTCCGAGGCCGGACTCTGGGGCCACAAGCTCGAATCGGGTCAGGCGATCCCGGGTGTACATCGCCTCCAATTTTTCTGGGGACTGACAGTCCAAGGTGCGGCACTCCACCGGACGGTGGGCGTAAATTGTACAGGCCCGGGCGGCCTGATCATAGAACACACAGGCCGGCGTGTGGTTTTGGGCCCCGATGCGGACCACCTCGTGCACAGTAGGTTCCACACAACCACGGACATTATCGTAGACCCACTCCCCGGCCCGCAGCGTGAGCAAGTGGTGCTTCCCCAGCACCCCATCCTGGTACAATCCGTGATCTTCTGTATGCAATGCCGGACCGCCGTTGCGGCAACACATGCCACAGCGCTGACAGCGTTCTTGAAGCATCTCTCCCCCTACAAAAACGAAAAAAGGGCGCTCCCGCCCGACCTACCGGGCCAACGCCCAGGATATATCTAGCCGATTTTCCCCTCCTTGAAAAGGTTGGGCCCCCTGCTTTGACCGTTGCCTGCAATTGCCATCCGCAGGGCGTGAAAACCCCCACACCTACTTCAGTCGTGGGGTTTTGGGCACAGCCCTCAAGGCGAGGTGGGACTGGGATGTTTTACGCCTGCTGGTGCCAGTTGTGGACCGCGTCCAGGCCTTGGCATGAAGGAACGGGCAAATGCAAACGCCGGCTTGAAGCCGGCGTTTGCAGGGGTGCTAGCGCAAGAGGAGGAGGTTTGGCGGAAAGCGAGCTACTCGAAAAGCTGCTGTTCCAGCCAGGCGCGAATTTCATTGTTCACTGGGTACACACCTCGGTGCCCGCCGACATCATTTTGGAACCGCTCGTCCAACGGATAGGGCAATTGGAGTTCAGCGAGTTCCTCGGCGCCGTCGGAGTTCCGGCGGACCAAATAGACTTTCGGCTCAGATTCCCAATTGCTGACCACAAAATAGTTGGAGTGCTCGTTTTTGGACCGAACCGGCGGCCGTTCCCCGCGGCGGTGGTTATTGCCCCATTCCAAATACAAGGTCACCGCCTCTTCCGGAGTCATATCCCAATCAATGAGCAGATCTTTGTACTTCCCTAATTGTCCCATAATACCCTCCGTGTGCTTGGGTTCGATAAGAAAATAATAATCATTATCATATACGTCAAGTTTTTTTCCACCCAAGGCAAAAAAAAGGGGATGTTACGCGCAAGGAGGAACGGAATGCTTATACGCCAGGGAGGCGGCAACAAAATTCGGCGCCCAATGCGGGGAACTCAAAGCGTGCAGGTGGGTGTAACAGGCCAGAGTATTGCGGAACAAAAAGCCGTCAAACCCCTCTTGGATGCCACAGCCGCGCTCCATAAAAAAGGCAAAGGCCGGGGTTTCGCCGTGCAGGGTATGGCACTGGGAATAGTGGAATTCATGACCGGGGATCTGGGTCCCCTGGGGATGGTATGGATTGGAGACAAGGACCCGGGCTTGGGTATACCCATGCCCTTGGGGTTTTTTGCCCATCTCGGCTCGTACCGGAAAAAGCCCAGCCATGGGATAGGTGGTCCCCTGGTAGGTCAATTCCTGGCACAGGTACATAAGCCCGCCACACTCGGCGTAAATGGGGAGTCCCGCGCGCGCCAAAGCAGCAACACGCTCGCGGACCTCCTTTTGGGCGCTCAATCGCGGGGCCAGGGTTTCCGGAAACCCGCCCCCGAGGTACAGTCCGTGGAGTTCTGGCCACAAGGCGTCATCCAATAGGCTGATCTGGACGATCTCGGCCCCGGCGCGTCGGAGGGCTTCAATATTTTCCTGGTAATAAAACCAGAGGGCGGCGTCACGGACCACCCCAATGCGTACCGGCTCCGTGGTTACCGGTTCAGGCCACAGCACCCCCGGCTCTGCGGGCAGGGCCGGCGCAGCCGAGCCGACCCGTTGGATACGGTGGACATCGATCCAGTCCGCCATCATCCGTCCCAATTCCTCAAGCGGGGCTTCAGGGGCGAATTCTTGATCGGAGACCAAGCCCATGTGCCGCTCCGGAATGGGGTTGTGGCGCAATTTCGGCAACGTCCCCAGCACCGGCACATCGGTATAATACTCTACGCTTTCCCGGGCGATACGTCGGTGCCGCTGCCCCGCGGTCCGGTTCAGGACCACGCCAGCGATAGCAAGATCGGGATCAAAGCTGGCGCATCCTTGGACAATGGCGGCGGTAGTCCGGGTCATTTTCGTACAGTCCACCACCAGGACCACCGGGGTGCGCAGGGTTTTGGCCAATTCCGCGGTGGAGCAGGTCCCCTGCACGTCTTTACCGTCGAAAAGGCCCCGGTTGCCTTCAATTATGGCCATGTCCGCGCCCTGGGAGGCGTCGGCGAACAAGGAGCGCAACAAGGTGGTGTCCATGAGAAAAGGGTCCAGATTCGACGCGGAACGCTTGGCGGCTAAGGCCATCCAGGCGGCGTCGATATAATCCGGACCCTTTTTGAAGGGCTGTATCACAAGCCCGTTCTGGGCGAAATGCCGGCACAGGCCGAGGGTAAGGATGGTTTTGCCCGATCCTCCGGACAGGCCGGCCAGGATCAGGCGTGGCATGTGCACCGACACGATAGTTTTTCCTAGTCCTCGCCCTCGGCAGCGGACTGTTTGCCCATGCCGGGCAGGCTGTACATGGTCGTGGAGCCACTGGACCAATAGACAAGATCACCACTGGTGATCATGGAAGTGATGACTTTCTTGGCTTCGCGGGGCTTCATGCCGGTAATTTTCTGCAAATCACTAAAATAGAACTTGGATTTGGATTTGGATTTGGCTTTCAATTCATCGATAATTTTTTGTTTGAGTTCTTCATCGGCCATGGTGTGCCTCCCTATATTAAAGTGAGGGCGCGGCCAAGACAGCCGCGCCCAAAGAAACCGACAGTTACTCGGCCTTAATGTCCGGATACTTGACCGATGCATCCGTGAACTTGAAGTTCGTGGTCTGGCGCCACGTGTAGTACGCCGGATCCCGGAAATCGTCGATCAGGTGGTGGGAGAATTCCAAGCCACAGACCTCAAAGAAACGTTCCCAGCCGATGCGCTCGGCCCAGTCGCCGACGCGCTCGTACTTGCGGGCGCCTTCCTTGTAGGCATTCATGATGGTATGAATAGCCTCGCACAGTTTCGGCCAGCGCGGGGGCTCATTGGGAATAAACGCCACCGCGACCTTGGAGAACTTCGGCGCGGTGATCCGGTTGGAGACCTTACCGCCGACCATGATAACCACACCGTCGCCTTCCTGGTCAGCCAGGGGCAAGGAGGGGCACATGGTGTAGCAGTTCCCGCAGAACATGCAGCGGTCGTCGTTGATTTCCACGGTCTTGACCGTCTTGGTGTCGCCCTTTTCGCCCACGATTTCCTTCTTTTTCGGCTTCACCGCGCCCACGGGGCAGGCGGCGACAGCCAGAGGAATTTCGCAGAGATTATCCAGGTATTCGTCGTCAACCAGCGGGGGTTTGCGGTGGTACCCGAGAATGGCGATATCGGAGCAGTGCACAGCGCCGCACATATTCAGGCAGCAGGCCAGGGAGATACGGACCTGGGCGGGCAGCTGCATCTGCTGAAACTCTTCAAAGAGTTCGTCCATGACCGCTTTCACCGGGCCGGAGGCGTCTGTGGCCGGGGTGTGGCAGTGGACCCAGCCCTGGGTGTGCACGATATTGGTGATACCGGCACCGGTGCCCCCAACAGGGAACTTATTGCTGCCGCCCTCGAATTTCCGGCCGGCCAGATCCTGCTTCAAGGGCTCGACCTTGTCCTTGCTGTCGACCATGAACTCGATGTTGTTCCGGGTCGTGAAGCGGACATAGCCGTCGCAATGCTTATCAGCGATGTCACAAATCTCGCGGATGGTATGCACACCCATCAGCCGGGCGGCACCGCAACGCACCGTGTAGACTTCGTCACCGCTGTCGGCCTTGTGCATGAGGACACCGGGCTCGATGATCTCGTGCCAGGCCCACTTGCCGAAGTTGTTCTTAATAACCGGCGGCAGGAAATCGGTGTATTTACGCGGACCGATATCCGTGATCCGGTCCTCCATCGGTTTGTCTGGATTATATCCGGAAGAAATGAATGCCATGTTGCACCCCCTGCTTATCTCTGGTGATGTTTGCGGAACTCAGTGATGTCGCGATCCCAGCCACCAGGCACCTCTTCTTCGTGCCAGTAGATATACGGATTGTGGCGGGGTTCTTGGACATGCTGGGCCAGGGCCTTGATGCCGGTGGACTGTAGGAGTTTCTGGAAGCCCTGACGTTTGATCAACTCACCAAGGCGTTCGCGGTTTTTCCCTTCTTCCATCCACCAGTCCCAGATGTTCTCAATGACTTCCTTGATCTCATCATAGGGCTCTTCTGCCTTGACAAACGGCACGAGCATGGAGCTGAGCTGGGCGCCGTCCAGAATCGGGGCCTTGGCGCCGACCAGGATGGACAGGCCGCGGTCATCACCGATGCGCAGGGCGCGGGGCATGACATTGATGCAGTGCATGCAACGGGTGCATTCACGGTCATTGATCTTCAGCTTGCCGTCTTCCATCCACATGCATTCGGTGGGGCAGAGATCAATGACTTCCTTCTGGATGTCGAATTTGCCCCAGTCACGGTCGGCGTGGGCGCCGCCGTTTGGCGGGATTTCGCCGCCGATGTAGGCCTGGACAGCTTCCTGATCGATCTTAATGTCGTCGGCCCAGGTGCCGATAAAGGACATATCCGCGCGAGCAATGGAGGCCACGCAACCGTTCGGGCAACCGTCAAATTTGAACTTAAATTTGTACGGGAAGGCCGGGCGGTGCAACTCGTCTTGATACTCTTGCGTCA
>JBNJGM010000076.1:0-1581 GCA_051747685.1 Thermodesulfobacteriota bacterium | reverse complement strand
CCGTCCTTGAATGAAAGTTCCAAAACCCCCAAAAGATCGTCACAGACGTTCTCCGGAATCTGGTACTCCACCCCTTTTTCGTTCGTGTGCCGGGCATCAGACTCCCGTTTGATGTCAGATACAAAGCTCGGCCATGGACCGCTTTCCAGCTGGTCCAGCAATGGGGTTTCGTGTTTTGCCATTGCCAATCCTCCTTTGACGGCTAATAAGTTAAAACCGCTAAGTCCTTCGTGGCTCCCTCTCGACCACGACGGTTCCCAGCTTGGGTAACATTGTGATTTTTCGTACAACGAAACAACTTTGTCAACCCAATCCAGTACGCATAGGAGACCTACCTCCTTGAACCGTCAGCATGGGGGGTACCAAAAAGGCGCCTGGACAACAAGTTTTTTTCACCCGTTTCAACGAGCTTAGGCGGTCTTTTCCGCCAGTTCGTCTTTGACCTTTTGGGCGACATCAAAACCGTTTTGCTCCGCCAGTTCACAATACTCGGCTGCCCGGGCGTATTCACCCTTTTCCATATAGGCGAGCATCATATTGTTATACGCCGGGCCAAATGTGGGCTGAAGATCGATCGCCTTTTGGCTTTCTTCAATACATCCTTCCACATCCCCGTCCATAAGATAGGCGCTGCCCAATGTGGCGATAGCCTGCACGAATTGCGGGTCCAAAGAGATGGCCCGTTTCAGATGCTTAATGGCCTGATCCACATTGCCCTGCTGCAGATGGACAAAGCCGAGATTCCCTTGGGGCACGGCAAAACGGGGACGGATCTCGGTGGCCCGTTGGTTAAAGCTCAAACAGGCAGCCAAATCGTTGCGGTGCATCGCCAATCCGCCCAATTGGACGTAGGCTTCCGCAAGTTCCGGGTCCGCCTGGATGGCCTGCTTCAATTCCTCCTCTGCCTCGTCGAGTCTTCCCCGGCCGATAAGCACCGTGGCCAGATTATAGCGGGCCACGCTGTCCTTGGGGTTGTCCTCAATGCGCTTTCGCTGGTCCTGCATATAGGCTTCTATATCGAATTGCGTCTCCGACATACCGTCTCCTTGTCGTGTTGGGCCATGGCTAACGCTCCCACATGTCCTGCTCGAGCCCCATGGCCTGCATCTGTTCGTGGTACCACAGGACAAAATCGTACATCCCGCGGCATCGGTCCTCATTGGCGATAACGCCCTTACACATCTCACGTACGCCATTGGTGTAAGCCGCATTTTGATCCGGGGCGGAACACGCAGCGAAAAAATCCCGGGCCAATTCCTGAGCGCTGCGCCCGCTGCCCTCCCGGCGAATGTCGATGGGATCTTTCGGGGCCTGAAACGGGTCCCAGCGGTCATACCCGATGCGGTCTACGTATTTCCGGCGCCGCGACGACAAGCGGTCATATATGGCGCGTTTCTGGGTTTCCTGGTCCATGGATTACTCCGACCCGCCGCTTCCGCCGAGGACCCATTCCGTGGTAGCCTCCTCGGCAGCGTCTTGCAGCCGCTCACTGCGCACCCCGAGGTAGTCGGCGTCAAATTCGGTCAGCAAGGCCATGGAAACCGGCATGAGCACCTCTCCGAGCTGGGTGTATTTGGTGGG
>JBNJGM010000075.1:0-7835 GCA_051747685.1 Thermodesulfobacteriota bacterium | reverse complement strand
AAGGATCCTGTTCTTCGCGGATGCGGGTCAAAGCGATAAACAGGGTCATACTTTCTGTTTCGTCGACGTAAAAGGTCTGCATCCGGGGCTGCGAATCAGGGTCAGCAGGGTTGTGGCGGAATATATCGAGCTGCAGAATGCGGGCCATACGAATATCCCCTATGGTTGCACATGTGCTGGGTGCAGAACGGAAATCACCGTTTTTTATAGGTCGCGAAAAAATTCCAGAAACGCGGTCAGGGGACCGGCGTGGGATCGTTGTTGGAACAGATCACAGTTGGGAACGTTCACCGGTATCATCGCGGGAAATGATCTGCCCACCACCGTATCCACGGTCAGCCGGCGGCAGTTCCAAGACCTCGGTCGCTGGCTCGTACTCCAGACGCGGCAGGTCCTCTCCCCCAGCCCAGGTGGCCAAGCTCCGGGTCCAGCAGTCTCGGTCATTGCGCGCCGGATAATCCTCCCGGGCGTGAGCGCCGCGGCTTTCGCGGCGCTGCAAAGCGCCGTACGCTGTGCATACGGCCAACCGGAGCATGCCTGGCAGGCGCAATGCTGCGGCCACCTCAGGACACGGCCCCCGGCCCGATGTCTGCAGCGCCAAGCGGTCCACCCGTTCGCGGAGTTCCCCCAAACGGTCCAGCGCTGCCTGCAATTCCTGTTCATGCCGGAAAATGCCGACCTTTTCCATCATCACCTGCTGCATGGCATTGCGCAAATGGAACACATTCTCCCCACTCGTTCGCTGTTGCAGGGCCTGGATACGTTCCTGGATCTGGCGGGCTTGATCGCGGCCGCGTTGGGGTGCCAACTGCCCGCGGTCCCCTTGGAGAAAACGGGTCACCTCCCGGCCTATCAGACTGCCGGCGACCACGGTTTCGGCTAAGGAATTCCCCCCAAGGCGGTTAAAACCATGCAAATCCCAGCAAGCGGCTTCTCCGGCAGCGAAAAGACCGGTAAGCCCATAAGCTCGCCCGGTTTTGTCCGTGCGCACCCCCCCCATGCTGTAATGCTGTGTCGGGCGGACTGGAATACACTCCTGTACAGGATCAACCCCTAAAAAATGGCGACAGATATCGTAGACTTCTCGCAGTTTGGTGGTGATGTGCGCGTGTCCCAGATGCCGGATATCCAGCCAGAGGTGCTCCCCATAGCTGGAACGCACCCCGTACCCTTTGCGGATATGTTCGATCATCCGCCTGGAGACTACGTCACGGGAAGCCAATTCAGCCTTTTCCGGCTCATAGTCGGGCATGAAGCGGTGTCCATTCACATCCAGCAGGGTGCCTCCGTCGCCGCGACATCCCTCGGTGACCAAAATATCCGTGGGCACCGTACCGGTGGGATGGAATTGGATAGCCTCCATATTGCCCAAGGGGACCACCCCGGTATCCAGTGCAATCCCCTGGCCACTGCCCTCACAAATCACGGCATTCGTAGAATGGTTGTATATCCGCCCATAGCCTCCGGAGGCGATTAACGTTGCCCGGGCCAGGTAGAGTCGCAGCCCTCCTGTGCGCAGACAGCGCACCACCGCCCCCATGCACCGTTGCCCGTCGTGTATAAGGGCCAGGGCCTCCACTCGGTCATGGACTTTGACACCAAGTTGCACCGCCCGATTGTCCATGGTGTATAAAACCGCGTGCCCGGTGCCATCACTGGTATAGCAGGTCCGCCATTTGGCGGTGCCACCAAAACTGCGAGCGGTAATCAGCCCCTGACTGGCTTCGGGCTCAATTTTTTCAAATTGCTCCCCGCCCTTGAAATACGTGGATGGACCAGGGACCACCCGATTCCAGGGCACCCCCCAATGCGCCAACTCCCGCATGACCACCGGGGCGTGCTCTACAAAAAGGCGGGCGACTTCCTGGTCGCACCCCCAATCCGAACCCTTCACGGTGTCTTCGAAATGGATATCCGGACAATCCCCCTGACCCATGGCACAATTGCCGAGTGCCGCCTGCATACCGCCTTGAGCGGCAGACGAGTGCGAACGCCGCGGGGGGACAAGGCTCAGACAAATCGTGGTGAATCCCGCCTGGGCGGCCTCAATGGCCACCCGTTCCCCGGCCAGACCAGCTCCGATGCTCAACAAATCAGTATACATAGTTTCCATGCTCGCGGCCCATTCCCTCTTCGCAGTCAGTTTATACTTCGCACCAGAGAGGCTCGAGGGATCCTCTTGCCCTACAAACCTGGTCCCGGGGGTTTTGAACACGGCCAGGGAAACTCCTGCGCCCCTGAACACTGAAAGTCCTCGCCAATCTTAATGCCGGGCGCATACACCTTTTCCCGGTCCAGCGCCACGCGCCCCTTTCCAGGCCGATGGAGACAATTCCGGTACTGGGCCTTACATATTTCTCATGTCTTGCCCCGGGCTCGCAGCGCACCAAAATTCAGACAAAAAGAAACCGGGCCAGGGTAACCAGACCTAGTAACCCCAGAGCTACGCCGCTGCCGAGAATAAGGCGCCGCGCTGTCCACCGTTTGCTGCGCAACACACCACCCCATTTAACCCCCGAGCGATAGACTCCCGCAGCAGCGTGTCCGCAGACGGTAACAACCAGAAAAAGATACAAAATAAACCACGCCGGATCTGCGACCCGCGCACCGCTTTTCGCCGCGGTGATGGGTAAATCGGTGAGCACCGACCACATATGGATGGCACCGAGCACAAGCAGGAGCATGCCGCTTGCTGCTTGTGCCAACCACAACCAAGTTTCGCTGTGTCGCAGCAGCCGGGCTTGGCGCACGGCGAGCACCTGTTCCGGCCATTTCAGCGGCACTTTGCGCACCGCAGCCACAAAGTGCAGCAAAAAGACAGCAAAAACCAAGGGTCCATCCACCTGTGCCACTCCGGAGGCCTCCAGGGCATGGGCCATGGAATTGTAGGTTTCCACCCCGAGCAGCACACTGCCCACAAGCAGCATATGGGCCACGATATACACCGCCAGGGCAATTCCGGTGACGGAACTGACAAGGTCCCAGAGGAAAGGAGCTCTCCGGGGGACAACGGTCAAAGGCAATTTGGCGATATGGGCCATGCACAGACTCCTTTCCCTTGGGTCAACAAAAGGCAACAGGGACAAAAAAGGGGGCCACGATCGGAAGTATTGCCGAATGCATTTTATTTTGCATCCAACTCCAGGCCGACGGGGCAATGGTCAGAACCGTAGACACTGTCTTCAATCCAGGCCCGTTTGACCCTATTTTTGAGTTCATCGCTGACAAAAAAATAATCGATCCGCCACCCGGCGTTGCGAGCCCGGGCATTAAAACGGTAGGTCCACCACGAATAATGCCCGCCTTCAGCGGTGAACATCCGGAAGGTGTCGTGATAGCCGTAGCTCAGGAAGGTGTCGATCCAGGCCCGCTCTTGGGGAAGAAACCCGGAACGGTCGGCGTTGGCCTTAGGGTTTTTCAAATCGATTTCTCTGTGCGCGGTGTTCAAGTCCCCGCAGACAACAATGGGTTTGGTTTGCCGCAAGCGCTCGGCATACTCCAAAAAGACGTCGTAAAAGCCCATCTTATAGTCCAGACGTTCCTGGCTCATCTGTCCGTTCGGGAAATAGATATTAAAAAGGTAGAACTCCTCGTATTCCAAAAGCAAGGTCCGCCCTTCCCCTTGATAGCGGGCGTCCGGCAGCCCTCGGGACCAACTCTGGGGCGCGTTACGGGTGAAACAGGCCACTCCGGAGTACCCTTTTTTCATGCCCGCCCCGTTCCAAATAACCTCGTATCCCTTAACGGCACGGTGTTTTTCTGGGACCTGCTCCCAAGTGGCTTTTGTTTCCTGCAGGCAGATCACATCACCGTCACATGCGGCGAACCAATCCCAAAACCCTTTTTGCACTACCGCCCGAAAACCGTTCACATTCCATGAATACAACCGCATCCTACTGCTCCACCTGCTGTAATGTGGCCGCAACCCCCTCAGGTGTGCGCTGCAGCAGAACATAGCCTCCCTTGCTCAACATTCCCGGATTGATAACCCGGGTGCGGCCTAAGTATTCCTCAGAGACAGCCTCATGGATATGCCCCGTAATGCACACATCCGGTTGTACCGCCTCTAAAAACTGGCGTACGGAATGGCTGCCAACATGCGTTCCGTCGGGGAGAGCGTCGGAAGCGGTGCCGTAGGGGGGAGTATGACAGACCACGATTCGATAGGCGAGGTCTTTGATATCAGCGTAGGCCACATCCAACCAGGTGTGCAGTTCCTCTTCCCCGACCTCTGCTGGGGTACCAAACGGGGTGGTGTTCGAATAGCCCACCCCCATTAATCCGACGTTGTCGTCCAGTTCAACCCCCCGGGCGTGGATATTCCATCCTTGCTGCTCCAACAACCCCGTGACTTCCGGAAAATCCATATTACCGATCTGGGCGTAGAGATTGGGATTGGCGCGCCGGATATGTTCGAGCACCCGGCTGGCCTCGGTCACCCGGCCGGCGTTGGTAATATCTCCACTGATAATAACCCCGGTCGCCTCGTGTACAGAAGGAATGCGGAGAATATTCTCCGGTTCCTCGTGAATATCCCCAACAGCAATCCAAAACGGTGCATGGGCTTCCATACCCTCTCTCCTTTGTTGCATAGCGGACATACTATCTGGGCACGGTGTATACGCTCGAGCGTACTCTGAACACACCGTTACAGCAAAGATTTGATTTCTACTAAAGACCCTCCAAATTGCCAAGCGGCTCCCCGCACTTGCTCCCATCCCAGCTTTGGGGCATTCTCTCGCAATGCCCGATCATGAATCTGTCTTCGCAAAATCCCAATTGCGCCGCACCTTATTACGCCAGCGCCGCCAACTTACGGCGCGGCAAGTCGGTGCGGCAAGCCAAGCCGTCTGTGAACAGGTGCTTTCCCTAAAAATGTGGCAAGACACCGAAAATATTCTCTTCTACGCGCCCATCAATAATGAAATCAATACGTGGCCGCTTATCCGAAGCGGCTGGACGCAGGGGAGGACGATCCTTTTTCCCCGTTGCCGTGAGAACGAACCTGGGGAGATGGATTTGGCCTGCGTACGCTCCCCCGAGGAACTTCAACCCGGGTTCAAGAATATTTTCGAACCCCAGGCTGACCTCTGCCGCTCACCCGAGTTGTTCACCCTGGGTCTGGTTTTTGTGCCCTGTGTCGGCATGGACCGCCGGGGGAACCGGCTCGGATACGGGGGCGGCTATTATGACCGCTTTTTGAGCCGGACCCAAGGTGTCTGGGTTGCAGCCCTGGCCTACTCCTTTCAGATCTTGGATGCCGTGCCCCACGATCCCTGGGATATCCCCGTGGATTGCATTATCACGGAGACGGAAACCATTTGGACTAAAACGACGAACACGAACTTCGCAGTCCGTGACAAAAAGCTGTCCTGAGCCCATTGCAGGCCTTACAGGGCGGAAGACCGGGCAAACTGACTGCTTGCGCATATTTACAGACCGCAGCAGATCTTCATACGCCAAACGTACATATTTAGGGTATTGTCTATGAAGGAAACGGAAACCACCAGGGGCACTCTGCCCCTGCACACACACCCCTCTCAGCCGCACATCATTCCCTTCGCCTTTCCAGGCTTAGAAAAAGTCCGAGTGGCCTTCACCACCCGCCGGGGCGGCTCCAGCAGCGGTCATTGCAGCCAGGGCAACATATCTTATGCTGTCGGCGATAGCCCCCAACATGTCCAGGCCAACCGCGCCGCGCTGGTCACTGCCTGCGGGTTCGATACGCTTGTCGAGACCAAACAAGTACACGGTACGCGACTCATCCACACCGAGACCCCCCTAGCAGAGACCTTTGAAGCCGACGGCATGGCCACCGCTACCCCTGCTCTGGGGTTGTGCATCAAAACCGCTGACTGCCAACCCGTTCTTTTGGCCCATACCTCGGCACGGGCCGTAGCCGCGCTCCACATCGGCTGGCGCGGCAACCGGGCCGCCTTTCCCCAACAGGCAGTGCAGCAATTCTGCAAGCTGTATACCCTGTCTCCCAAGGACATCCTGGCGGTGCGCGGCCCCAGCTTGGGACCGGGGAAATGTGAGTTCGTCCATTTTGAGCGCGAATGGGGGGCCGACTTTCGCCACTATTACCACCACGAGCGCGCCACTATGGATTTGTGGCGCCTCACCCGAGACCAATTACTACATGCCGGTTTGCCTGCGGAAAACATTTTTTCCTTGGATCTTTGCACCTACAGTCTTCCCTCTTTGTTTTTCTCCTACCGACGCAACCCAACCTGCGGACGACAAGCCGGATTGATATGGATTTCCAGACACTAAGTGGCTTGCTCGAAGTCTTCGGGCTCGGCCTTTTAGTGGGCATGGTGCCTGGCCCCGATTTTTTTGTGGTCGTGAAAAACGCCCTCCAAGGCGGAGGGGCCAAAGGTCGGGCCACGGCACTTGGTATCGGTGCTGGCCTGCTTATTCACGTAGGGTATTCTGTTCTCGGCCTGGCCCTCGTGCTCCAGAATGCACCGCATATCTTTCAGACAATTCAAGCTATTGGGGGGATCTATTTACTTTGGCTCGCGGTACAAACGTTGCGCGCTTCCCTGAGGGCATCGTCGCCGCCTTCGGTTTCTCCCGCTGCGAAAAAGCAACCTGGACATACGCAGTCAAAACGTGTCGGTTTTCAGGAAGGATTTTTCTGTAATGTGCTCAATCCCAAAGCAGCCCTTTTTTTTATAAGCATTTTTTCTACATATATCACACCCAATACCTCTTGGTTGATCCATTGGGTGTATGGCTTGGAGATCGTGCTTGCGGTAACGCTTTGGTTTTTCTTGGTGAGTAGGATAGCGGCCTCAGAGCGATTTCGTCGGCTCTACGCAGTTGTGTATGTCTGGATCGACCGCGCCTTTGTTCTCGTGCTCGTCTACTTTGGCCTTAAAGTGCTTTGGCCGTAAGGCTTCCTCGATGTAGGAGTGGCTCTCAAAAAGGGCCTTGTTGCCGGAATCCGAAATCCTAAAAAATAGGGGCCAGAGGCCGCAGCTCGCGGCATGGCGGCCACTGCCCTCGCACGGAGAGTCCATGCCTGAAGCAAAAGCGGTCATAGCGCCCATGCGGGAGCGGGCGGAAAACCTCTATGCCACCAAACAGTTGTTATGCACCGAAGCTGTACTTGTAGCCCTCAACGAGGGCTTCCAAGGAGGCCTGACCGAAGAACAGGCCGTGGGCCTCACCGCTGGCCTGACCATTGGTCTCGGCGGAAGCGGATGCCTCTGCGGCGCTGTAAGCGGCGGCGTGCTGGGGATCGGACTCGTTCTCGGGGGAAGCGCCCCGCACCGGCATCGCGCTACCATCCGAGGCGTCGTCAATCGCTTCCACGACCAATTCAAAACCACCCATCATAGCACCTGTTGCCGGATACTGGCGCGGGAGGTCAAAAACGACGCCCAGGCCCATTTTCTGCACTGCCAAAACCTCACCGGAGAGGCCACTCAAATGGCGGCCGAGAGTATTCTCGAAACCCGCCCTCACTTGCTCAATATTGCCTCAGGAAGTGCCGCAGTCCATCGCAGGGATTCCCGGCTCCGGGGGCGCTTGCGCTGGCTGTTCCGCATCATTTTCAGCTAATTTGTGTCGGTTCCCCACGAAAAAAGCGCGGGAACTCCGTCCCGCGCTTTTTTGTGGGTGGCCGAGCGGTGCTACACAAACCACCAGCAATCCGAGGTTACGGCAACCACGACTCGACCTGGTCATTGTGATACCGCATCCACCGGCGGGCGCTTTCATAGGGGTAGACGCCCTTACGCTCCTCGATCCAAAGCATGAGCTGCTCCATACCAGCGGACTCCCAATGAAAATTGTCCAAAAATTCATAAACTTTTGGCATATCT
>JBNJGM010000074.1:0-7998 GCA_051747685.1 Thermodesulfobacteriota bacterium | reverse complement strand
GGTGTGATTGGACCGATTCAGGCGCTGAACAAAGGGTGATACTATGGCAAAAATCACAGCGACGCTGCAACAGCTTTTGCAAGAGCGGGTTTGCGATTGCACGGGGGTGCCAGCGAGTGGGAGGGCCTATCTCGAGCAGACCCGTGGACCGGTCACAGACGCAGAAATTGCGGCCATTCTCGGTGACCCCGCAGAGGATGAGCACGAGGGCCTGCTCGCCTTTTGGGGGTTTCCGGAGGACGAGGTGGTAATGGCAGTGGAGCAGGCCCTACCCTTGACCGGGCTTTCTGAGACGCATGTTCAGGCATTGCGGCAGTGGTTTTGTGCGCGTCCCCGACGGGTGGTGCGCTTGTCCGGAGGAATGGGGGTGGAGCTGACCCTGTCCCAGGATGTGCTTTCGGGGTATATCCAACGTTTGCGGCTAGATGCCGCTGTGCCCGAGCCTTTAGGCCAGGCGGTGGACCAGTATTTGGATCAGCACCGCATCCTGATCCTGCGGCGCTTTTTGCGCTGTTGTCAATTCGCGTGGCAGCAGGAGCAAATCAGTGTTTGCCAGTCGTTGATTGCTCGTCTGCCGGGGGCAAAGGTGCGCCCTGCACTGGCGCTTTTGGTAGAGTTATGGCGACAGCGCGATCAAGCGGCAGGGCTGTGGGCGTTATTGGTGGAAGAAGGACAGCGGTGCCGGCAGGTCATTGAACAAGATCAATTTCAAGAAAAGTTGTTGCAGCGACAAACCATGGAGCAGATGCTTGGAGCCGGGAATCGGGTGTTGGCCATTGACCGGGCGGCGTATCGGCAGCGGCTCGCCCTTCTTGATACCATCGCTTTGCAGCTATACGGGGCTCCTTTGCCTGCCCCCCAGGAGCCGTTGCAATGGAGTATGGGGAGTTTTGACGCCGATGATCCACAGGACGTGGCCGCGCTTATGCGCCGTCTGTCGTAAGGAGTGCCCCTGGCCAAGACGTGCCAGCGTAGGTGTTGTCTATGCTGAAAACGAACAATTTATGGTTTCGTGTCCTGGGGTTACGCCGCCGGGCGGTAAAATTTTTCTCTCTGGCCGGGACAACTCCCAGAGCTTGTAACCCTTTGGCGGAAATACAACGAATATGAAAACAATTGCGTATATTTTTTCGTGTCTGACGGTGTTGTTTGTTTGTCTTCTGCTGGCCACACCGGGGTGGGCGTCGGGAGAGCCGCTGCGCTTGCTTTTGGTGCCGGTGGAAGAAGAAAATGTTGTTTTTCGGCAGTTTTTACCCGTGAAGCACTATTTAGAAAAGCGTCTGGACCAAACGGTTGAACTGGAAATCGCCCACAACGCCGAGGCGGCCCTGGACCGTGTCGGCAAGGGGCAGGTGGATTTGGCCTATTTGGATCCTTCGGCGTATTGCGAGGGGAAAAGCCGCTACCAATTGCAGCCGCTGGTCAAGGTGGCCAACAATGGAGACAGCCAATATCGATCTGCCCTAGTGGTCCGCGAGGATTCCCCGGTGGAGAAAATTGTGCAAATCCCGGGCAAGCGCTTGGCCTTGGGCAGCACCCGCTCTTCCTCGGCGTATCTAATGCCGCTGGCTATGTTGGACGAGGTCAAACTGGATCTTGAAGATTTTTCGCAGGTCGGGTTTTTGCAAAAAGAGGATTTGGTGGCCCTGTCCGTGTTGGTGCGTGACTATGATGTGGGCGCTTTGAGCCGTGGGGTGGCTCGAAAATATATGCCCTACGGATTGCGCATTATTAAAGAGTCTGAGGAGTTGCCCCAATTTATTCTCTGTGCCGCCCCGCAGATGAGCCCAGCAAAGCGCGAGGAAGTGCAAGCGGCCCTTGTGGAGTACTCCCCCCAGGATTATGACACGGTTTCTTTTGCCCGGGCCGAAGACCGCGAATACAATGTTGTGCGCATCATGCTCAAAAATACCACCGGCAAGAATTACCTTTCCTATCCTGAGGACGCGGTGAAGTTGGGATTGTTGCCGTTGTACTCCCCGATCACTTTGGACAAGATGTTTGCACCCTTGGCTGAATATCTGAGCCAGGCTACGGGACGGGAGTTCCGTTTGGTCATTCCCCGCGATTTTGAAGAATTTGTGGCTGCGGTGAGCCAGGGAGAGGTCGATTTCGCATACCAAAATCCGTATGTGTATTTGCTGCTCGCCCAGCAGGACAAACTCAAATCCTTGGCCACAACCATTAGCCCGGAGCCGGAGACTTCACGCGAAGACTTTCGCGGCGTTATTGTAGTGCGCCAAGACTCGGAGATCGAAGAACTTGCGGACCTGCGCGGAAAGGATATCCGGGTAGTTTCCCGGAAATCAGCCGGAGGATACCGATTCCAAAAAATTTTTTTGCGGCAGCAGGGTATTGCCATAGAGGATGAGGCCCGGATCGAGGAAGGGAAAAAACATGAAGAAGTGATTCTCTCCGTGTATCGGGGGGAAGCCGATGCCGGTTTTGTGCGGGAGGCGGCGTTAAAGGTGGCTCAAGATATCGTGGCTACAGAGGAGCTGCGGATTTTGGCGGCTACCCAATATTATCCCAATTGGCCCTTTGCGGCCCATAGCGATACCTCCCCCGCCTTGGTGGAAAAGGTCCGGTCCGCCCTTTTGGCCATTGATGATCCGGAGCTTTTGCGAGAAGCGCGGATTACGGGGTTTACTCAGAGCCAAACTCAGCGGCTGGAACGGCTCAAAGAAAGGGTGCTCTTGCAATGATGGCTTTTGTGGCAGACCGCTTTAATCAGCTCACTTTTAAAAATAAATTTTTATTTATCACCCTGACCAATAGTATTGTGGTCTTGGCGGCCTTTTCCTTTGTGGTTGACGGCTATTTCAAAAAGCGGATCAGCCAAAATCAGGAGGAAAAAGATCTCAGCCTGGCCCGGAATATGGCCCGGGAAGCCGTGGATCCTCTACTCGTTGACGATTATCTCCAACTCGATGTTTTGGTACAAAGCACAAAAGAGGCTTTGTTGTGCAAATACGCCTATATTTTAGATAAAAACGGTCGAGTCATCGCTCATTCGGATAAATCCCGTCTGGGACAAAAGTACACGACTCCTTCGGGGCAAGGGCAACAGGTCCAGGACCATGAAGTCGGAGGGGTCGTTTTCCGGGATTATTTTTTACCCGTTCGGGTCCGGGGGGAACTCTTGGGGTATGCAGTGGTCGGTATCGACCGCAACAAAGAGACCTCAGTGATCCAAGAAAGTTTGCACGGTTTGCGTTTCCGGATTTTGGTGGTGGCCGCGAGTTTGTTTTTATTTACCGTGTTGACGGTCTCTTTTTTGGCCTCCCGTTTGACCCGGCGCATTGATGACCTCAAGCAGAGCATGCGCCGAGTGCAACAGGGGGATTTGGAGGTCCAACTCCCCTTGCCCCGTTCCTCCTCGTGCCAAGATCTTTGGGACTGTCCGCTCAAGAATTGTCCCGGACACGGCTCAACGGCCTGTTGGGCCGAAGGACAGTCCTTTCTGCAATCACAGAAAAATTGTCTGGAATGCCTGGTCTATAAGCGGGCCTGCGGCGATGAAATCGGAGAACTCCATATCGCGTTTAATCAAATGGTTCGCGATTTGAAACGCAATCTGGAGAAGTTGCACCAGGCGGATGTGGAAAAAAACCGCTTGGAGCGCTTGTCGCTCTTGGGGCAAATGGCGGCGCAGGTGGCCCATGAGATCAAAAATCCGTTGAATTCCATTCGCGGGTCGGCGCACTATTTGCGGGCCAATTTTGAAGGCCGGATGCTGCATGAATTTTTGCAGGTTATTGAAGAAGAAAGCGAGCGACTCAGTGATATCCTTACGGATTTTTTAAGTTTTTCCAAACCGGGGTTGCCGCATTTCGAGCAGGCCGACCTCAATGCGCTGGTGCGTGATACGCTACGCTTGGCCCAGCGCGACACCCAAGACGAAGGGGTGCGGATTAGTTCTTCCCTAGACCCGCTCCTGCCCATATTTTGGTTCGATCCCGCCAAGTTGCGGCAAAGTCTGTTGAATTTGATACTCAATGCCGTGTACGCCGTGCGCGACGGCGGCACCGTAGAGGTGCGGACCATCGCCCAGAACGAACGGGCCCAACTTATTATTCAAGATGATGGCCCGGGGATCGCTCCTGAGGAATTAGAAAATATTTTTAAACCATTTTATACTACGAAAAATAGGGGTAACGGTTTGGGCCTGTCCATTGTAGAGCAATATATCCGGGCCCATGCCGGCAGTATTGATGTCGATAGTGTCCTCGGCCAGGGAACGTGTTTTATTTTAACCCTTCCGTATGATCCACGATGAATGCAAGCAAGCGGATATTTCTTATCGATGACGAGCCAAATACCCTGAAGGTCTTGAGCGCGTTTTTGACCAAAGAAGGGTATGCGGTGGGCACAGCTGTGGATGGCCAAAGCGGCCTGGAAGAGCTCCAGGGCGGAAGCTGGGATATGCTGATCACGGATCTCAAGCTGCCGGACAAGTCCGGCCTGGAAATATTGGAGACGGTCAAAGCGACCTGGCCGAATTTGCCGGTGGTCATGATTACCGCCTACGGCAGCATCTCCAATGCCGTGCAGGCTATGAAGCTGGGGGCCTTTAATTATTTGACCAAGCCTGTGGACCCCGATGAACTTTTGCTATTGGTGCAAAAGGTGTTTGAGCGGAGCCAATTGCTGGAAGAAAACCAGAGTATGCGTCGCCAACTGCGCGATCGCTTCAGTCTGGGCAATATGGTGGGCAAAAGCAAACCCATGCAGGAGCTTTTCAATTTGATTGAAAAGGTGTCCCAATACGAAGCCAATGTGCTGGTGGGTGGTGAAACCGGCACCGGAAAGGAATTGGTGGCCCGGGGCATCCATTATGCAGGACAAAATGCGAATCTCCCCTTTGTACCTATTGACTGTGCCGCTGTGCCGGAAACCCTATTGGAGTCCGAACTCTTCGGTCACAGCCGCGGGGCTTTCACCGGGGCCACGGAGCACAAGAAGGGGCAAATAGAAATGGCCCACGGTGGCACCCTGTTTTTAGATGAAATCGGGGAGTTACCTTTGAGTCTGCAGAAGAAGTTTCTCCGTTTTTTGCAGGAAAAGGAGATTGTGCGTTTAGGGGAGACGCGGCGCCGGAAGGTTGACGTGCGGATCATTGCCGCCACCAACCGTGATTTGGAAGCGGAGGTGGCCAAGGGGAATTGGCGCGAAGATCTGTTTTATCGTTTAAATGTCATTAGTATGGATGTTCCTGCTTTGCGGGAACGCAAAGAAGATATCCCGCATTTGGTCAATCATTTCCTGGCCAAGTATAACGCCCAGAACGGCAAAGCCATCCAGGGGACGACGGGCGAGGTCATGGAGGTGTTCATGGCCTATGATTGGCCCGGGAATGTTCGGGAGTTGGAAAACGTTATTGAACGGGCGGTGGTGTTGTGCATGGGAGACAGTGTGGCCCTGAGCTGTTTGCCACCGAAATTCCAGGAGCGCCGGGCGCCGAACCCGCCGGCCGAGGGGGTGAATTTGATTGAGATGGAAAAGCAGCTGGTGCTGCAGGCCTTGGAGAAAACAGAATACAATCAATCGGCCGCAGCCCGTGAATTGGGGATTTCCCGCAAGCAATTGCGTACCAAGATGAAGCACCACGGCTTGCTGTAGGTCCGGTTTCCAGAAGCCGGGGGTAACGCAACGTATTTACGTTGGTGGCAAGGCGGGAGAATGGATTTACGTGTGGGAGTAACGGCGATGGGATGAGAACCTGGTTTTGGGGCGGTGCGAGGACATCGTTGAGCAAGGGCCGGGAAGGAGAGATTGCATGTTTGTGACCCAACTTTTCAGACGCTGGACTTACCAGGTGTTCTCTCCCGGGACTTTGGTACGGCATAAATATGAGGCCTTTAAAGAATTATTACAGCGGGATCAGAAGGCCCTAGAGTATATGGCGGAGTTGGAAGATATCGCCTTGTCCCGGCGGCCCGTGGATTTCGCCCGCATTGAAAGCTTGGCGCGGAAAATGAATCGGGAAGTGGAGGGCATGGTCGAGAACCTCGTGGTCTTGAATCCGTTGCGCTACAGTTCGTTGCGTGACTACCAGGCCAAGATGGATTTTTATATTCGCTTGGCGTTGCTTTCGGATGAGATCCGTTGTTCGCCGCCCTATGTGGCCCGGATTGGGGATAAGAGTGAAGAGAATTTGCTGGGAGGCAAAGGCGCCAACCTGAGCCGGATCAGGCGGGAGACCGAATTCTCGATGCCCCCCGGAATTATTATTACCACCCGGGCCTTCCACCATTTTCTGGAAATGAACAATTTGCGCCGCTCTCTTGATGCCCTTTTGGCTGAAGTGGATCTGGAGGATACGCAGCGGTTGGCGGAATTGTGTGCTGAAATGCAGTCCTTAGTTTACGCGGGGGAAATCCCGGCCAGTGTGTCCCGCGAGGTGGATAAGGCGTTGGGCATGGCTGATTTGCAAAATGTGCCGCTGGCCATGCGCAGTAGCGCCGTCGGCGAGGACAGCGCGGCCTCGTTTGCCGGACAGTATACAAGTGTCCTCAATGTGGATCCGGCCACCTGGACAGAGACGTATAAAGCGATTGTGGCCAGTAAGTATGCCCCAAACGCTGTGGCCTACCGTTTACGTAGCGGTTTGGCCGACCCTATGGTCCCCATGGCTGTGGTGGTGATGGGCATGGTCCATCCCAGGGTAAGCGGCATTATGTATACTCCAGGCCCGCAGGGCACGGCCACAGAGATGTATATGATTCCCGGCTATGGCGTGGACCTTGCCGATGGTCGCGATTCGGGACAGTACGCCCGGGTCTCAACCGCGGAGGAAGTGGAATTTGGCGAGCACGCGCCGGTTTTGCCTGTATCGAGTATAACCGCGGTGGCCCGGATGGGGCGGGTATTGGAGTCGCTTTTTACCGGGCCGCAGGATGTGGAATGGGCGGTGGATGGTGAGGGCACTGTGGTGGTGTTGCAATCTCGCCCCCTGCCAGGGGGTGAATTTCAGGCCGAGGCGGAGCAAGAAACGGGCGTGGCCGCAGAGTATAGTGAGGCAGCGGTGTTGTGCGCTGCCCGTCCAGCGAGCCCGGGTCGGGCTACCGGGCCGGTGCACCTGTATGCCGGGCACCCGGAAGATGTGCCTGCGGGCAGTGTGCTGGTGGTGGAGCATATGACCCCGGATTTGAGCGTGTTGGTCGGTAGGGTATGCGCGATTATCGCCGCCAAGGGCAGCCCGGCCTGCCATTTGGCCTCCGTGGCTCGGGAGCAGCGGCTGCCGGTGGTCTACGGAGCGGCCTGCGCCCCCCTGCTGGAGTCGGGATGCACGGTGAGCGTCGACGCCACTGCGGGAATGGTCTTGAATGACTCGGTGCGGTTCGAAGCGAGCACATCTGAGGCCTCTGACGAACCGCTTTCTCCGGTGCAGGTAAAGCTCCAGGCCGCATTGGAGCATATATCCCCGCTGCATTTGACCGATCCGGATGATGCGGACTTTACGCTACGCGGCTGTCGGAGCATGCACGATATCATCCGTTTCGCCCATGAAGCCGGGGTCAAGGAAATGTTTGATCTTGTCGGGGGGCGTGGCTTGAATCAGACGGCGGTGAAGCGGCTTATTTCCGAAGTGCCGTTGGTGATGCATGTTTTGGATGTGGAGCATGGATTGCATTCCGGGACGCGTGCCAAAAAGGAAATAACGCCGGACGATATTTTGAACCGCCCCATGCGCTGGCTGTGGGCCGGCCTTGCCGACCCGGTGGTCCAGTGGAACCCCAATGTGGTGCACTATGATTGGGACGCGTACAATAAAAGCCAGGCCACGTTCGTCAATGTGGAGAAGTCGACCATGTTCAGCAGTTATGCCGTGCTCGGAGACGATTATCTGCACGGGTTGTTCCGTTTCGGCTTCCATTTCGCGGTGGTCGATTGCGTGGTAGGAGACGTGCCGGAACACAATTATTTGCATGTGCGTTTCAAAGGCGGGGGCGGCTTGGACGACCAACGTCTGTACCGGTTGGAATTGCTCCGGCA
>JBNJGM010000073.1:6922-8235 GCA_051747685.1 Thermodesulfobacteriota bacterium | reverse complement strand
TGACTGGACAGATACAGAGAATTGTGCTTTAGAAAAGAAAGAAAGACTGCCTCCTGAAAAAGGACAAATTGTATGGCTCTTGCTGTTTTACACGAGGTCCAGCAACGCGTGGACGATTTTTTGGTCAAATGGAAAGCGAACATGGACCGGGCCGGGTATTTGGAATCCACCACGGCCAAACGGGAGGATTGCATCCTCTCTTTCCAATGGTTTTTAGATCCATTGTGCGCTGCGCTGGACACCACCGAGCCGAATATTGATTTCTATACGTTGTTGCACAACACTGATGGATGGGCGGATAAAATTCTGGGCACCGCCCAGCGCCATCGTTTCCGGGGCTTAAGCGCGGCTATGTTTTTCGGGTGCTTCAAAACCCTCGTGCTCGCTGTGGAGGAAATGGTTCACGAGACTGCATTTCCTCCAGCCCGGAAATTGGAGGCTGTGCAAATTATTCGCTCCTGGGCCGACGCCCTGGAAACCCATATCGTCGGGGATTGGAGCACATTGACCCAACGCGAGGCCGACGCACGCTTGGACGAATCCAATCGCTACCTGACCCTGGAAAAAAACAAATACGAGAATATGCTGGGCATCATATCCGAAATGGTCCTGGTCATAGATGGGAAAGGGACTATTTTGGAATTCAACCAGGCAGCGGCCGAGCATCTCTCCTTTGAACGTATTGAGGGCAATCCGGTTTGGAAGGTTGTAGGGTTGGAGGTAACGAGCATGGAAGAACTGCTCCAAGCCTACCCTGCTGAAGACGGTCATGAAATTGAAACCGGGTTTCCACCGTTTTTCTTTGAACTCCATGTCGCTCCCTTGCAGCACATCAGTCTGGCCTCCAGTAGTTACCTTCTTGCCCTGCGTGATATCAGTTCTCATGTACGCCAGCGGGAGATTTTAGAGAACAAGGTCCAGGAACGCACCCGGGACCTGGAAAAGGAAAAAGCGCAGCTCGAGGAAATGAACATCACCATGCGCCAGGTGTTGAAAAGCAGCAATAGGGAATTGGACAAACACAAGTCCGACATCGCCCGCCAAGTGGAGACTATCCTGCTGCCGGCTGTGCAACGCTTGCGCTGGGATAGCGCGCAAGACGGGCGGGATGAGCACTTGCAGGTGCTGGAAGATCAGCTCTTGGCATTATACGCTGAAGCCCCGAACGGCGCCGATCCGCTACTGCTCAAGCTTTCGCCCACGGAAATGAAGGTCTGCCGTCAGATTCAGGCCGGTCACTCCACCAAAGCCATCGCCATATCCCTGAACCTCTCCGAAGGCACGGTACAGTCACACCGCAAAAATATCCGCAA
>JBNJGM010000073.1:0-6822 GCA_051747685.1 Thermodesulfobacteriota bacterium | reverse complement strand
TCATTTCTGCAGGAACATCTGCAGCAGTGGATTCCGCACTTCGTTGCCCGCATCAAGCACGCCCCGGAGGTGCACCCGATTTTCTGCTACGTGGCAGACCGACTGCAAACATGGCTGGACACGGAGGTGGCGGCGCTACCCCCGGTTACGGCCGAACAATCGTCGCATCAGGAGGGAGAGGAGTATGACACAGTGCAATGAGCCCGGAGCAAAGGCAGCAGTAACTGGGGACGTGACCCGTCGCGGATTTCTCAAAGGCATAGTTGCTGCGGGGGTGGCGGGGTCAGTACCGGCCGGATTGCTGCGCCCGCTGTCAGCAAAGGCGGGAATCGTCTATGAAGGCGGGTATACGACATTTCGTAACGCCTGCCCGCGGAACTGCTACGACACCTGCAGTATCGTGAGTTACGTCAAGGACGGCGTGCTCCAATACATTGAGGGCGCCAAGGAGTCCACCTTCACCCGCGGGGGGCTGTGCGTCAAAGGCTACGCCTACACCCGGCGCCCCTATAGTCCGGACCGGATCAAATATCCTATGGAACAGCAGGGACGGGGCTCCGGGAATTGGAAACGACTGAGTTGGGACGAGGCCCTGGACAAAATTGCCGACAAACTCATTGCCATCGGGGAAAAAGACGGGAGTATGCTCGGCCTGGGGCTGACTAAGTATTCCGGAAACTTCGGCATAACCAATTACGGTATCGAGGGCATGATGACCTCCCTGGGCTACACCACCCGCTTTGTGGGTACCCCGTGCTGGCCTGCGGGCATCGACGCCCAAAATTACGATTTGGGGGACATGTGGTGCAACGACCCTGAAGACATGGTCAATTCCCGCTATGTCATCCTCTGGGGCGCCAATCCGGCCTGGTGCTCGGTGCACACCATGAAATATATCTATGCCGCGCAGGAACGCGGGGCCAAAATCCTCTGCATCGACCCCGTGTTTACCCAGACCGCGGCCAAAGCCGATGAATTCTGGCAGGCCAAAACCAGCAGCGACGGCGCCCTGGCCCTTGGCATGTGCCGGCATATCCTTGATGCAGGCATGTACGACGCCGAATGGGTCGAAGCCAACTCCGTTGGCTTCGAGGACTTTGCCGACTATTTGCGCCGGGAGATCACTGTAGAATGGGCGGCTGAGAAATCCGGCATCCCGGCTGAACGTATCGCCCGCACCGCTGAAGAATTCGCCGCCGCAAAGCCGGCCACAGTTTGGATCGGTTATGGCCTGCAGCGCCACGTCAACGGCGGCGCCATGGTCCGGGCCATCGACGCGCTGGTGGCCATGACCGGCAATGTCGGCAAAACCGGCGGCGGTGCCCGCTACGGCCATATGCGGACATGGGGCTTTAACTATTACGCCCTGCTGCAGCAACAACCCGAAGGGGCCAAAGGATTTGTCGGCGGCTCCGGGCCGAAAGGGGATTTCGATTTTTCCGGTGATGAGGAAAAGGAGGTTGAATATTCGGACCGCACCGTGAATATCAACAAGACCGCACAAATGATTCTGGACACTGAAGATCCGCCAGTGCGTGTGTTGTGGGTGTCGTGCAAAAATCCCTTCAGCCAGGACTTCGACCGCAACAAGCTCTTAAAGGCCTTTGAGAAGTTGGAGATGGTGGTCACCGTGGACCAATTCTTCAATCAGACCGTGGAGCAATCGGATATTGTGTTGCCGGTAACTACCCTATTTGAGGAATGGACGGTCAATTCTTCCTATTGGCATTATTGGGTGTCCCTCAATGAACAGGCCATCCAGCCCATGCACGAGGCCAAATCAAATATTGAGATCGCCGCCTTGCTCTCGGAAAAAATGAACGCTCGCAAATCGGGTTCCTGCACGTTTCCCACCTCTATTGATACCAAGGAGTGGATGGTGAAGGAATTCAATAGCGAGGTGTATGAACTGTTGGGAATCTCCTCCTGGGAAGAACTTAGAAACGGCCCGCATAAGGCCCAAATGCACCCCGCCTCTTGGCACGACCTGCAATTCGGCACCCCCTCGGATAAATACGAATTCCGCTCTGAGCTCTGTGCCGAAAACGGCCACAATGCCCTGCCGGAATACGTCGAAGGCCGCAAGCCTTATGACAAGCTCCGATTGCTGACCCCGCACACCAAATTCGGGATCCACAGTCAATTCGTAAACCTGGATTGGATGGAGGAGTTCAATCCCCAGCCCTATGTCTATCTCCATCCGCAAGCCGCGCGCAAGCGGGGGATCGCAGACAACGACAAGGTGCGGGTTTTCAATCAGATTGGAGAGCAGGTCCTCACCGCGAAATTGACCGATAACGTATCACCGGAATGCGTACTGATGTACGAAGCCTGGTTCAAAAATAACCCCTATAATTGCAATGCCCTGGTCGACGACACCTCCTCGGACATGGGGGAATACAAGACCGGGGCTCCGGGCGTCGCCATCCACGACCAATTCGCCGACGTGGTCAAACTCTAACGGCTGTCACAGACTTCGTAACAAATGCCGGAGTCCAACTCATACTTACAGCCTATTTGAAAAAGCTGGAGGATCCAATGGCCAAACAGTACGGCTTTTTTATCGACACACAGCGGTGTATTGGGTGTTTTACCTGCGCTATGGCCTGTAAAAACCAATACCACCAAGACGAAGGGGTTATCTGGCGCCAGGTCTACCCCTTGCATGAAGCACTGTATCCGCATCGGGAGCGGGCCTTTTATTCCCTGGCGTGTAACCATTGCGAAAACCCGACCTGTCTCAATGTCTGCCCGGTAAAGGCCTATTACAAACGCGAACAAGACGGCATTGTCGTCCACGAGCAGGACAAATGCATCGGGTGTGGCAATTGTATCCGCTCCTGTCCCTACGGGGCGCCGCGCTACAATGAGGTTTTGAAAAAAGCCGAGAAATGCAGTTTCTGCTGGCAGCGTATCGACGAGGATCTTGAGCCCGCCTGTGTGCTCAGTTGCCCGGTCGAGGCCCTGCAGATCGTGGATATGGCCACTTTTGATCCGGCGGATACGGTGCAATACCCGGCCGGTTTCCCTGAATACCCGAACCTCAATCCGTCGGTGCGGTTCCGTTTACCCAAAACACCGCTCGGCATCAGGAGGGACGACACATGAACAGCATGGAGCTACCCCTCGTCTTTTTTACTGTCTTGAGCCAAATGGCCATCGGTTTGGCGTTGATGAGCACTATCCGGCAATTCGCCGGCGCTGGTGGTGTTGCCGGCAATGTCCGCAGTGAATGGTTGGCCGCCGCCGCTTTGGTGGGCCTCGGGCTCATCGCTTCCTTCGCCCATTTGGGGCACCCTTTTGGCGCCCCGCGGGCGTTGGTGCATCTGGGCAAGGCCTGGCTCAGTCGTGAGGCGCTCGGTGTGGGAGTTTTTCTCGCTCTGACCGTGGTCACCGGAATAAGTGCCAAGCAAAAAGCCAACCCGCTCTTAGCCCTTTTGGCTGTTGCCGCTGGATTGGCGACCCTGCTCTTTACTGGCATGACCTACGCGCCACCGAGCTATCCGGCGATCAATAATGTGCTGCCGTTCGTGTTTTTCCTGTTTACGGTGTGCATCCTTGGCTCCGGCGTTGCGGTATATTTTACGCCCGAGGCCCGGATGCCTTTGCTGACTAGGATATTGACTGTCAGCCTGATCACTGCGCTTGTGGTCTATTTGATCGTGCCCTGTGTGTGGCTCTCCGGCAATACGGCCATGGCGCTGACCGGGAAAGCGTGGATCGGATCCTGGCTTTTTTGGTTGCGCATCCTGGTGGGGTTGGTGTTGCCCTTGGCGGTTGTGGCCAAGACCCGGACCATCCCGCTTTGGCTGCCGGTCCTATTGCTTATCGGTGAGCTGTTGGGCCGGATCGTGTTTTTTAGTCAGACCCTGCATACCGCCGCGAACATCGGTGGCATGTCTTAACCGGAATTCCCCACGGCAGTCGGTCGGCACCCCTGCGTTCTGGCCGGCTGCCGCGTATGGGCTCAAAACTTTTGAGAAACCCGTATCACCGCGGCCCCAATGTACGAACCGCTGTTTTCAGCGAGGAATTTCCGTGCGCTTTTTGTTCCTCTACTTCACGTGTGTGCTTTTTTGTGTTCTCGGCCTGGCTTCCCCAGCTCCAGCCGCCAATGCCACCTTGCCTGATCCACCGCGTTGTCCGGTTGATGCCCCCAAAAGCTATACCGCGACAGTTGAGGTAAGCGCGGCTGAAGGACAGGTGGGGCAACCGATTTCCATCCTGGTACACTTGTTTCCTGCTACACCGCCAAGCGGCTATTTTGTTTCTGCTATGGCCTCAGCGGTACAGCGGCCCCAAGGTCCCCCTCCGGATATCGCCACTGGATTTCCAGAGATAGGTATCGTACCCCGGGCGCCTGGAATGTATAGGTTTGCCGTACAGGTCACTATGCTCACCAAGGCGAGTTGCGGAGGCGTGTCCAGTTGGGAACTCTTGCGAGAAACCGTAGAGATTGAAGTGCGCGAATAATGCCAACTCCGGTCCCGTGAGCACAGGGCCGGAATTGCGCCCCAGGCCCCAAGGCAACCCACCAAACCATCGTAAAGGAGCTGGAATGGATATCGGGCCGTATACTTTTTCGGAATTTAAAGAAATCGCCCGCCGCTTCCACGGCTATCCCGCGCCGGGATTATTGTTGGGCGGATATATGGTCGAAAGCGCCAAGGCCAAGATGCCCGAGGGGGTTTTATACGAGGCAGTTGTGGAAACCGGGAAATGTCTGCCGGATGCGGTGCAGATTTTGACGGTATTAAGTGTCGGCAATAATTGGATGAAAATCGTCAATCTCGGCCGTTACGCCCTGTCGCTGTACGACAAATACACTGGTGAGGGCTGGCGAGTGTATCTGGACGGAGACAAACTCCAAGACTGGCCGCATATGAAGTCTTGGCTCACCAAATCCACATTGAAAAAAGATCAGGACACCGAGGCCTTGTTCGCCGAGATCGAACTGGCCGGGGACACGGTCTGCTCCGCGCATCCCATCCAAATCCACGAACGATTTTTGGGGAAAGCGGGAATGGGCACAATTGGATTGTGCCCGGTCTGTCGCGAATATTACCCCACCCGCGACGGGGCCATTTGTCGCGGGTGTCAGGGCGATGCCCCGTATGCCAGCACTACAGGGGCCTCCGGGATAGGTGAACACCGCGCACAACCCCGTGCGGTTTCCCTGGAGCAAGCCGTGGGGAAAACCGCGGCCCATGACATGACCCGGATCGTGCCCGGCGAATCTAAGGGGCCGGCGATCCAGGCTGGTGAGGTGATCACCGGCGGTGATCTGTGCCGTTTGCAGCAGATGGGTCGCGAACGGGTGTATGTCGAGGAAGAGGTTGGGGCCTTGGACGGATACGTCCATGAAAACGAGGTGGTGTTGGCCTTTGCCGAGCGTATGGCCGGCACTGGCGTGAGCTTCACCACCCCGCCGCGGGAGGGAAAAGTCGATTTCCGGGCCGATCGGGACGGATTGCTGGTTATTGACCGTGAACAGCTCAAAGCCTTTAACAGCCTCCCGGATGTCATGTGCGCCACCCGCCAATCAGAGATATTCGTGGCCCAGGACAAAACCTTGGCCGGAACGCGGGCCATTCCGCTGTATATTTCCCGGTCCCGGTTTACCGATGCGCGAGCCGTGCTGAACAAGGGTCCCCTGCTCCGGGTGCTGCCCCTGCGACGGATGCCTGTGGGCATACTGGTTACCGGTTCTGAGGTCTTTCAGGGGCTTATTGAAGACAAGTTTGCTCCACTTATCCAGGGCAAGGTGGCGCATTTTGGCTGTCCGGTGGCTGCCGAAGAGACGGTCCCGGACGATGCCAAGGCCATTGCCGGGGCGGTGAGGCGGTTGCGCGAGGCAGGGGCGGAATTGATTGTGACCACAGCCGGACTCTCCGTGGACCCCGACGATGTTACCCGTCAGGGGCTTCTGGACGCCGGACTCACGGATATGCTCTACGGCGCGCCGATTCTGCCCGGAGCCATGACGCTTTTAGGACGCATTGGTGACACCCGTGTACTCGGGGTTCCGGCTTGCGCCCTGTTTTACAAGACGACAAGCCTGGATCTTCTGCTGCCGCGTATTTTGGCCCAGCGGCCCATTGCCCGGGCCGATTTGGCGGAAATGGCTGAAGGAAGCTTTTGCATGAGCTGTACCGTGTGCACCTTTCCCAAGTGCCCCTTCGGCAAATAGAGAATTGTTGTAGGATAGGAAGGTTGCGCTGCCGATCTGAAGGGTTATGTGCGCTGATCTTTATACAGACTCTGCCTGGAATCGGGATGTGCGGATGATTTTCACGGACTAAGGACAGGGAGCTATCCAGAGCGGTAGTGCTGGGGATCGACCTCTGTGCGCCGGAGAATTTTTTGTAAGGCCACACGGCTCAGACCGGCCAGACGGGCCGCCTGGGAGACATTGCCCTGGGTTTTTTGCATCAGGGTGTGGATGTATTCTGCGGTAAAACTCTGCAAGACCCGCTCTTTGGCTTGGCTATAGGGTTCCACATCCAGCTCGGCAACGGCTTTGGATGGAAACTGGTCTTCCGGGGCGGGGTTGTCCATTCCGCCGACATCTTGGGTTGTTATCTCATTTTTGCCGGAAAAAATGAGCGCCCGGCGGACCACATTCTGCAATTCCCGGATATTGCCCGGCCAGGCCCGCTGCTGCAGGGCCTCAATCGCCCGGGGCGAAAACGGCTTGGGCGGCACATCGAGTTCAGCGCTGACTTGTTGGGTGAAGTGGTCCACAAGCAAGGGGATGTCTTCAGGGATATCCTCCAGTTTCGGGGTGGTGATTGTGACCACATTTAACCGATAGAACAGGTC
>JBNJGM010000072.1:0-8374 GCA_051747685.1 Thermodesulfobacteriota bacterium | reverse complement strand
CGTCAATGTCGTCTTGCCGTGGTCAATATGGCCGATTGTGCCTATATTAACGTGCGGCTTCGAACGCTGAAATTTTGCCTTGCCCATACGTTACCCCCTACTTCTTCACAATTTCTTCTACTAAACTCGCCGGGACCTGCTCATAGTGATCAAATTGCATCGAGTACGTAGCTCGCCCTTGGGTATTCGACCGGAGCACCGTAGCGTAGCCGAACATATTGCTCAATGGGACGTGAGCGCGCACTATTTGTGTGCCCATGCGCGGTTCCAGATTAATCACTTTCCCCCGGCGACCATTCAAATCGCCCATAACATCGCCTAAATAATCTTCAGGGGTCAGGATTTCCACATACATAATCGGCTCAAGCAAAGCTGGGGCCGCTTTCTGGCAAGCTTCTTTGATAGCCATAGAACCGGCTACATAAAAGGCCTGTTCCGAGGAGTCCACGTCGTGGTAGGAACCGAAAACCAGATTCACGCTGACATCGATTGTCGGATACCCGGCAACGACCCCTGTTTGTAAAGCCTCCCCAATCCCCTTTTCAACGGCAGGAATGTATTCCTTGGGAATGACCCCACCGACAATGGAGTTCTTGAATTGGAAACCAGATCCGGTCTCGCCGGGCTCGACTTCGATAACCACATGTCCGTATTGCCCACGACCACCGGATTGCTTGACATGCTTGGTTTCTTGTTTGACCGCCTTGGTAATCGTTTCGCGGTAAGCAACCCGAGGATTCCCGATATTCGCATCGACCTTAAATTCGCGGGTCAAGCGGTCTACAATGATGTCCAGATGGAGTTCCCCCATCCCGGCGATCAAAGTCTGCCCGGTTTCTTCGTCCGTACTCACACGAAAGGAGGGGTCTTCCTTAGCTAACTTTTGCAAGGCTTGGGAAAGCGCATCCCGGTCACTTTTAGTCTTCGGTTCAATGGCGACCTCAATTACCGGCTCCGGGAAGTCCATGGATTCCAGCATGACCGGGCGGTCTGAACTGCACAAGGTCTCGCCGGTGGCCACATGCTTCAACCCAACTGCCGCGACAATATCTCCGGCCCATGCCTCTTTGATCTCTTCACGCTTATTGGAATGCATCTTCAATAGCCGACCGATGCGCTCTTTTTTGCCATTGGCCGCGTTGATCAGTGACATTCCGCTTTCAATATGGCCGGAATACAGCCGCAAAAATGTGAGGTGCCCCACATAGGGATCACTGGCCAATTTAAAGGCCAAAGCGCTCATGGGGGCCTCGTCTTCACAGGGGCAAACAATTTTTTCGCCGCTGTCGGGATCCTGGCCTTCAATGGGCGGAACTTCGAGTGGCGACGGCAGATAGGTCACTACGGCGTCCAATAGCGGCTGTACGCCTTTATTTTTAAACGCGGAGCCGCAGAGCACGGGGCAAATATTCAAATTCAAACAGGCGGCCCGGATCCCCTGATACAATTCCTGAGGCTCAAATTCCTCACCGGCGAGGTACTTGTCCAAAAGGGATTCGTCCTCTTCCGCGATGGATTCCACAAGGTGCTGTCGCCATTTCGCGACCTCCTCTTGCAGGTCCTCGGGGATCTCATCGAAAATATATTTTTGCCCTTTGGAGGCTTCATCGAAGTACAGGGCTTTGCCCTCAATGAGATCGACGACCCCTTTAAAATTCTCTTCCGCGCCAATCGGTATCTGCAGCGGCACCGGTTTGGCCTTGAGCTTGTCCCGGATCTCGCCGACGACATGAAACATGTCTGCGCCGGTGCGATCCATTTTGTTGACAAACGCCAGTCGAGGCACCTTATACCGATCCGCTTGCCGCCATACGGTTTCTGATTGGGGTTCCACGCCACCCACGGCACAAAAAACGGCAACCGCGCCGTCCAAAACCCGCAAAGCCCGTTCAACCTCAACCGTGAAATCCACGTGACCGGGAGTATCAATAATATTCACACGATAATCTTTCCAGTAACAGGTAGTCGCTGCAGAGGTGATCGTAATCCCCCGCTCTTGCTCCTGCTCCATCCAATCCATGACCGCATCGCCATCATGGACCTCACCGATCTTGTGCGAGACCCCTGTATAATACAGGATTCGTTCCGTAGTCGTCGTCTTACCGGCATCAATGTGGGCCATGATCCCGATATTACGCTGCTTCTGTATAGGTACAACTCGTGCCACTGCTCTTCCCCGCTACCAACGATAATGTGCAAAGGCTTTATTGGCTTCAGCCATGCGGTGCGTGTCTTCGCGTTTTTTTACTGCACCACCGCGTCCATTAAAGGCGTCCAACAACTCGGCCATAAGGCGGTTGGACATTCCTTTCTCGCCCCGAGAGCGGGCCGCAGTCACCAACCAGCGGATCGCCAAAGTTTGCTGCCGTTCAGGACGGACCTCCATAGGGACCTGATAGGTAGCACCGCCGACACGGCGGGGCTTGACCTCAAGTTGCGGCTTGACGTTCTCCAAAGCCTGTTCAAAGGCCTTCAGAGAATCTTCGCTAGTACGCTCTCCCAAATCATCAATAGCCCGATAGAGCAGCCGCTCTCCGAGGCTCTTTTTGCCGTCACGCATGAGGCGGTTGACGAATTTCGCCACCAACCGGCTCTGAAAACGCGGATCCGGTGTCACCGTCCGCTTGGGTACTGGACCTTTACGAGGCATATTTCCTCACTCCTATTTGGGTCGTTTTGCGCCGTATTTGGATCTGCTCTGACGACGGTCTTGTACACCGGCAGTATCCAAAGTGCCCCGAATAACTGTATAGCGCACACCGGGAAGGTCTTTCACACGGCCTCCGCGCACCAGCACAACGGAGTGCTCCTGGAGATTATGTCCTTCCCCGGGAATATACGAGGTGACCTCAATTCCATTGGTCAAGCGCACCCTCGCGACTTTGCGCAAGGCCGAGTTCGGCTTTTTGGGTGTTGTGGTATACACACGGACACAAACGCCCCGCCGTTGCGGGCATTCCTGTAAGGCGGCGCGCTTTTTGCGCTTGACCATTTTCTTCCGGCCTTTGCTGATCAATTGATTGATCGTTGGCATATTGTCCTCCGTCTCTCATGGACTCGTTGAAACCGGTTAGCTTTAATCTAAGCATTTTGTGATGTCAAGCGAACCGGTTGCAAGCGCTTTTTATCCAACCTCGTTATATTGTTCATCTTCATCCAACTCCTCCAAAAAACTCTGCGAGCGTTCCGCTTGGTTCGGCACTTTGATACCGGCCTGGAGATAGGGGCGGAAGCCGGTTCCGGCAGGGACAATACGTCCGACGATCACGTTCTCTTTGAGCCCTTGCAGAAAATCTTTTTTCCCTTGCAAAGCAGCTTCCGTCAAAACCTTCGTGGTTTCCTGAAAGGAGGCTGCGGAAACAAAAGATTCGGTGCTCAAGGACGCCTGGGTAATCCCCAAAACCAGTGGCTCGGCAACAGCCGGGCGTCCGCCTTGGCCTATGACCTTTTGGTTTTCTTCCATAAAGCGCGTTTTTTCGGCCTGCTCGCCGACCAAAAGGCTGCTGTCCCCAGGATCGGTGATGTTCACCTTTTTGAGCATCTGCCGCACGATGATCTCAATATGCTTGTCGTCGATGTGCACGCCCTGGAACCGATACACATCCTGCACTTCTTCCACCAAGTAGTTGGCCAGATATTTCTCCCCTTTCACCCGAAGCAAATCATGCAATTCGTGATTGCCCTCGGTAAGCAACTCCCCGGCCTCGACAAAATCACCTTCCTGAACGGTGATGTGCTTGCCCTTAGGGATGAGATATTCTCTCGATTCGCCGGTATCCGGAGTGACAATGATTTTGCGCTTGCCGCGCGAATCAGGGCCAAAGCTAACCACCCCGTCGATTTCGGTGACCACGCCCATCTCTTTGGGTTTGCGGACCTCAAAAAGTTCGGCCACACGGGGCAAACCACCGACAATATCTTTTGTCTTTGACGTTTCCCGCGGCTTACGAGCAATAACGTCCCCGGCCTTAACTTGCTGTCCGTCATCAACCATCAAAATAGCCCCCACCGGGAGCTGAAACGTGGCTGCTAAGGAACTGTCCGGTCGGGTTTTGACTTCTCCTTGGGCATCGCAAATAGATATCGAGGGCCGAAAATTAGTGGACCGGTATTCGATAATAGTTTTGGTCGTCCGCTGCGTGGCTTCGTCAACCTTGGTTTGATAGGTTTTGCCTTCCTCAATATCACTAAAGGAAACCACCCCATCGACATCGGTGACAAAGGGCTCATTGAACGGATCCCATTCAGCTAACAACGTGCCCTTATTGACCTCATCGCCAGCTTGGATAAATAAACGTGCCCCAGGCGGAAGAATATATTTTTCCCGCTCCAGGCCTTGGTCATCCACAATCCCGAGTTGGCCACTTTTGCCGAGAACCATGTGCATGCCGTCAGAGTTGGCCACCGTTCGTACCCGGTTAAGGACAACACGCCCTTTGTGCTGGGCAGTGATAGAGGATTGCTCAATCTCCTTAGATGCCGTGCCCCCGATATGGAACGTGCGCATGGTCAGCTGCGTGCCGGGCTCCCCAATGGATTGTGCGGCAATAATGCCCACGGACTCACCGACATTCACAAGATGACCGCGGGCCAAATCCCGTCCATAGCATTTGGCACAGACCCCTTTTTCCGAGTTGCAGGTCAAAACAGAACGGATCATAACCGAATTGATGCCCGCATCGTCGATGCGTCGGGCATACTCTTCGTCAATGATGGTATCCGCGGGCACCACGACCTCGTTCGTTTCCGGATTGGTGAGCTCAAAAAGCGTCATCCGACCCAAAATCCGATCACTCAACCGTGTCTGCATCTCGCCGCCGCGCATGAAATGCGAAATCTCAATACCATCGACGGTACCGCAATCAAGCTCCCTGACGATGACATCCTGCACGACATCCACCAAGCGACGGGTCAGGTACCCGGAATTGGCCGTTTTCAAAGCGGTGTCGGCCAAGCCCTTCCGAGCCCCGTGCGTGGAGGTAAAATACTCCAACACGGTCAGCCCTTCGCGAAACGACGAGGTAATGGGAGTTTCGATAATCTCCCCGGAAGGCTTGGCCATAAGCCCCCGCATCCCGGCTAACTGGCGCATCTGGTCTACGTTCCCACGGGAGCCGGAGTGACTCATCATAAAAATGGGGTTGAGGCTGGGATTTTCTTCGACCCGTTCGCCCTGGGCATCGCTGACGTGGTCCACTGAAATATCCCGCATCATTTGCGAGGACACATCATTGGTGGCCTTGGTCCAGACATCTACGACTTTGTTGTATTTTTCAGTGCGGGTAATAATGCCGTCACGATATTGGGATTCGATAGAATCCACTTCCGCGCGCGCTTTTTCCAAAAGGGGCTTTTTCTGTTCCGGGATAAGCATATCTTTCACCCCGATAGTCACCCCGGCCTGGGTGGCGTATTCATAGCCCATATCCTTGAGTCGGTCACAGAGCAAAACCGTCGCCTTAGTGCCTGACAGGCGATAGGCTTCGCCAACCAAGCGGCCAATCCCCTTTTTATTCATGATGGTGTTCACCAAAGAAAAGGGCACATTCTCGGGAAGGATTTCTTTCAACAAAATCCGCCCCGGAGTCGTGTCCACCAGTTCTCCATCGATACGGACTTTCACCCGGGCGTGCAGGGTCACAGCCTCTGCATCTAGGGCCATGACCACTTCCTCGGGATCGGCAAAGGTTTTGCCCTCTCCGCGCTCAAAAGAGCGAGACAGGCTCAGATAATACAGCCCCAAAACAATGTCCTGACTGGGAACAATGATCGGCGCCCCATTAGCAGGAGACAAGATATTGTTCGTGGACATCATCAACACACGGCTCTCAATCTGCGCCTGCACGGACAGGGGGACGTGAACCGCCATTTGGTCCCCGTCGAAGTCGGCGTTATACGCAGCGCAAACCAGCGGGTGCAGTTGGATAGCCTTGCCCTCAACTAAAAGGGGCTCAAATCCTTGAAAGCCGAGGCGGTGCAAAGTAGGGGCCCGGTTGAGCAAGATGGGGTATTCCTTCACCACATCCTCAAGGATGTCCCACACGACTATATCTTCGCGCTCGACCATTTTTTTGGCGCTTTTAATAGTGCTGGCGTGACCCAAGGACTCCAATTTGGAATAGATAAAGGGCTTGAAAAGTTCCAAGGCCATCTTCTTGGGCAGCCCGCATTGGTGCAGCTTCAGCTTCGGGCCGACAACAATGACCGAACGACCGGAGTAGTCCACACGCTTACCGAGCAGATTCTGCCGAAAGCGCCCTTGCTTCCCTTTTATCATATCACTGAGCGATTTCAGTGGACGGCCATTCGTACCGGTAATGGCCCGGCCGCGCCGCCCATTATCCAACAAGGCGTCCACGGCCTCCTGCAGCATCCGTTTTTCATTGCGGATGATGATATCCGGGGCACCGAGTTCTAAGAGCCGTTTGAGACGATTATTGCGATTAATGACCCGACGGTAGAGGTCATTGAGATCAGAAGTCGCAAATCGCCCCCCGTCCAAGGGGACCAAGGGCCGCAATTCTGGTGGAATAATCGGCACCACTTCCAGAATCATCCACGAAGGATGGTTGCCGGATTCCATAAAGGCTTCCACCACCTTCAATCGCTTAGCCAATTTCTTACGTTTGGTCTGCGAGCGGGTGGCCAAAGAGTCCTCTTTCAAAGTGTGGCGTAGCGATTCAAGATCAATCTCTTCCAGTAACTCTTGAGCGGCTTCGGCCCCCATGCCAACACGCAAGGCGTCTTCACCGTAGTGTTCGAGAATTTGGAGGTACTGATCCTCAGAAAGAGTCTGCTGCTTTTTGAGATTCGTCTGCCCCGGATCCAGGACAATATAGGAATCAAAATACAGAACCTTTTCCAACTCAGCCATGGTCATGTCCAAAAGCGTGGCAATTTTGGACGGCATACTCTTGAGAAACCAAATATGGGCCACCGGCGCAGCCAATTCGATATGGCCCATGCGATCACGACGGACTTTGGAAGGAATGACTTCGACGCCGCATTTTTCACAAACTATGCCGCGATGCTTCATCCGTTTGTATTTACCACAATTACACTCATAGTCCTTCACCGGGCCGAAAATCTTGGCACAAAACAGCCCGTCGCGCTCCGGCTTGAAGGTCCGGTAATTAATGGTTTCTGGCTTCTTGACCTCACCGTAGGACCACTCGCGAATTTTTTCCGGAGAGGCTAATGATATTTGAATTCCTTTGAGTTCTTCGCTTTGGCCTTGGGTTGAACCCGCGCCGCGCATAGTAAAGAGATCATCAAGGGTCATTATAGATATCCTCACAGACTGTTGGAGGGTTGTCTGATAGCGGTTGTACGTTGTGGATCAGCTTATTGCCGCTTTTTACCCTCTTCCTGCAATAGGGTCACATCCAAGCCCAGGGCTTTAAGCTCCTTGACCAAGACGTTAAACGACTCCGGCATACCCGATTCAAGGAAGTTATCACCCTTGACTATTTTCTCGTACATTTTCACCCGGCCCTGGACGTCATCCGATTTGACCGTGAGGAATTCCTGCAGCAAATGGGCGGCTCCGTATGCTTCCAGGGCCCAGACTTCCATTTCGCCGAGGCGCTGCCCACCGAATTGGGCCTTCCCGCCAAGGGGTTGCTGGGTCACCAGCGAATACGGCCCGGTGGACCGGGCGTGGATTTTATCGTCCACTAGGTGGTGCAGTTTCAGAATATACATATACCCGACGGTCACACGGCTGTAGAACGGATCTCCCGTGCGCCCATCGTATAAAACAGCCTTGCCGTCATCAGGTAAGCCGGCGCGCTGGAGCCATTCCCAGATTTCTCCTTCATCCGCACCATCGAAAACAGGGGTTTTGGTCACAATCCCCTTATCAAGACCTTTTACAGCTTCCACAAGGGAATCATCATCCATCCCGTCCACCAAAGAGGAAATGGAGTCGGAATGGAAGACTTCTTTCACGTCCTTGCGCAACGCCTGTATATCGGCGTTATTTTCGACCATGGCGGCGAGTTGCTCGCCCAATTCCTTGGCCGCCCATCCCAAATGGGTTTCCATTATTTGTCCGATATTCATACGTGACGGCACACCAAGGGGGTTAAGCACAATATCCATAGGGGTCCCGTCATTGAAAAAGGGCATATCCTCTTCCGGAAGGATGCAGGACACAACGCCCTTATTTCCATGGCGCCCAGCCATCTTATCGCCCACGTTGAGTTTGCGTTTGATTGCAATGTGAACTTTGACCATCTTAATGACCCCTGGGGGAAGATCATCCCCTTCGGTGACTTTTTCACGCTTTTGATCATATATGGATTTAATGAATTGGATATTGCGGTCGTATTCGTCGAGAGCCTCCTCAACGGCTTCATTTGTCTCTTTATGC
>JBNJGM010000071.1:0-8621 GCA_051747685.1 Thermodesulfobacteriota bacterium | reverse complement strand
AGAATTCATTAGCCACAAAACCTGGACAAGCGTTAGGTATGCCTCTGGATTTCTTCCGGACCGATTCGTGGTCCGGTTCACGGAATCCTTCTTAGGTTTGGGTGAGCCGGGTCGGAAGCGGCGAGCGACCAGCCAGCGCTTGCCGTTTCCGCAACCCCGGCGCATCGCTTGGAGGAATCGATTCTTTTCCTCGTGACGTGAACACCCATTTTAAAACCCCAAGACAGGAGGGAACGCATGCGCTTAAGGTATTGCATCGGTGTTGTATTGGCTTTGATTCTGATCTGCCCGGCTGCGGCCAATGCCCAGCCCGAAGTGGAACTCGCTTATGTAGAATGGGCGGAGACCGTAGCCAGCACGAACGTGGTTAAGACTGTGCTTGAAGACATGGGCTATGAGGTGGATATCACCCCGGTCAGTGCCGCCGCTATGTGGCAGGCAACCGCCAGCGGTGATGTTGACGGCTTTGTCGGCGGATGGCTACCAGCTACCCATAGCGATTACTACGAAAAACTCAAAGATGAAGTGAACGTGGTCAACGAAAACCTGGAAGGCGCCAAAATCGGCCTCGCTGTACCCGAATACGTAGACATCGATACCATTGCCGAACTCAATGCCAACGCCGACATGTTCGGCGGGGAAATCATCGGTATCGATCCCGGCGCTGGCATCATGGGCAAAACGGAAAAAGCCATCGACCAATACAATCTGGACAATATGGATCTGGTCAGCGGTAGCGGCGCCACGATGACTGCCGTCTTGAAAGACCGCTACGAAGATGAGCAGCCGGTGGTCGTGACCGCCTGGACCCCGCATTGGATGTTCAGCCGCTGGGATCTCAAATACCTTGAGGATCCCAAAAACACCTTTGGAGATGCGGAACACATAGCCACCGTGGTCCGTAAGGATTTGCAAGAAGACCAACCCGAGGTCTACAATTTCTTGAAAAACTTTGAATGGTCCCTTGAGGACTGCCAGCAGGTCATGCTCTGGATCGAAAATTCCAGCCCGGAAGAGGCTGCCAAGCGCTGGGTCAAAGAAAACCCGGAAAAGATACAAACCTGGAAGGAAGGGGACTAGCAACAGCCAGGCCTGCCGCTAGTAGCGCCCGGGCACACCTCCAAGGGCACTCGTGCCCAGGCGCCCAAAGACCCGCCTTTCCTGGCGGGTCTTTGCTATTCTGAACAAGCACGCAGACAAAAACCACAATCTAGAAGCTTCAAGAAACCTCCCCTGATTTTTCTGCGCCGCCTGCGCTGCACACATTACCCAAAAACCGGAATGCGAGATGTATTCCCGCAACATGTCTGCCAAGCCCCCGCGGTTCGAACGCCTTGAGCGTGCTTACAGCCTTGTCGTATTGGGCCTCGTGAAAATTTCCAACAACCTATTAAAAATACTTGCGCCCCGCGCGAGTTTCCCGTACTAGTTTATTCTTGTCGCTCTCCAAGTGTCCGGCCCTTCTTTTGCCTGCTTCCTGCCGCGTGTCCACCACGCCCTGACGACCCTGCATGAGTTCTTGCTGATCACTTGTACCGCACCCGCATCCGGCTATGCCTATTTGCAAAGCATAAGCCCTTGCGACTGACTGTTTTTTTGGATCTTGAGCCGCTATCCAAGACAGTGGTGATGAGACCGGCGTCGGTTCGAATCTTGACGTTCGCACCGAGGGGAACATCCCCAGTTTATCCAACAGTCCCAGCGGCTGACACGTTTTTCAGAAGGAACTTCAATGCATTTCGATGCCTTTTCCCTGCACGAGAAAATTGCCGCCGGCGTTGCCGCCTGCGGCTTCACCCAGCCCACCCCCATCCAGGCCCAAGCCCTGCCCGTGGCCTTAGCTGGCAGCGATGTCCTTGGTTTGGCCCAAACCGGCACCGGCAAAACAGCCGCCTTTGTGTTGCCCATTTTACAGCGGCTCATGAGCGGCCCCCGCCGTCGCGTCCGTGCCCTGATTGTCGCCCCGACCCGCGAACTCGCCGAACAAACGGTGCAGGTCTGTAATGAACTCGGGCGTCACACCGGCCTGAAAGCCGTGGCCGTCTACGGTGGCGTGGGCAAAAAGCCCCAGTCTGACAAAATCCGCGCCGGTGCAGAAATCATCGTGGCCTGCCCGGGGCGCCTGCTGGACCACCTCACTGACCGCAGCTTCAACCTCAAGCATGTGGAAACCCTTGTTTTGGATGAAGCCGACCGCATGTTCGATATGGGGTTTTTACCGGATATACACCGCATTCTGAGCTACTTGCCGGAGAAGCGGCAGAACATGCTCTTTTCCGCCACTATGCCCGCAGATATCCGCAAATTAACAAGCGAACTATTACAAGACCCGGCTGAAGTGCGTATCGACCACGAAAAGCCCTCTGCCAATATTTCCCAGGCCGTCTATCCCGTAGAGGCGCAGCACAAGACACCGATGCTGCTCAAACTCCTGGAAGCCGAGCCAGAGGCCTTAACCCTTATTTTCACCAAAACCAAACACGGTGCCCGGAAACTGGCCCAAAAACTCAAAGCCACCGGATACAAGGCAGCGGACCTGCACGGCAATCTGACCCAGGCCCAACGCCAGACAGCCTTAAACGGCTTTCGCTCCGGACGCTTCACCATTTTGGTGGCCACGGATATCGCCGCCCGCGGCATTGATGTCGAGCGCATCGCCCGGGTCATCAACTACGACATGCCGGATACCGCGGAAAACTATACCCACCGTATCGGCCGCACCGGTCGTATCGAACGCTCCGGCCTAGCCATGAGCCTTATCGCCAAAGGCGACATGCACCTGGTCCGGGCCATTGAGCGGAATATCGGCAAACGCTTGGAGCGCAAGACCGTGGACCAGATGGAACACCTGGCACCGCCGGAACTTATGCGCACCTCGCGCAAACACGCTAAGCCCGAGGGGCCGCGCCGTACCGGCCGCCGCCCCGGTCAACAACGGCGCTAAACCTTTTTCAATAAGCGGCGCAAAATACGCCAATTACAAGACCCCCCGATCCAACCAAGCTTTGGATCGGGGGGCTTACCGTTTCAAGGACCAAGGGGAATAGCTTTTCAGGGTTTCGCCAGGGGGAGCCAGACCACAACGCGGGTCATATGCTCATCCGTCTGCAAATCAATCGCCCCCCCTTGTTCTTCAACGAACAGTTTGGCCATGTACGTCCCCAAGCCCGTGCCATTGCTTTTCCCAGCGCTGACATACTTACCAAAAAAATTCTCCCGAATCGATTCTGGAACACTGCCGACATTTGCAATACTGACAGTAACCCACTTCGGTAGCAGTGCATAGGAAACAGTAATCTGCCCTTGGTGCGGTGATGCGTCCAGAGCATTATTCAAAACATTGGAAAAAATACTATAGCACAAAAATTCATCGCCAAGTGCAGTACACGCCTCGCTGTTCTCCGGATCAACACGTTCTATATGTTTTTGTCCCGCCCGCGAACGGCCGCTTAAAATGACCTTGTTCAATAAGGCAGGAATATCGATGGGACGAGGCACTAAAGTGAATTGCTGCGTTTCTATTTGATACAATGTTTGGCTCGAGTTGATCATGGAGAGCATATTGTCCGCTGAGCCAACCATTGCCTCTAAAAGTTCAAAACTCTCCTGGCTCACCTCCTCAGTCTCCATGATCAAGCGGGGAATATTCATTATTCCATTGAGGGGAGCCTTGAGGTCGTGGCGGGTCATGCGCTCCACATGGACACGCAATTCTTCATTTTCTTGCAGGATTTGATTTTGCTTTTCCAGTTCACGGCGCGAACGGGCCAAATCCAAATGAGTGCGCACCCGAGCCTGGACAATAGCTGGAATCACGGGCTTGGTAATAAAGTCCACTGCCCCCATTTCCAAGCCTTTTGCCTCACTCTCGGTCTCATCAAGCCCGGTGACAAAAATCACCGGAATTCCTCGCGTTTGCTGGTCTTTTTGCAAAGCGGACACCACTTCGTATCCGTCCATGCCGGGCATCATAATATCTAAGAGGATAAGATCCGGCGGCGTATCCGACTGGGCGATGGCCAAGGCGGTTTTGCCATCCAAAGCGATATTTTTTTCATACTCCCCCAGCACATTCGCAAGGACCGTAATATTGTCCGGATTGTCGTCCACAATAAGGATGCGTTCTGCAGCGGACATAAAAAACTCCTTATGACTGGAGGTCAGACAAAATACTGTGCATGGCGTTTTGTGCTTGCATAAAATCATATCCTTTCACAAATTTCGCGATATCCTGGACCCGTTGGGGGGCAAACAACGTTTCCAAATCCGGCTGTATGCGCTCGAAAACCGCCACAGCGTGCCAATCGAATTTCTCCAATGCAGCTAAGCACTCTTGGATATCGGCTTGTAATTGCTGTGTATCCACAGACCTTTGCTCTACCTGTTCTGGCGCTTTCTTTCCCTGTTGCCTCAGCAGTACGGTCACGGAATTTTGCACCCGGGTCAACTCCTGGCGCACTCCCTGCAAAAACGCAGACGCATCCGCCTCCAGGGACTGCTGCAACAACGTTTCGAGTTGGGACAGCTGTTGGTGCAACTCAACCATACCCAAATTCCCCACCCGGCCTTTCAGGGCATGGGCTTTTTCCCTGGCCGTCGCGGCCTCGCCCTCTTGCAGGGCCTGCTGCAGGACCGCGAATTCCGCATCGCAGCTGTCGCTGAATGCGGCGAGCATTTCCAGGTACACCCGATGCCGGCCAGCCACCCGCTGCAAGCCGGCGCTGACATCAATACCCGGCACCGCAGGCCAATCCGGCCCAAGCGCGGCCTGGGCCGGAGCGTCTTCCCGCGTCTGGCTCTCCTTCCGTCCCGTCCACCGGGCCAGGGTTTGAATAAGGTGGGCCGGATCAATCGGCTTGGTCACATGGTCCACCATACCCGCATCCAGGCTCCGCTCGCGCTCTTCTGCCATGGCGTGGGCGGTTAAAGCGACAATCGGAAGCGCAAAAAGGGGCCCTTGGGCCTGCCCGTGTCCCTGTTCCGCCTGTTGCTGCAGGCGCTGTACTTCCCAGGCGCGTATCGTGGATGTGGCCTCCAACCCATCCATCACCGGCATCTGAATATCCATAAGCACCAAATCGAAGCCATCCAGGCCCTGCTGTCGCAATACATCCAGGGCCTTGGCCCCGTTTTCAGCCTCAGTAACCTCCACGCCCACGGAGGCCAGGATTTCCCGGGCCACCTGTCTATTGGCGGCCACATCCTCAACAAGCAAAACATGTAACCCTTCGATATTGCTGGAATAATCCGGATCCCAAGCGCAATGCTCCCCTGGCAGATCCGCCTGTCCCTTAGAATCGGCTTTGCTGACCGTAATGAGGGTATCGATAAGTTGGGACTGCATAACCGGTTTGTCCAAAATCAAATCCACACCCGCAAAAGTGGCTTGCTGGATAAGCTCTTGGCGGCCGTAGGCCGTGAGCATAATAATTTTAGGGGAGGCCCCTTTGCTCTGCGTACGGATCTGTTCTACAACCAGATCGCCGTTTATCCCCGGAAGTTTCCAATCCACGAGCACATAATCAAAGGGCCGGTTTTGCTCTTGCGCCTTACGGTATTGCTCAAGGGCCTTTTCCCCGGTATCGGTCACGACAATATCCATCTGGGTATGGGCCAGATTATCCGCAAGAATCTGCCGCGCCGCCGAATTATCCTCCACGATAAGTAAACGTTTGCCCTGGAGGCTCTGCCGCAGCGGATGGGAAACAAGTGCATTCGATCCCTTCTGCAGCCACCCGGTCAGGGTGAAGCGACTGCCCTCTCCGGCCGTGCTCTGGCAATCGATCTCCCCGTCCATGGCCTTGGCGATATGTTTGCAAATGGCCAGGCCGAGCCCTGTGCCGCCGTAAGAGCGGGTAAAACCGCCGTCAGCCTGGGTAAAAGGGGTGAAGAGATGCGGGATATATTCCGGGTCGATCCCGATGCCGGTATCCTGCACTGTAAAAGCAAGTTGGAGATGTTCCCCGTCTACGTGTTGTGGACGGACACTGAGAATGACCTCCCCGTGTTCCGTGAATTTGACGGCATTGCTCAATAAATTGAGCAGCGCCTGCTCCAAACGCAGGGCATCTCCCACGAGGCGCATGGGGACGTCAGGGGACACGGAAAACAACAACTCCACCCCTTTTTCTTCAGCTTTGAGCTTAAGGGTCGAGGACAACCGCTCCAAAACCTCCTCAAGATGGAAGGAGCGGTGTTCCAACTGCATTTTCCCGGCTTCATACTTGGAAAAATCCAAAATATCATTGATCAAAGACAAGAGCATATTGGCCGAGGCGTTGATATGCTGAATATACTCCCTTTGCTTGCCCTCCAATGCGGTTTGTTGCAGCAAGTGCCCCATACCGATGATACTGTTCATCGGGGTGCGGATTTCATGGCTCATACGGGCCAAAAACATACTTTTGGATATGCTCAAGGACTCCGCCTCCTCCTTGGCCAGCAGCAATTCCCGCTCCATTGCCTTGCGTTCGGTCAGATCCCAGATAATGTTCACGACGCCGCGGACATCCCCCTCAGGGCTAAACACCGGGTTACTCCGGATATACCGCACACGACCGTCGGGGCAGGCATCGGTTTCTACCTCTTGAGGGGTTTTGGCTTCGATGGCAGCAAGGGCCGGACAATACTCGCACACATTGTCCTTTTGATAGCGCAGTTCATAGCATTTCTGCTCCTGCACGCACGTCTTTAGGGCAAACTGGGGGTCATTGGTCCAGCGCAGGCGCATCTGGCTGTCGACATAATCGACAACCACCCCTTGCAACCCATTTAAAATGGCCTGTTGCTCTTCATGTGTGGCGTCCACGGCTTGCTGCGCCTCCAGCCGGCTCCGCTCAGCCTCCTTACGACTCGTAATATCGCGCACCGCGCTCAAAAACATCTCTTGGCCGCGGAAACGCACAATGTTGCTCGTCACTTCCACGGGCAAGTATGTCCCGTCTTTTCGCTTATGCTCAGATTCGAAGGTGACCCCGTTGTCACGGCGTACCTGGTGCACAATCGTTTCAATTGCTTCCAACGTAATACGAGGATCCACATCGCTTAACGAGAGGTGCAGTAACTCCTCTCTGGTATAGCCGAGTTGCTCGCACGCCCTGCGATTGACATGCACAAAGGACTGTGGAAGCGCCCCGTTTGGCAGGGGGTGGAGGAAAACCCCGTCCTGAAAGCTCTCGAACAATTCTTCATACTCATAGCCACGGGTAATCAACTCCTCTTCGGCCTGCTTGCGCTCGGTGATTTGGTCATGACAGATAAGGGCCCACGGTTTTTCGGGAAACAAGAGGCTCGCCCGACTGGTGAACCACCGCCGCTCCTGCGGAGAGTGACAGGGATATTCCATTTCGAAGCTCTCCCGTGTATGCGCCAGCACCTCCCGCAGCCCGGCCGCAAACTTGGCAGCCATTGCCGCCTCCGGCCCCTGGGTACTCTCGCAAACCCGCAGGTAATTACACCCTTCGGCCACATTCTCCGGAGCATCATTGGCCGCTGCAAATTGTTTCCAGGCCGCATTCGCGTAGACAATATCGCCCTGCCCATCGACAATAACGATATTCGAGGCCAGGCTATCCAGGGCCCGGCGACAGTCCGTGCTCACCACTGCGTCATAGGCTCGGTCCCCGTTTTCAGCCATGCGTCCTCCCCGTTTCTCGATACACTCGCGGCACTCGGGCCATAATCGTCGAAACCACTTCATAATTGATGGTCGCGGTGAACGCCGCAAGTTCGTCGGCACTGACCTGCGCATTGCCCTGGGTCCCAAGCACAACCACCTCATCCCCGTGCGCCGCCTCAGGCACCTGCCCCACATCGAGCAGGGTCTGATCCATGCACACGCGGCCAACCACGGGCACTCGCTGACCGCGTACCAACATAGACGCTTGAGATGAAAGCAACCGGCTGTATCCGTCGGCATAGCCCACCGGCACCGTAGCGATCCGCGTTGGCGCCGGCGTGGTATAGGTTGAACCGTAGCTGACGGCAAAGCCCGCCGGCACCTCCTTAACGTAGCTAATGCGGGTTTTAATGCTCATGGCCGGAGTCAGCCGGATAGTGCTGTGGTCCACCTCCGGGGAAGGGTACAGCCCGTAGAGCATGATCCCGGCACGGACCAGGTCCAGGTGGGTGTGGGGCAGGTCAATAATGGAAGCGCTGTTGGCGGCGTGGCGCACCGTGATGCGTGGCAGGCCCTGGTCCTCCAGGGCCTGAAGCAGGCGGGTGTACAAGCGCCATTGGGCGTTGGCGCTGCTTTTGTCCTTGCTATCGGCGCAGGCGAAGTGGGTGAAAACCCCCTCCAGGAAAATGGCTGCCAGCCCTTGTATCTCAGCAATCTCCTGTACCGCGTCCTCCAAGTCGCCGCCGAGTTCCGGCCCGGCCAGCATCCCCAGCCGCCCCATGCCGGTATCCACTTTGAGGTGCAGCCGAAGTGTGCCCCCTGCCGCGCTCGCCCAACTGGCCATTTCCCGGGCCTCGCGGACACTGGAAACCGTGAGGCGTATATCCCAGGCCAGTGCCTCCGGGACACATCCAGGCGGACAATGGCCCAAGATAAGGATGGGCGCGGTCAATCCGGCCTCACGGAGTGCAATCGCCTCTTCGAGCCGGGCCACGCCCAGCCA
>JBNJGM010000070.1:0-8756 GCA_051747685.1 Thermodesulfobacteriota bacterium | reverse complement strand
AAGCAGGCCATCAAAATCATTGGCGACAACACCGACCTTTTCGCCCAAGGGTATTTTTCCTACGACTCCAAAAAATCCGGCGGGATCACCGTTTCCCACCTGCGTTTTGGGAAAAACCCCATCCAGTCCACCTACCTGGTTACCGACGCCGACTATGTCGCCTGCCATAAGGACAGCTATGTTCGGCAGTATGACATCCTGGAGGGCATCAAGGACGGCGGCACATTTGTGCTCAACTCCCATTGGTCCCTGGAGGATATGGAAAAAGAACTTCCGGCCTCCTTGCGTCGGGCCATCGCGCGCAAGCAACTGAAATTCTATAATATCGATGCGGTTAAGATCGCCTCCGAGGTCGGTCTCGGCGGACGGATCAACATGATCATGCAGACCGCATTTTTCAAGCTCGCCAATGTCATCCCCTTTGAAGAGGCCGTGGCCCTCTTGAAGGATTCCATCCAAAAAACGTACGGCAACAAAGGCGAGAAAATCGTCAACATGAATATTGCTGCCGTGGACAACGCCATCGCCGGCCTGGAAGAGGTTGCCTATCCTGAAAGCTGGAAGGACGCCCAAGAAGAGCAGGAAGTTGAAACCGGCGAGCCTGATTTCGTCAAAAACGTGGCCCGCCCCATATTGAACCAAAAAGGCGACACACTGCCGGTTTCGGCCTTTGAGCCCGACGGCACCTTCCCCGTGGCCACATCCCAGTATGAAAAGCGCGGTGTGGCCATCAATGTGCCAGAATGGGTCGCTGACAATTGCATCCAGTGCAACCAATGCGCCTTTGTCTGCCCCCACTCAGCGATTTTGCCGGTGCTGTTGACCGACGAGGAAAAAGCCGCTGCTCCGGAATCGTTCACCACGCTCGAGGCCAAGGGCAAGGACGTCAAAGGATTGCATTTCCGCATTCAGGTCAACACATTGGATTGCCTTGGTTGCGGCAATTGCGCGGATATCTGCCCGGCCAAGGAAACTGCGTTGGTCATGAAGCCCCTGGAAACCCAGACACCTACCGAGGTGCCGAACTACAACTATTCACAAAAAGTTTCCTCCAAGGGCCACCTCTTTAAACGCGAATCCCTCAAAGGCAGCCAATACTACAAACCGCTTATGGAATTCTCCGGGGCCTGCGCTGGTTGTGGCGAAACCCCGTACGTCAAGGTGCTGACCCAACTCTTCGGCGAACGCATGGTCATCGCCAACGCCACCGGCTGCTCCTCCATCTGGGGCGCTTCCGCGCCGACGACACCGTACACCGTTAATGAAGACGGGCACGGTCCGGCCTGGGGCAATTCCCTCTTCGAAGACGCCGCTGAATTCGGATATGGTTTTGCCATGGCCTACGAGCAACGCCGGAACAAGTTGGCAGCCTTGGCCAAGGAAGCCATCCAAGAGGATATCCCCGAGGAATTGAAAACCGCGTTGCAAAACTGGATAAACAACATCGACAACGGTGATCTCTCCAAACAATACGGCCAGGAAGTCAAAGACTTGTTGGAGATCGCCCCGGACAGCAAGGTCCTGGACGAGATTTGGGCCAACAGCGACATGCTGACCAAAAAATCCGTCTGGGTCTTCGGCGGCGATGGCTGGGCCTACGACATCGGCTATGGCGGAGTGGACCATGTGATCGCCTCCGGCGAAGACATCAATATCTTAGTCATGGATACTGAAGTCTACTCCAATACCGGCGGGCAATCCTCCAAGGCCACGCCCACCGGCTCCATCGCCAAGTTTGCCGCCTCCGGTAAAAAAACATCCAAGAAGGACTTGGGCCGCATGGCCATGACCTACGGGTATGTGTATGTGGCCTCGGTTTCCATGGGTGCCAATAAGCAGCAATTGCTCAAGGCGTTCACCGAAGCCGAAAGCTACCCCGGTCCCTCGCTTATCATCTGCTATGCGCCGTGCATTAACCAAGGTCTGCTCAAGGGCATGGGCAAGGCCCAAGAAGAAGAGAAACTAGCGGTCCAATCCGGCTATTGGCCGCTGTACCGCTTCGATCCCCGCCGCGCCGATGAAGGGCAAAACCCCTTGGTCTTGGAATCCAAGGCTCCGGACGGAACCTTGCAACAATTTCTCAGTGGCGAGCGCCGCTACGCCATGCTGGAAAAAATGTTCCCCGAAGAGTCCAAGAAACTGCGGTGCCAGATCGAAAAAGAGTACCAGGAACGCTACGCTGTGTTAGAATACATGGCCCAAGCCACTCCCGAACAACTCGGATGTGCCGTGCCCGCGAGCGGTACCAGTGGCTCGGAGACCAAAACGGATAGCGACTCCTGCGAGATTGCTGACACACCTGAACACGCCCGTCCGGGCACAGGCGACGCCTGTGACGACGGCCGTTCCGGCAAATAACCGTCCACTTGCTGTGCTGTGCAGGGTCCTTGCGGCCCTGCACAGCATTACGCAATCTCCCCTATTTTGAGTTCTTCCCTCTGCCACCACGTGCTTGGATGTTCGCTGTTATGGTATCGATGCGTCTCGGTAACATAATCGCCAGCATTCCAAGGAATACCCAACGAGGAGCCGTTTATGGCCAAAAATCTGTACATCACCACCACTGAACCCCGCAGTGGCAAATCAGCCATCGCGCTGGGCCTGATGCAATTGCTGATGCGGGACATCCGCAAAGTGGGCTTTTTCCGGCCCATCATTAACACGCCGTCTAAGGATGTGCGTGACCACGACATCAATCTCATCCAGTCCCAGTTCCATTTAGATATGGAGTATGAGGAAGCATTCGCCTTTACCCTGCAGGAGGCCAAAGATCTACTCAACAGCGGTAAACAAGATCTTCTGTTTGAAACCATCCTCAAAAAATATAAAGAAATCGAGGCAAAATGCGATTTCGTCCTTTGCGAAGGGTCTGATTTTCAGGACACTGCTTCGGCCTTTGAATTCGACATCAACGCGGAGATCGCCGCCAACTTAGGCGCCCCCCTGCTTTTGGTTGCCAATGGCTATCGTAAGACCGCCCAGGAAGTGGTCAGTTCAACGCAACTCGCGCTGGATTCGTATGAGGACAAAAGTGTGGATATCCTCGCTACGATCATCAACCGCGCGGCTCCGGAAATCGACCAGGGACTAGGCCGGGAATTGTCCTGCGCCACATGCACGGATAAGCCCATGCTGGTCTATGTCATCCCTGAAGAAGACACCCTGGGCAAACCAACGATGTCCGATGTCAAAAAATGGCTCCAGGCAACCGTTTTGTACGGCGAAGACCGTATGGAAAATCTGATTTCAGATAATTTGGTCGCAGCCATGCAAATCGGCAACTTTTTGGACTACATCAACCACGGCAGCCTGGTCATCACCCCGGGCGACCGCTCGGACATTATCTTGAGCAGTCTCGCCTCGCGGCTGTCCTCGAATTTTCCGGATATTGCCGGTATCCTCCTGACAGGAGGCATTTACCCTTCCAAAAATGTCCTCAAGCTGATCGATGGCTGGACCGGGGTTCCCATGCCGGTCATGCTAGCCAAAGAGCATACCTATCGCACAACCCGGACGGTGGACTCGCTGTACGGGAAAATCGAGCCAGACAACCCCAAAAAAATCGCCACCTCCCTCGGGGTCTTTGAGGCGAATGTCAATACGGAAGAATTGCGGTTGCGGCTTGTGGAGACAAAATCCACGAAGGTAACGCCACGCATGTTCGAATATTCCCTGGTGGAAAAAGCCAAGGCCAACAAACAGCGCATTGTGCTGCCGGAAGGATCGAGTGATCGCGTTTTGCGCGGCGCAGACATCCTCTTACGCCGCGGTGTTTGCGACCTGACGATTCTCGGTGATCCCTCGAAGCTAAGCGCCAAAGCCTCTGAACTCGGCCTCGATTTAAGTGCTGCTGAACTTATCAATCCAACGACGGCAGAGAATCTTGAGGACTACGCAGCTACCTATTTTGAGCTCCGCAAACACAAAGGGGTAACCGAGGAGCAGGCCAAAGACGCCCTCAGCGACCCCACCTACTTCGCCACAATGATGGTGCATAAAGACCACGCTGCCGGCATGGTTTCCGGCTCGATCACCACTACCCAACAAACCATCCTCCCCGCCTTCCAGATCATCAAAACCAAACCCGGGGCCTCGATCGTCTCCAGTGTCTTTTTGATGTGTCTGCGGGACCGGGTTTTGGTCTACGGCGACTGCGCGGTGAATCCCAACCCCAACGCCCAGCAATTGGCTGAAATCGCGTTGAGTTCTGCCGAGACAGCCCGGATTTTCGGGGTCGAACCGAAAGTGGCCTTGTTGTCGTACTCCACCGGAGCTTCCGGGAAAGGCGACGAGGTAGAGAAAGTCCGGGAAGCGACAAAACTTGCCAAAGAGCGCTGGCCGGAACTTTTACTTGAAGGCCCCTTGCAGTATGACGCCGCTATCGATCCTGAAGTGGCCAAAACCAAAATGCCGGACAGCAAAGTCGCCGGACAGGCCACGGTATTTATTTTCCCCGATCTCAATACCGGCAATAACACCTACAAGGCCGTGCAACGCTCTGCGCAGGCTGTGGCTATCGGTCCAGTGCTGCAGGGTCTCAACAAACCCGTAAATGATCTCAGTCGCGGCTGTACCATCACCGATATCGTGAACACCGTGGCCATAACCGCCATCCAAGCCCAAGCAGAAAAAGGATTGATATGAAGACCCTTGTCATTAATTCCGGAAGTTCGTCCATCAAATACAAACTCTTTGATATGCACAACGAGACAGTCCTCGCCGCCGGGGTCATTGAACGTATCGGTGAAGACAACAGCAAGTTGGAGCACAAAAAATACCCCGACACGCAGCAGGAAGGCAAAACAGAATTCACCGAGCCCGTGCCTGACCATGCCGCCGGGTTGGGAAAAGTGGTCACCCTGCTCACCGATGCCAATTACGGCGTAATCAAGGATCGCTCCGAGATTAAGGCCGTCGGGCACCGGGTCGTGCATGGCGGAGAGTCCTTCCATGCCCCGAGTATCATTGACGAGGCCACAATCGAGGCTATTGAAGCCAACGCCTCCCTGGCCCCGCTGCACAACCCGGCGAATCTCACCGGGATCAAAGTGGCCCGGAAAATATTTCCCGAGGTTCCCCAGGTGGCCATTTTCGATACCGCGTTTCACCAAAGTATGCCGGCCAAAGCCTATCAATATGCTATACCCTACGACTTGTACAAAGAGTTGGGCATCCGGCGCTACGGCTTCCACGGAACCTCCCACCGGTACGTGGCCAAAAAAGCGGCGGCGCTGTTGGGCAAAAAGGAGAACGAGGTCAATCTGATCACCGTGCACCTCGGCAACGGCAGTTCCATGTGCGCGATCCAAAACGGCAAATGCGTGGATACATCGCTGGGCATGACCCCCTTGGCAGGCCTGGTCATGGGCACCCGCTGCGGAGACATTGATCCGGCAGTACACGCGTTTTTGGCCAAACAAAAACAGATGAGCATCGAAGAAATTGATGAGCTCTTGAATAAAGAAAGCGGCTTAAAAGGGATTTGCGGCATGAACGATATGCGCGATATCCACGATGCTCGGGAAAACGGAGACTCTCAGGCCCAATTGGCCCTTGAGATGCTCACCTACCGGAATAAAAAATATATCGGCTCCTACCTGGCCGCCTTGGGGCGGGTCGACGGCATCGTCTTCACCGCCGGCATCGGGGAAAATGATCCGGATGTGCGGGCATTAAGCGTTGCGGGTTTGGAAAATTTCGGCATCGAAATCGACCCCGCTGAAAACGCGCAGCGGAAAAAAGAGGCCCGTTATATCAACACCGACGCCAGCAGGGTGAAAATCATGATCGTGCCCACGGATGAAGAGTTGGAAATCGCGCAGCAGACCATGGAAATACTCGCCGACTAATGCGCCTTTCACCCCCAAATCGGGCACCGATTTGAACCCACTCAGGCCAATCCCTCCTAGAGAGGGGTTGGCCTTTTTTCTTCTCCGGCCATGATCCCCTCTCGCCAAGTGCGTCACATTTCGGTATAGCTTAACCAATACAGGTTGAGACATATACAGCGGTGAAGGAGGCGACTATGCCAGGATTGTACATTGGCTCCACGAGCGGGTTTTCCGGAAAAAACATGCTGACCATGGCCCTTGGGCTGCACTTACAAAAAGAGGGGTATTCAATCGGGTATATGAAGCCCATTGGGGCGGTGCCAAGTAAGGCCAGCGCCCAGGAGGGCGATGCCGACGCCTTCTTCGTCCAAGACGTCCTCGGCCTGCAAGAGGATCCCAGCTTGGTCACACCGGTGTTGGTCACCGAGGCATTCAAAAAAGAAGCGTTCACCTCCACCTGCCCCCAACTGCTGTCCCAAGTCCAGACAGCGTACCAGAGCCTCGAAAAAGGAAAAGATCTCGTTTTGGTCGGCGGCTCTGGGAGCTTTTTGTATTCCGGAAAATATTGCGGCGTGGACGGACTGAGCGTGAGCAAAGGCCTCAGCACCAAAGTTTTGCTCATTGATCGCTACCGCAACGAATGCAATTACGATTACCTCCTAGCGGCCAAGGAATTCCTTGGCGACCAGCTCATTGGCGTGGTCCTCAACGATGTCCCTGCTTCCCAGATCGGCGCACTCCAGGGCAGCGTGGAACCCATGCTGCAACGTCAAGGGGTGCCCGTATTAGGAATGATCCCCCATGACCCTCTCATGGGGGCGATAAAAATTGCTGACCTCGCAGAGCGACTTGGGGGCCGTATCATTTCCGCTCCCGGCAAGGCTGACCGGGTCATTGAAAATTTTCTCATCGGCACGATGCAAGTAGAAAATTTCATGACCCACTTCCGTCGCCACCAAAACTCCGCGATCCTCGTGGGTGGTGACCGATCAGATTTACAATTGGTGGCCTTAGAGGGGAAATGTCCCTGCCTCATCTTGACCGGCAACCTGTATCCCAACGACCTCATCCTTTCGCGCTCTGAAGTGCTGGAAACCCCCATTATCGTCGTGCGCGAGGACACCTACAGTGTGGCTCAGAAAATGGAACGTATCCTGGGATCCGTGAAATTGCGGGATATGATCAAAATCAACCACGGAGCCCAATTGGTCAACAGCGCTGTCGATTTTGCGGCCGTAAAGCGCGCCCTCGGCCTCCACACCCCATAGCTGCCCCAAGAGAAGTCGCACCAACACCGAACCCCGCAACGGGGCGGGCCACTATGGCCTTATGGCCGTTCTTTTTTGTCCTGCCCCGGCCCCGGTATTCCAAGGATTCCAGATACTCCTGTCTCTATTTATGAGAATTCTCCATCCAAGCCGAACCTGTACCAATTCTGAAGCGCGCATCCCGGCTCCTGGAGACGTTCCCGCCTTGACGGAGGCTAGTTGCACAAGATACATTTATAAGGTGAATACAGGCAATACACACACGCCTAGGGAGAATTGGCCCGGGACACTTGTGCCAGGGCCACGTTTATTGCCAAGGGCTCTGTCGGGAAAAGGGAATGGGGATTTCAAGCGACAAAGTCCTGCGGTTGCTTCTATTCGCGGCAACACAAATACAGATGAACCGCCAGGATATCCTGGCGTAACGGAGGCATAGTGCATGACCAAAACAGATACGATGGTTCAAACCTTCCGAGAAAAGGCGGAGGCGGTATCAGCGGTGGTTTCAAACATCTCCACCATGGCTGAAGCTTACGAATACACCGCCAATCTTTGCGCCCAAAAGGAGGCCTGTCAGCTCCTTATTTCCGGGTGCGAAGCCCCGCTCTCGCCCCATGCAGAAGACCTGTGCCAGCTCAAAGAAATGCAAAAAATCGTTGCGGCGCCGGGATTGAAAAAGAAAGAACTGACCGCACTAAGCAAGGTTTGCAAAGAACACGGCGTTTCTTTGATCGACAAGGGACTGCGCCACCAGTTAGCTGGCATCGATATTGGCTTTACCGTCTGTGATTTCGGCATCGCGGCCACAGGGACTCTCGTGCTCAACTCAAGTAACGAAGAACTGCGCCTGGCCACGATGATTAGTGAAATCCACGTAGCGGTCCTTCCTCTCTCCAAGCTCCAGAACACCTCGTACGAGTTGGAAAAGGAGATGCACAAATGGATGAGTAAACCGCCCAATTACACGGCCTTTATCACCGGGGCCAGCCGGACGGCAGACATCGAACGCGTCCTGGCCCTAGGTGTACACGGGCCGCTTGAACTGCATATTCTTCTGCTGGAGGACAGCGATGCAAGAAGCTAAAAATCTTAAAGAATACAGAGAAAAGATCCACGGCACGCTGGAAAATGATTTTTTACGTTCCACCCTGGACAACTTCGCCGTGGCTTACCGCGCCGGACGCGCCAAAGCCTTCTCCGGCATGGACGAAAAGGCCTTAATCAACGAAATAGCTGCTGCCAAAGACGACTCCATCGCTCACATGGACCAGCTTTTCGAAGAATTCAAAGCCAATGCCGAAAAAATCGGGATCCATGTCCATCTTGCCCATACCGCACATGAGGCAAATGAAATCATAGCCAACATCGCCGCGGAAAACGATTGCCAAAAAATCGTCAAATCCAAATCCATGACCGCAGAAGAGACCCATCTCAACGACCACCTGGAAAAGGAAGGGCTCAAGGTCACGGAAACCGACCTCGGGGAGTGGATTATCCAACTCCGCCATGAGGGTCCGACCCACATGGTTATGCCCGCCATCCATCTCTCGCGCTACCAGGTGGCTGATCTGTTTACGGATGTCACCAAGCAAAAACAGGACTCGGAAATTGAAAAACTGGTCAAAGTGGCCCGGCGGGAATTGCGGCAACGCTATGT